>CAMAGM010000006.1 GCA_945833995.1 uncultured Prevotella sp.
TCACCTTCCTGTTCTTCTGGTTTGGAGTGATGGAGGGCAACCTCACGTTTGCCATCGTGGGCATAGTGCTCGTGGCGGTGATAGCTTTCCTCTTCACCACAGTGGCAGCAAACGCCATAGCCATAGTGGGCACGAACCCCGTGTCGGGAATGACGCTGATGACGCTCATCCTTGCCTCAGTGGTGATGGTGGCTGTGGGCATGAGGGGAACTGGCGGCATGGTGGCAGCCCTCATCATGGGTGGCGTGGTGTGTACGGCACTCTCCATGGCAGGAGCTTTCATCACCGACCTGAAGATAGGCTACTGGCTCGGCACTACGCCAAAGAAGCAGGAGTCGTGGAAATTCCTCGGCACGCTTGTCTCGGCAGCCACCGTGGGCGGCGTGATGATGCTGCTGAACGAGACCTACGGCTTCGCCTCTGGTCAGCTTGCCGCACCACAGGCTAACGCCATGGCAGCGGTGATTGACCCACTGATGAACGGCATTGGCGCACCTTGGGCACTTTATGCTATAGGTGCCGTGATAGCCATATTGCTCACCGTATTCAAGATTCCCGCATTGGCTTTCGCTCTCGGAATGTTCATCCCGATGGAGCTCAACCTACCACTGCTCGTAGGCGGTGCGATAAACTGGTATGTCACCACACGCTCGAAGAATCCCGAGGTGAACAAGGAGCGTGGCGAGAAGGGCAACCTAATAGCCTCGGGCTTCATTGCCGGTGGTGCGTTGATGGGTGTCCTCAGTGCCCTCCTCCGCTTCTACGATGTTTCCTTCGACTACTCTGCATGGTGGGCAAACCCACTGAGCGAGATAGTATCGTTAGCAGCATACCTGCTGTTGATAGTGTATTTTGTGAAGGCAACAAAAGTTAATAGAGGGTAGAGGAATTTTGGAGGGTAGAAGGTAGAGGGTAGAGGGTAGAGGGTAGAGGGTAGAGATTACTGAACTGCCGAGATAATAAGGGAAGAGCATATCTCTACCTTCTACCCTCTACCTTCTACCCTCTAATAAAATTCGTCTTTATCGGTGTTTCGTGCTCAGGCAATGGGACACCGTTTTTATTTCCTGCCTCTATGCAGCGGAGCATCCATGCCATGTTGCGTGCGAGCTGGCGCATGGTCTGCATTCCCTCAAGGTCTTGTCGCACTTCGTCTGGAGTGTTGCCGTGAACCTCATTCCAATATTTCGACGACACCACTGGCATGCAGGCAATGGTGAAATAGCGGTTCATGTCCTCAAACGCACCTTGGGCTCCACCACGACGACAGCTGACGATGGCAGCCGCCGGCTTGTTGAAGAACATGGCTGCCTTGGAGCAGAAAGCGCGGTCCATGAAAGGCTTTATGAAACCCGACGTACCGGCAAAATGCACTGGGGTTCCAAACACGAAAGCGTCGGCCTCAGCCACCTTCTCAAGGAAGGCGTTTACGGTGTCCTCACCATACCAGCAACGCTTCGTCGCGCCGCAACGTCCACAACCTATACACCCCATGATTGCCTTGTTGCCACACCAGAACTCCTCTGTCTCGATGCCTTGCCTCTGAAGCTCGGCTCCCACCTCCTGCAAGGCGGTGTAAGTGCAGCCATGATGATGTTGGCTGCCGTTAACTAATAGTACTTTCATCTTTTTCTTTGTTTTTGTCGCTGCAAAATTACTATAAAATGATAGAAACACAAAATTAAATGAAAATAAACTACCTTTTCTTTCGTCAAATCGAATTTTAGTAGTAATTTTGCCCCAAAAAAGAAAGAGAATGGCACAAAGTCAGGTACAGACTCAGAAACAGCAACAGGCACTCAAGCAGACAACGAGCGTCAACCAGATGCAACTCCTACAGGCGCGTCTGGCAGAACTCCCTGTGGCTCAGCTGGCTGACTGCATCAAGACGGAGATGGACGACAATCCAGCCTTAGAGGCGATGCAGCCCGACGACCATTTTGACGAGCATGAAGACACATACGACGACTCGCAGGGCAACGACCAGGATGACGATTTCGAGACTATTAGTGAGCGTGAGGAAAGGCAATCGCAGCTTGACGACGCGCTAAACAACCTCGGCATGGACGACGAGGACTTGCCTGTATATAATAATAATGGTGGATACTACGATAGCCACAACGAACTCTCTTACGAGCCGGGCGAGACATTCTACGACTCGCTGACGATGCAGATGATGGAGACCGTGCTAACGCCACGACAGCGTGAGATAATGGAATACATCATTGGCTCGCTCGACGAGGACGGATGGCTGCGCAAATCGACGTTGGCCATTGCCGACGAGCTTGCCATATACAACGACATCGACGTCAACCAACGCGAGATAGAGCAAGTGCTGAAAAAGTTGCAGGACTTCGACCCCGCAGGCATAGGGGCACGCTCGCTGAAGGAATGTCTGATGATACAAATTGACAGGCGCGAGGACTCCACCGAGAAGACACTGATGAAGCGGGTGCTCAACGAATACTACGAAGAGTTCACAAAGAAGCACTGGAAGAAAATCCAGCGCGAGATGGCACTCGACGACTCCACCGCCGAACGGCTGTACGAGGAGATGCGCAAGCTGAACCCGAAGCCGGGGTCATCACTCGGTGGAATAATGGGCGGGGAGACAATACACCAGATAACCCCCGACGTGTATATCGACACGCACGATGACGGCACGGTGACTTTCGCCCTCAACAACAGCGACATACCCGAACTCTCCATCACCCCGTCGTTTCTCGACATGGTGAGACAGGACCAGGGCAATGCCGACACGATGAGCCGCCAGATGCGCGAGGCATTGATATATGTCCGCAACAAGGTTGACCTCGCACAGCGCTTCATCGACGCTATAAAGATCCGGCGCAACACTCTGACGATGACCGTAAGGGCAATAATCCACTGGCAACACCGCTTCTTCGAGGATGGCGACGACACATCGCTGCAACCCATGAGGCTGAAGGACATAGCAGAGAAGACAGGGCTTGACATCTCCACGGTGTCGAGAGTGTGCAACGGGAAATACGCACAGACACGATGGGGCATCTTCCCCTTCCGCCACTTCTTCAGCGACAGCTACGTGACCGACGACGGCAAGGAACTGTCAACACGCAGCATAAAGGCAGCTCTTGAGGAACTGATAAAGGGCGAGGACAAGACAAAGCCCCTCAACGACGAGACCCTTGCACAGATGATGGCAGAGCGCGGTTTCCCCATAGCCCGCCGCACGGTGGCAAAATACCGTGAGCTGATGGGATTCCCCATTGCAAGAATGAGAAAGGAATGAGATACAACAAGAAGATAATTATTGCGGCAAGGGTGATGAGCCTGTTGTTCACGCCCTTCTATCTGCCTACACTGGGACTGCTGGCGCTTTTCTCGCTCAGCTATCTCAGCCTATTGCCGTTTATGTACAAGACGGTGGTTATCGCCATTGTCTATTTCTTCACCATACTGCTGCCCACACTGCTCATCCACATCTACCGCCGCCACCAGCGCTGGACACTCATCGAGCTGGGACAGCGTGAGCGACGCATGGTGCCCTATGTGCTCTCCATCATGAGCTATTTCACCTGCGTCTATATATTGAAGACAATACACATACCACACTTCATGTCGAGCATAGTCATTGCCGCCCTGGGCATACAGATAGTGTGTGCCATAGTGAACGCATGGTGGAAAATCAGCACCCACACGGCTGCCATCGGCGGCGTGGTGGGCGCGCTCTTCGCCTTTGCCGGCATCTTCGGCTTCAACCCCATTCCGTGGCTCTGCGCCACCATCATCCTTGCCGGCGTAGTGGGCACGAGCCGCATGATACTGCGCCAACATTCCCTAAGCGAGGTTGTAGTAGGTTTTGTCGTGGGTGTGGCTGTAGGACTGACGATATTAATTATATGACAATATGAAACCAATAGTTAGCATTATCATGGGCAGCACAAGCGACCTGCCCGTAATGGAAAAAGCATGTAAGTTCCTCGATGAGATGAAGGTGCCCTTCGAGGTAAACGCCCTCTCCGCACACCGCACTCCAGATGCCGTGGAGACATTCGCACGTGGAGCCAAGGAGCGTGGCATAAGGGTGATAATTGCCGCGGCGGGAATGGCAGCCGCACTGCCTGGCGTAATAGCCGCAAGCACCACGTTGCCAGTCATTGGAGTGCCAATCAAGGGAATGTTGGACGGACTCGACGCCATGCTCAGCATCATACAGATGCCTCCCGGCATTCCTGTTGCGACAGTGGGTGTCAATGGTGCGCAAAACGCCGCCATCCTTGCCGTTGAGATGCTGGCTCTCGCCGATGAGGACATAGCAAAGCGACTCGCCGACTACAAATCAACACTGAAGGAGAAAATCGAAAAGGCAAACCGCGATTTGGCTGAAGTGAAATATGAGTTCAAGACAAATTAACCTGTTCAACTACACTCGCCGACAGTCGAGCGTCACACACGTTGGCTCTACCCCTATGGGTGGCGACAACCCAATACGCGTGCAGTCGATGACCACCACCTCGACCACCGACACCGAGGGCTCCGTTGCCCAAACTAAGCGCATTGTGGATGCCGGGGGCGAATATGTCAGACTCACGACACAGGGCGTGCGTGAGGCAGAGAACCTGCGCAACATCAATTCCCAACTGCGTGCCGATGGCTACCAGACACCGCTCGTTGCCGACGTACACTTCAATCCCAACGTGGCTGACGTTGCCGCCCTATATGCCGAGAAGGTGAGGGTCAACCCAGGCAACTATGTCGATCCCGCACGCACTTTCAAGCACATTGAATACACCGAAGAGGAGTATGCCGCCGAACTGGACCGATTGGAGAAGCGTTTCACCACCTTCCTCGACATCTGCCGCGAGAACCACACCGCAGTGCGCATAGGCGTGAACCACGGCTCACTGAGCGACCGCATAATGTCGCGCTATGGCGACACACCAGAGGGAATAGTGGAGAGCTGCATGGAGTTCCTGCGCGTTTGCAAGCGACAGCAGTTTGGCGATGTAGTAATCTCAATCAAGGCGAGCAACACCGTTGTCATGGTGCGCTCCGTACGTCTGCTTGTCAGCCAGATGGATGCTGAGGACATGCACTATCCGCTGCACCTTGGCGTGACCGAGGCTGGAGAGGGCGAGGACGGAAGAATAAAGAGTGCCGTGGGAATAGGCGCATTGCTTGCCGACGGCATTGGCGACACCATACGCGTGTCGCTGAGCGAGGAGCCAGAGGCAGAGATTCCCGTTGCCCGCCATTTGGTGGACTATATCACCCGCCGCAAGGGACACACCATGATTCCCGCAAACGAGGCAGAGAGTTTCGACTGGCTTCATCCCGACCGCCGCACTACGACGGCAGTGGAAAACATCGGTGCCGACAATGTGCCAGTGGTTATCACAAATGCGAATACCTCTGACGACCTGGTGTTTACAGAAGGCGCTGAGAGTCCTGACTATATCTACATAGGCAGTAATCTCTCACTTCTCACCTCTCACCCCTCACCTCTCACCTCCCAGAGATTCCTCATCGATTTCCAGGCGTGGGACGGCAAACCAAACACTTACCCAATATTCCCTTACAATGCCCTGCCATTCGTAAGCTCTTGCCGCGCATCGCTGAAGTTCGTGGTATTGCCTTTCGGCGTGCCTACGGAGGAATACATAGCTTGCCTGCGCCACAATCCCAATGTAGTGGTGGTGAGCGTGAGCAACCATCAGAACCGTCTTGGCGAGCAGCGTGCCATTGTGCATGAGATGATGGCTGCCAGAGTGGGAAACCCAGTAGTTTTCTGCCAAGCATATAGCCACAACAAGGCAGAGAAAAGCGATTTCCAATTAGAGGCAGCTGCCGACATGGGAGCACTCATGATGGACGGACTTGTGGATGGAATATGGCTGATGAACGATGGCGACCTGCCCTCATGCGACATTGCCGACACGGCTTTCGGCATATTGCAGGCAGCACGCCTCCGCACCACAAAGACCGAATACATCAGTTGTCCAGGCTGCGGAAGGACACTTTACGACCTACGTTCCACAATAGCCCGCATAAAAGAGGCAACACGCGACATGAAGGGTCTGAAAATCGGCATCATGGGTTGCATCGTGAACGGTCCGGGCGAGATGGCAGACGCCGATTTCGGCTATGTCGGGGCTGGACGTGGCAAGATATCACTCTATAGGAAGAAGGAGTGCATAGCGAAGAACATTCCTGAGGAAGAGGCAGTAGAGAGGCTTCTGGAACTGATTACTTCTTCCCGTAAACCCACCTCAGAATCATGAAGTTGGTAGGTACGGCGACTGCCAGTACCAGTATGGGAGCCAATAGGCGGTGAACATTCAAGGCAATGAGGAGGTTGAAGAGGACAATGTGGATGAGATAATTCACCAGGTGACTGCCGCCAAAGCCTGCAGCCCTCTTCACCGATGCCTTTGAGCGGAAAGTGATGTATGTCGTCATGAAGAAATTGCACAGAAGGCTCACCACATATCCCACGGTATATGCCATATTGAGCCAAAAGCTGCTCGTGGCTATTAGCTGCACGGCATAATAGACGGCGTAGTGTATTCCCGCCGCCACCACTCCTACGCAGCAAAAGCGCACAAACTGCCGCACTTTCTTGTCCTCTATAATCCTATGCCAGTCCATATCATCTGCGAATTTACTTAGTTTTCTCCTGTCCTGCAAGCATTTCCTCCTTTTCATCTTCCTTAGCCACTACAACCGCTATGGTTTTCAGGCGGAGATATGCCTCCGACATATATACGAGTCCGTGGTAGGGATTCGACGTGCCCCACGAGTTCTTCATTATGTAGTAGCGGCGGTTGCTGCTGTCGTGGGCAATGCCTACAATCGACATGCAGTGGTCGTCGGTTGTCCTTCGGGTCTCAAACTGCTGTTGGCGCTGTCGCTGGCTCACGTCGGCTTTCCCGTCAAGCTCTGCCACTCCACGGCTGAAGGAAAACCCAGGCTCGCTGATGTCGCCTTCCCAACAAACGCCATGCCCTCCAGCCACGGCTCGGTCAACTGCTGCCACGAGGGTGTCGATGGGCACGTTGTGGAACAAGTTGTGCCTGTGGTTGTCAGGCAACTCAAGGTCAATGTCCTCGCCAAACGGATGATGGGTGAAACTGGTTAGCACCAAGTATTCCTCCTCTCGGCAAACGCTGCGTCCGAACTCCTCTGGAGTGTATTCCGCCCCCAGCATATAGACATGGGGCGGCAGTGGGCCAAGGCTCTCGTCGAGCATGGTGTCAAGCAGCGGCATGAGGCGCGATGGTGCTACGCCACTCGCCACGGCACGGTCGGCAATGGACTGGGTCTTACGCGCAAGGATACCAACATCAACCATAGGGTTTTCACTCTTCCTTGAGCGCGAATAGCTGTCGAAAGGCATTGCCCCGTAAGCAGCCACAAGGCGCAGCAACTCTGGAGCCGTGCCACGCTCTACTATTGGCTCAGCCCCTGCTGTCAGCACACGTCGGCGATATTGCTCGCAAAGCATCTGCCTGACAATATAGTCGGGCGAGAGATTCACCGAGTCGCCACGCATGATGTGCTCTGTCTCCACGGTTGCGAGCATGGCATAAATCCAGCACACGCCACCTCGCCCTTGGTTCTTCACGGGGGAATAGCCGTTCAGCACGTCAATGGTGAACTTCCGCGACGGCGTGTCAGCCTGCTGCCTGCCGCAAGAGGTGAACAGCGTGGACGATATGGCAATGGCTAATGCCAGCAAGATTCTTGTCATCGGTTGTCGTTTTTTTCGATGCAAAAGTAGTAAAAAAACACTTATTACGCAAAACAAAACAGCAGAAAAAGTATGTGAAACACACATTTTAAGCTACAAAAAGAACACAAAACAGTCAAAAAAGGAAAATATGAATAGTTTGTGGTAAGATGTGAATACTAATTATTGGGATAAAACCTATAACTTTGCACACCGAATTAGATAGAAAGATATGAAATTGTTACTGTTCACATTTACTTTGATGCTTTTCTGCCACCCTGTTGGAGCACAAGAAAAGCTGACGCTAAAGCAATGCCTGAACATCGGCATTGAGAACAACCTGTCGTTGAAGGTTGCCAAAGGCGAGATTGTCAAGGGTAAGCACAACATCAGCGAGAACCGTGCACGACTGCTGCCACAAATCAACTTTGGAGCATCGCTCAACGACAACTTCGACCCACCAGTGTCGGTCACCGACGGAACTGCCTACGGCAAACTCTACAACGTGACGAAGACACTGCAGTACAACTCCTCTGCTGCCCTGCAGCTTCAAATGCCACTCTACAGCCAAACGGCACTCACAGCAGTGGAAATAGCAAAGACCCTCGACCAGCTCAACCAGCTGTCTTACGAGAAGGCGCGTGAGGACTTGATGGTGCAGATCAGCAAGACCTACTATCTCATCCAGAACACCACGGAACAGGTGCAACTCGTTAGCGACAACATAAGGCGACTGACCGAGCTGCGCGACATCACCAAGGCTTTCTACGACAACGGCATGGCACTGGAGGTGGACCTGAAAAGGGTGAACGTCAACCTTGAGAATGTCACCGTACAGCTCGACAACGCCAAAGCCATGCTCGCCGAGCAGTACAACATGCTGAAATACATCATGGACTATCCGCTTGAGAAAGACTTCTTGGTAGCGGAGGCGGCAATAAACACCATTGAGGCGGCTGAACTCGCAGGACTGAGCACCTCACTCTATGAGCTGCAACTGATGCAGAAGAAGCTCTCACTGGCAGAACAGCAGAAGAAATTGGCGAAGGATGGCTATCTGCCAACTCTCGCGCTCAGCGCCAACTGGGCTTACACCGCCTACACCGACAAGTTCAAGAACTGGTTCCACTCTGGCGAGTCAAACCACTGGTATCGTTCCGACGGCATTGGCATCTCGCTCCGTGTCCCTGTGTTCGACGGATTTGAGAAACGCTCAAAGATACGCAAGGCACAGGCGGACATCGACAACGCCAAGCTGTCATACGAGAATGCCCTCAAGAGCATGCAGACACAGTATGCCAACGCCGTGAACGACCTTGCCAACAACCGCCGCAACTACAACAAGCAGCGCGACAACTACCGTTTGGCAGAGGACATCTACGGAGTGACTGTTGACCGCTACCGTGAGGGTATTGCCTCAATGGTGGAGGTGCTACAGGACGAGATGAGCATGAGCGACGCCCAAAACAACTATCTCACCGCCCACTACAACTATCAGGTGTCAAACCTCGCGGTGCTGAAACTTACAGGACAGTTGGAGAAGTTGACGGAGTAATGTTTTGAATGAGGAGTGAGGAGAGAGGAGTGTGGAGTGAGATTACTGCACTGCGCAGTTTCCAGGCTCTCACTATTCTCACTTCTCTCTCCCCACTCCTCTCTCCTCAATAATTAATATAAATAAACAACAATAACAATGGAAGAAAACGAGAAGCAAATGACTGCCGAAGAGAAGGCAAGGAAACTGAAGAAACAACGTGTAAGACAAATGATAGTCAGCCTCATTGGAGTGGGAATACTCGTGTGGGGACTGATAGAAGTGGTGTGTATGTTCCTCGATTTCAAGAACAACGAGACGAGCAACGACGCACAGGTGGAGCAATATCTCTCACCAGTGAACCTGCGTGCCACTGGCTATATCAAGAAAATATATTTCACCGAACATCAGGACGTGAAGAAAGGCGACACGCTGCTCGTGCTCGACGACAGCGAGTATCGCATCCGTGTGATGGAGGCTGAGGCTGCACTGAAGGATGCCATGGCGGGAAAGACCGTAATGGGTGCCACGAAACAGACAACGGAGAAGTCTGCCGACGTCTATGAGGCATCGATAGCCGAGATAGAGGTACGCCTTGCCAAACTGGAGAAAGACCGCCAGCGCTACCAGAACCTTGTGGAGCGAAACGCTGCGACACCAATTCAGCTTGAGCAGATTGAAACGGAATATGCCGCCACGAAGAAACGTCTCGATGCCACACGCCGCCAGCAGAAGGCTGCCTATTCGGGCGTTAACGAGGTCAGCAACCGAATAGCCAACACCGAGGCAGCCATAGAGCGTGCCACTGCCGCGTTGGAAATGGCGAAACTCAACCTCTCCTACTGTGTCGTTACGGCTCCATGCGACGGAAAGCTTGGTCGCCGCTCGTTGGAGGAGGGACAGTATATAAATGCCGGACAGACCATCACCTACATCCTGCCAGAGTCGCAGAAGTGGGTCATTGCCAACTATAAGGAAACACAGGTTGAGAACCTCTATGTGGGACAAAAGGTGCGCATGACAGTTGACGCGCTGAGCGACAAGGAGTTTGAGGGCAAGGTGACAGCCATCTCCGGTGCCACGGGCTCAAAATACTCGCTCGTGCCCACCGACAACTCTGCGGGCAACTTCGTGAAGATCCAGCAGCGTGTGCCGGTACGCATCGACTTCGTCAACCTCTCCAAGGAGGACAACGCACGCCTTGCGGCAGGAATGATGGTGATAGTGAAAGCGGAGAGAAAATAACGCTATGAACAAGAATTTCCCGTTCTACGACTGGGTGCCCAAGCCTCTCGGAATCATCTTTCTGATAGTGCTTTTCATACCTATAATGACTGTTAGTGGAGTCTATTCGGCAAATAGCAGCGAGATGGTGGGAGGACTTGGCATCCAATCAGAACATATCTCTTTTGTCGGTTTCGTCACCTCTGTGGGAATGGCGGCTTTCTCGCCGTTCTTCTACACCGTGGTGTGCCTTCGCCGTCAGAAGCTGATGAGCCTTATCGGCTTCCCTATACTCATTGTGCTCAGCTACGTCTGTGCCCGCACCGAGAGCGTCTTCGTGCTTGGTCTATGTAGCCTTATAATGGGTTTCGTGCGACAGACACTGCTGATGACCACACTGTTCACTCTCATAAAATATGGGTTCCACATCGAGGCAACGAACAACCTTACGGCAGGCAACGAGCCACTCGACGAGGAGGGATGGGACAAGCTCGACACCGAGAAGACCACGTCGATGCCAACCATCTATTTCTTCTTCATGGTGCTCGGTCAGATAGGCACTTGGCTCACCGCATGGTTTGCCTACTACTACGAGTGGCAGTATGTCTATTATGCCATGATGGCGTCGATGCTCGTGGCTGTGCTCATCACGCTCATAGCCATGCCGTTCAATCCCTATCCCACCAAGCATCCGCCTCTGTCGTTCTCAAAGTTCGGCAACGTGGTGGTATTCTCTGCCATGTGTTGCTCCTTTATATATATAATGGTATATGGAAAGACACTCGACTGGTACGACGACCCGACGATACGCTGGTCAACGGTCATCTGCATCGTCTCTACCCTACTCTTCTTCTATTTGGAAAAAAACCGCCAGTCGCCCTATTTCGTGCTTGAGGCATTGAAATGGCGGAGCATCCAGGGCGGCATACTGCTTTTCCTCGGACTTATGATACTCAACTCAAGCCAGATGTTTGTCAACATCTTTGTCGGGGTGGGCATGAAGTGCGACAACCTGCAGATTGCCGAGCTGGGCAACTGGACTCTCGTGGGCTATTTCCTTGGACTTGTGTTTGCCGTCTTTGCCAGTGCCAAGCACATACATCTTAAATGGCTCTTCTCCTTGGGATTCGTGTTCATCGGACTTGCTGCCCTCTATATGTATTTTGAGGTGCAGACCGACGGAATGTATGAGCGAATGAAGTGGCCGGTCATCATCCGTGCCACAGGCATGATGCTACTCTACTCGCTCACCGCCGTATATGCCAACCAGCGTATGCCCTACCGCCTTATGTCAACGTGGGTGTGCATCATGCTCACCGTACGCATGATCATTGCCCCTGGCATTGGCTCCGCCCTATATACCAACGTGTTCCAACACCGACAGCAGCACTATATCACACGCTATGCCCAGGAATACGACCGCATGAACCAGCCCGTGGCTGCCAACTACGACCAGACTGCGCGGGGCATGATGTATCAGGGCAAGAGCGAGACCGAGGCACAGCAAATGGCATCCATATCCACAAAGGGCAAGGTGCAGGTGCAAGCCACTCTCACCACCATAAAGGAGATGGCGGGATGGACCATCTACGGCTGTCTCGTCTGTGCCCTCATAGTCATTGCAGTGCCATGGCCCAAGCGCGACATCAGCCGCAACACAAAGGAATGGCTCACCCACAAGGTGCTTTCCCCACCTTCGTGGAGGGGAGAATAATCCACTTTTTCCCCTCTTTTCTTTGCCGTTTGTTTTTTTTTCATTAATTTTGCATCCGAAATTTATTAAGGAGAGAAATATATGGAACAGAAACTATTGATTTACAATACCCTGACCCGGAGCAAGCAACTCTTCGAGCCAATCCATGCGCCCAACGTGGGCATGTATGTTTGCGGTCCCACAGTCTATGGCGACCCACACCTCGGTCATGCACGTCCTGCCATCACCTTCGACGTGCTATTCCGCTATTTGAAGCACCTTGGCTACAAGGTGCGCTACGTCCGCAACATCACTGACGTGGGCCATCTTGAGCACGATGCCGACGAGGGCGACGACAAGATAGAGAAGAAGGCACGCCTTGAGCAGTTGGAGCCAATGGAGATAGCACAGCACTACACCAACCGCTACCACGATGCCATGAAGGCTCTCAACGTGCTGCCTCCAAGCATCGAGCCACACGCCACTGGCCATATAATCGAGCAGGAAGAGCTTGTGAAGGAGATTCTCGCCAACGGCTATGCCTACGAGAGCAACGGCAGCGTGTATTTCGACATTGAGAAATACAACCGCGACCACAAATACGGCATACTCTCCGGACGCAACCTCGACGACGTAATCAACAACAGCCGTGAGCTTGACGGTGTTGGGGAGAAGCACAACCAGGTTGATTTCGCCCTTTGGAAGAAGGCGCAGCCTGAGCACATCATGCGCTGGCCAAGTCCTTGGAGCGACGGATTCCCAGGCTGGCACTGCGAGTGTACGGCAATGGGACGCAAATATCTCGGCCGTCAGTTCGACATCCACGGCGGAGGCATGGATCTCGTCTTCCCACACCACGAGTGCGAGATAGCACAGGCTGTGGCAAGTCAAGGCGAGCCTATGGTGAAGTACTGGATGCACAACAACATGATAACCATCAACGGACAGAAGATGGGCAAGTCGTTGGGAAACTTCATCACGTTGGAGCAGTTCTTCACAGGCAATCACGAACTGCTGAAGCAGGCGTTCAGTCCAATGGCAATCCGCTTCTTCATCCTCTCGGCACACTACCGCGGCACCGTCGATTTCTCAAACGACGCTCTCGTGGCAAGCGAGAAGGGACTGGAGCGACTGATGAACGGTCTTTCCGACCTCGACCGCATACAGCCACAGGCAGAATGTGACGCCGACACAAAGCGTGTGGTGAAGGAACTGCGCCAAAAGTGCTACGATGCCATGAACGACGACCTCGCCACACCATTGGTAATAAGCCATCTGTTCGAGGCTTGCTCGGTGGTGAACAAGCTGATCGACCACAAGGCAACTATCTGTGCTGAGTGTCTCGACGAGTTGAAGCAGACCATGCGCCTCTTCGCTTTCGACATTCTCGGCTTGACCGACGACAAGGGCAGCAGCAACGAGGCTCGCGAGGAAGCTTTCGGCAAGGTGGTGGATATGGTTCTCGAGCTACGCTCAAAAGCCCGCGCCAACAAGGACTGGGCTACCTGCGACCAAATCCGCGATGCCCTCAAAATCGCAGGATTTGAGGTAAAGGACACCAAGGACGGTTGCGTCTGGAAACTCAACGTTTAGAATAGTAAACCGTAAATATCGAAATTTAGCCCGACTTCTCGCGAGGTCGGGCTTCTTGTTTCCCTAATAGTTTGAATTTGTCATGTGATTAAGCATGAGCAAAACAATGAAACAAAAAAACTAATAACAGGTTATTGAACATAACATTCAAATTTAAGCCCAATGTTCATAAAAATGTGGTTTTTCAGCTATTGAACGTTCATAAAAATGTGGTTTTTCATGATTTGAACGTTCATAAAAATGTGAAAAGCTTGCATATTTCATTTATAATCAGCAACTTTGCATACAAATCAAAAATTTACCGAATTCAAGGGCGCATTTACAGAAAACTACGTCATGAGCCAGATAAAGTCCTTGGAGAATTCGGACACTATTGCTGACGACATTTTCTATTACAGCAAGGTCAATTCTCCCCTTGAGGTAGATTTTGTCGTACAAGGTGGCAAACGTGTCATACCTATAGAGGTTAAGGCAGAGGTAAACGTCCGTTCGAAATCGTTGACCACATTCGTAAACAAAGAGTTCGCGTCATATTCCCTAAAGGCTTTACGATGCTCAATGTTGCCATACGCCGACCAGCAATGGATGGAGAACATCCCGCTATATGCCGTTGAAGCCTTCTTCGCAAAAGAGGGGCTTGGGGCAGAGGACTAAAACGATAAAGGGCTGGTGCCGGAATCGCTACATGGTATTCAGCCCTTTTAATGTGCAGCAACTGGGGGTGTGGGCGTTGCCGATAGATATTCAACTACATTAAAGGGTGGGAACCAACGGTCGCTGGCCGAAGGGAAAAGCAAAGTTCAATAAACTAAAAAAGGAAGGCCAGCCACGGAACGCTTCCCGACAACTGACCTTCGCGGAGGTTTAAATCAAATGAATATTGTTAATGCTTACCCTTATAGAGCTGTTCCAATTTTATCCTCTGGTATCCAATCTTTTACATTGTGGTATGAGCTTGTTATTGATCTATCTCCAAGTGTAATAGTAAATATGTATTCTTTTCCTTCATTAAATGTTATTTCTTGATCTGTAGTATAGAAATAATATTTATCAGCAACATCTACTGAAAATAGTTGGGTGCCAGAGGGTATTCTTTGAGGAATAATTATACAAGAAACACCTTCTGTACTAAAACAATCAGAGCCTGAAATACAAACACCTCCATTTTGGTCTCCAGAAGCTGTTGCAGTAATTTTATTGTCCGAGAAACTTAAAGTAGCATTTTGAGTTATATTATCAATATACATATCACCAATATTATTTGTTATTTCTTCTTTTGTCATACCAGCAGAAGGTATCAATTTTATGGTAATTTTCGTCAGACAGTGGTTGAATTGAAGATTAATCGGGTCATTTATTGCTGTATTTCCAGACGAATATGCATACATCAAGTCACTTTTCAGATAATTATCAACATCCCACTGTTCATACTCCACTTTAAAGGATGTTTTATCTTTTGTTACTGTTGCAGGGTAAATCCCAAATGCATCAACACTAGTTCCATCTGCAGGGTATTTTAACCCAGAAACGCTTGAAGTCCAGATATGTGAGCTTTGTGAATATGTGTAAGTCGCATAGCCGCTAGATAAATTGTCAATGGAAGAAACTGTCGTACTATTAGTAAGATAAACATTTATTTTTGCACCATCATTAAAATAAGTGTTTTGCAAGTCATCAGAGCTAAGAGCTCTTGTTTGCATAGATTTCACCGAAGGCTTGATGTTAATTGTCTTGTTAGTTGCGCGGTTTTCTGAATTTTCATCGTGACTACTGCAAGCAATCATAGCAAATGAAATAATAATTACAAAGGAATACTTTAATATTTTCATAAATTGTTTGTTTTTAGTTTGCCTATAGGTTCTCGGAGTTGGCAGTTTTCAAATAATTATTGGCTTGGTCTATAAACGAAAGAAGCGTGGGAACCTAACATTTACCTGCCCCACGATCAGAGGTTCTGGACTACCCTGTAAAGTTGAACAGGCAACGCAGAACCCACGCAAGGCGAGTATATACTATATTCCCTACAATTCATAAATACACCTCTACAAAAAGGCATACAATATGAGCATGCAAAGGAAATACTTGGTATAAACTACTTGCATGAGCATCCATCGTTGCTATGTCCTGACTTTACATAGAAATTGTCCAGATTTCTGATCGCCAGAAACAAAGCGAATGAACGCTTTTCCATAAATAGAGACAAATGCAGAGCCAAACACTATCGGCTCAGTAACCCCAAAAGAATTGGTGATACTTGCAGATGTCGGGGGCAAAAGTAAGAAATAAAAAGGAAACTGCCAAACTTTTCGGCAACTTTTTTATTCCTCGGCATCATTTTTCCTACTTTGGCACAAACTATACAACGTGTGTTTAGTTGTTGAGTTAAGTTTAGGTCGCATTGACTTTTCATTTTGACCCATACGGTTGACTGTCTGCCTAACCGTACTTGTGGCTTCTTTTTAGGCAAGGTGTAAGTGAGACACCTATTTCCCGAATGTGTAGAATGTAATTGTTTACAGCGATAGTTGCATATATGCAATTATCGCTGTGCATTTTGTGGCGTGAAAACAAAAACGAGCATCCCGAATTCGTCTCGAAGGCATCACGAGACCATCTCGAAGGAAGAAGGAAGGCAAAAGTTCACAAAACAATAGTTGCCGTTTAACAATTAATACCGTTATCGTTTAACAATTCAATCTCTTTCACTCCTTGTCTCTGTGGTTTTCAAAAAAACTTCTTCAATCTTCTAAACATTGTTGGAAGAAAGAAGAAAAATGGTGAAATGTTTGGAGGTGTCGGGGAAAAGGGCTAACTTTGCATGGCTTAAGAATAGAGATATGAAAAAACTGGCAATCATTACGGGAGCCGACGGATGTATGGGCTCAGAGATAGCAAGGGCTGTGGCGTTGGAGGGCTACAGGGTGATAATGGCATGCAAGAACCTTGAGAGGGCTAAGGCGAAGCGGGAGTGGATAGTAGGCGAATCGGGAAACAACGATGTGGAGATTATGCCGATAGACCTTGCGTCGCTGAAGACCGTGAGGGCTTTTGCCGACGAGATACTTAAGCGTGAGGAACCCGTGGCGCTGCTGATGAACAACTCGGGAATGTTGGAACAGGAAGGCAGGACAATAACTGAGGACGGGCTGGAGCGCACGGTGAGCGTGAACTATGTGGGACATTACCTCCTAACCCGACTGCTGCTGCCTAAGATGGAGCGTGGAAGCCGCATCGTCTCTATGACCTCGCTTACCTATATGTGGGGCTTGATAAAGTTCCCGTCGTTCTTTGAGACTGGCTGCCGTGGTTTCTTCTGGCGCATTTTCCCTTATTGCAACTCAAAACTTGCCATCACACTGTTCACCTTGAAGCTTGCCCGCGAGCTGAAGGAAAGGGGCATAACGGTGAACTGTGCCGACCCTGGCATCGTTGCCACCGACATTATTTATTTCAAGATGTGGTTCGACCCAATAACACGCGCCTTGTTCGCTCCTATCATCCGCACCCCACGCCAAGGTGCCGCCACCGCGGTGTGGCTGCTGCTGTCGCCCGAAGTGGCAGGGCAGACAGGCACCTTCTGTCTGTCGTGCCATGTGAAGAAGCTAAAGCGGAAATATACAGAAAGTCCGCTGATAGAGGAACTCTGGCAGCGGACTGAAGATGTGGTGAGGAAATACTTGTCAACTTGATCACATATACAACCCATTGACATCCTTTACAAACAGCGTGTGCTTGTCGTTGTAGAAGCGGATGAAGTCGCTTACCGACTGCTGACCTGGGTAAGGCATGTAGAAATGGCCTTCCTTGTCGTGGGCGTTGCGCCACAGCAGGACGTAGGCGATGGGGTATTTGTTGAGCACTGGCATGAGGGTGGCAGTCCACCAGTCAGCCTTTCCAAGGCTCTCCATTCCCGTCTCTGTTAGGGCTGGCACCACGTTGTGCTGCTTTGCTATCTCGCACAGGGTCTTGAGGTTTAGGTCGAGACTTGTGGCATAGTTGCTTATAGCCACCGTGTCCTCGGCATTGTTTGTGCAGTAGGAGTCGAAGCCTATCACGTCAACAATCTCGTCGCCAGGCCAACGCTCAAGGAATTTCTCGGCGTCGCCATTGAACTCAGTGCCAGGAGAGTAGGCATATAGCACGTTGGTCACGCCACGCTGTTTGAGCTGCTCCACGGTGAGTTTCCACAGTGCCTTATACTGCTCGGTGGTGCAGAGATCCTGTCCCCACCAGAACCAGCTTCCCGTATGCTCATGCCACGGACGGAAGAGCACTGGCACCTTCACGCCGTATGGAGTCTCAAGCGAGTTGAGGAACGAGGCGAGGGTGTCCAACCAGCCGAGGAACACCTCATGTTTCTCGCCGCCCTCAAGCACCGAGGCAACGGTGAGTTTCTCCTGTTCGGCAAGAGAGTCGCCAACCACCCATGCCGTGCCTCCTGTGAGAGGATTGTCGAGGTGCCAGCTGAGAGTCACCATGCCGCCACGGTCGAACTGGCGAATTATTTCCTGACGCATGCGCTCGAAAGGCACTCCGTCGAGATTCAGCGAGTCGCCGTTCTCAAGATGCCCCAGGTCGAAGCCTATCACGGCAGGGAAGTCGCCACAGACGCTCTGCACGTCGGATCGGCAGCTGTCGCCCACCCAACCGATGCCATAGACCGTGTCGTCCTGATGGCCTACGAGATAACCCTCGGCAGAGAGTTTCTTAAGATTATTCAACAGGTTTTCAGTGCGTTGTGTGCGTCCTGTGTCAGCCAGCGGGTCGTCTGCCTTTTTCTTTCCGCACGAGAACACTACCATTGCTGCGATAGCAAATAGGATTACTTTTTTCATAGACGTTATTGTTTTAAATTATGTATCTTCTTTAGTGTATTATTTCCACAGAGAGAAAAATCTCATAATCTCTTAAACTCTGCGGTTCAAATATAGGTGGGTTCTATAAATCGTCTGCAAAGATAGTATAAAATTATGTAACTGCCAAGGAAATGACACAATAGTGTCAATAATAGATAAAAAAGTATAGATGGGTTCTATAATTGACTGCCGTTGTGCCGTTTAGCGACAAAAATAACAATAAAAGTTAAAAAGGCAACGGTTTGTTACTTAATATTTTGCGATACCGATAATTTGTCTTATATTTGCACGAAAATAACCCCAAAACATAATCAACTATGATGGAAAAAATCGTTGTATTGTCGCATGAGGCAGAAATGAGCGCTACAGATATTGTAGATCGAATCAAAGAGCTTACGCGCATTGAATTCTCTACAACCAATATTGGCGGAGAAAAATCGGTGAAGTATGGTTGTTCCGCTGAAGATAAGAAAGTATGTCTTTGTGTGGGCAATGGTTCACCCTGGCTTCTGAAATATGGTTCATTGGAGTTGCGTTTGACTGTTTCGTCGGTTAAATACGACAAGAGAATATTTAAGCCAGGAGAACTTGTTGTAGAACTGACTTGTGTTTCCAATGAAGATTCTCTTTTTATGAATAAAGGCATTGTGAGTGCCTTGAAATCCGTCCTTTACGACAGTGTTACCAATAATCGTTCTGCTATTTATTTCTTAGGTTACACTGGGGAAGACACGGGAACTGACAAAGAAGATCTGATTGACGTTTGCAGCAATTACTATGTGCATGACTTCACGGTAATATCCAACAGCAACCCAACAAAGGTGGTGCTCAACTGTTATAGCCGTGACAACCTGCTGACGCTTGACAAATACTCAAAGGTGTATTGTGGTGACACATTCAACGGCAAGTTGTTCAACACCATGGAGTATCAACCCCAAGGGCTTTTTTTGAGCTACGACGTAAAAAATCTCGTAAATGCGAGAACATACTGTGAGAACAATGATAAGATTTCTGAGATTCGATTCCCATTCCTTGTACAATACAACGAGAGCTTCTACG
This sequence comes from uncultured Prevotella sp., assembly GCA_945833995.1. Classification (GTDB taxonomy): domain Bacteria; phylum Bacteroidota; class Bacteroidia; order Bacteroidales; family Bacteroidaceae; genus Prevotella. The sequence goes on from CAMAGM010000006.1 coordinate 19,671, forward strand.
ATTTCCTGCGACGCATTGCCGTGCGCTGCGGCGAGTATCTTTATCACGATGAGGGCAAATTGACATTAGGAATAAAGGAGGGTGCAAAGGAAGCAAGAACTTTGGAAACAAAACAAATCGTCGTGAAATATCCCAATGTGCCGCTGTCGGATACCCACGGCATTAAGGTGAACCTCGTGCCAAGCTCAAGCCTCATAAGCGAATATGCGTCGAAGAATAATCCCCAAAGCTACAACATGGAATATACCAACGACGATTTCCAAAGAGTGGTCAGAGAGGAAGACAATGATGCCATCTACAACAAAATGTATGCTTGGGAGAAATTCACATACGGCTCGCTTGGCGCCGCGTTGACAAAGGCGACAAGTGCCGAAACCGCCGCTTCTGCCATAGCTACTGGTTTCCTCTCTGCCATTGCCGATGCAGGCATAAACAAGGATAGCTTACAGGGAGATTTCAAGAAAGCTGCAGAGAAATACGCTGGCTCTGTAGGTTTATTGCCTACTGGGGGACTCATGAATAGTGATTACTATGCAATAGAAAAAAACGAGGAAAAAGCCCAAAAGAGCACAGTGGAGCTTGACTATTCATCGACAATACCAAAGCTACATCTTGGTAATGCCATTGACCTTGGCGATGGATTAGCTGATTTCTACACCGTGACACATATTTATGGCGAAATCTCGTCAGACAATACTCGTAGCAACAATGTGGAGGTTGTCCCTTCCACTAAGATATCAAAGAGCTACAAAAAAAAGGAGATAAAAAAAGTAGGAGATAAAGAAGAAGAAGTTGAGGAGGTGGTGACCGTTAATATGACCGCCTCCATCCCTCCACACTACGACATACCGAGAATAAGAAAGGCAGAAGCCCAGGAAGCCGTGGTAAAGGATGTGAAGGATCCTTACCTCCTGGGGCGCGTCAGGGTGAAATTCCTTTGGCAGGTAGATGGTGACACCGAGAAAATAATGACCATTCTCGACGGTGCCGAGAAAGAGATAGAAAAAACCAATTTCTCGCCGTGGCTTAGAATCACCGTGCCTTACGTCGGTGGCAAGAGCGGAGGAATGAACATGATGCCTGAACTTGGCGACCACCTGATGGTGAACTTTGTGGGCGGGAACGTGGATATGCCTTACATAGAGGGATTTATGGCTACACGCACCACAATGCCATCGTCTGGAGCAGGCTTGATAAAAAACAAGTTAGGTCCATCGTTCCAACGCAAGGTGATAGCCTCATCGAAAGGTCATGCCATAACATTTACCGACATAACCGACAAGTCGTCGATACTCAACATGGTGTGTCCTCCTGTGGCAGCTGTTGCCAACATGGTTCAAGGAATAGGCAAACTATGGTTTGGAAAGAAAGATTCGCTTGCAATCGATGAGAACTGGGCACCATTCACAGGAGGCATCACTCTGCGCGACCCAAACGGAGTGTATGAGTTGGACCTCTCGGCAAAGACACGTTCCATAAACGTGAAGAGTCCGTTTGGCAACGTGAATATATCGGCGTTTACGGGCATCACCATAGATGCTCCAAATGGCGACGTGAAGATACGTGGCAAGAACGTGTCGATAGAGGCTGGCAATAACCTGACCTTAACCTCAGGCACCAATATCAGGAATGCGACAGCTGATAAGAAATCCGTCGGTACTTCCGTAGGTATAGCAGCAATAACAAGTGCAGTGTCGGTAGGAGAAACTGCTCTCGGGGCATATGCTCCATGGACAAAGGAGTTTACAAAGTTGGCAGATGTGTCATTTTTGCGCTGCTCGTGGGAAATGATAGTTCGCCCAGTAGAGGGTTCGCTGAAACTACAATCGAAGCGCAATACCATTATGACAGCCGGCAATGGCAGAGTTGCCGTGCCGAAAAACACTGTTTCCGATGCAGTGGTACTCAATCATGGCAAGTTTGTGAAACTCAATGAGGAAATCGACTTTGTAAAAATAATCAGCTTGGTTATATGTCAACATGATGTTATTTTTATACAGTATCAGCAATACTTATCTGATTTAAATAATAAGGTCGCTCATATAAAAAATAATTTATTGCTGAATCTGGCTCAATATAATGATAGTTTCAAAGCCAGCTATAAACTTGAAGAAGCTGATAATGATTGTTATGTTGCCATATTCAATAAAATTAAAAATAATGAGAAATTATTAGAATGGGATAAAGCTTCTCCTTTTATTGGTGAACATAATTACAACCTTCTTAATGATCAAATAACAAGACACAATCAAAGTATAAAAGATTTCAATGAAGCGAAAGATACATATAAGCACATACTCAATGCAAAAAATACATATGTAAAATTTATAAAGAAAATAATAAAGTCAAAAAATGATGCTAACGAGAGCATAAGTACTGGTTTCTTGGATTCTCTATGGGACGAGAAAACAATGTTTGATTTAAAATATGAAGACAACAACTGTGAAATCTTACGCATTATTGATGATTCTGCTGTATATCAACCGATAAAAGCAAAATCTAAAAAGAAGTTGTTATATAACTTAATAGTGTCTGGCTTTAAGGGAAAGTTTGTCTCAAATAGACAAGTAGATAATAATGGTATACCTCAAATTCAAACAATTAATTATAACACCGAAAATCCCCAAAACGGGGAATGGGATGAGTATGTAAGTCACTTAATGTTTGCCCCAAAAAAGGCAAAACCAAATCCTTTTGGAGCCATGGTGGACAACTTGACTTTGGGTATGACAAACTTCTCCCAATTCGGATTAGGCATTGATGCCCTGTTAAATGGCAATTATGGAAAACTGTTCAACTATCATGGAATTGCAGGACCGCGGTCTATTTGGGGAACAGCGCAGAAAGGACAGATATTGGTTTCAAACAATCCTGCCAATACTATGTTGTTAGATGATTTGTCTAAATCATGGGTAACATATCCGAGCCCAGATATAGCAGCTATTCAAGCCGCATTAGGATATATTCCGCCACAAAATCCGCAACAAAACGCACAAGATAATCAAAATGGGGGAAATTGAATCATTTAGGATTCCCTTTGGAAATAATTGAAAAAGAATTAAAAAGATATAGCCGATGAATATCATAGCTCATCTACAATTTGGCGACAACGTGACGGGGATTTACAACAAGGAATACCTCGTGGTAAGATACCACACACGCATTACACGAAGCCACAACTCATACCATCCTGACTCGCTGCCAAGGTGCGACAGCGTTGAGGTGACAGTGATAGCCCCAGGCAAGGAAGACCTTGACCTCCACGAGTGGTATTTCAGCAACGAATACCGCAGCGGACGCATAGTGTTTGAACTTATGGAACTTAACACCTCGGGCGACAATGTGTCGGAGCACGTCATTACATTCGATGACGCACAATGCTTCGGTATAGAGGAGAACTACAACATTGGCGTGGACAGTCTGCGCACACTGACACTAAAAATAGGCATGGCTAATTTCTCAGTGAACGACACGGAGTTTGGAAACAGGTTTAACAAATAATAATTTAGGAGTGAGAATATGGTAAACTACTCTAACAATATAAAGGTGGCACTCTTCGCCGACAACGTGCTGGAACAACTGGCACTGAGGCGCACAAACAGCATCGTGGTGCAGCACTACAATTATGCACTGGAGCGACCACGCAACGCCCACGGCATAGCATACGGCACCAGTTCGGGAGGCATCTTGACCATCGACGTGAGGATTGGGTCGAGAGACAACATGAGGACATACTACGAGCGGCTGAGCCAAAACTACAGCACGGCGTTCTCACTGGTGTTCAATGCCACATACGACGAGTTGGGAATACTGGAAAACTACGACGGTGGCATGATTGTGGAAGGCTACCTGATAGACATTGGCGAGAGCTTCGACCGCGACAAAGCGGAGGAGCAAGGCGAGCAGATGAAACTGAGGTTCAAGGTACTCGTGACAAACATGACTCATATCGGCCTCTCGAGAAACTTATCACACCATTTCTCAAACTAAAAAAGAACATGCACTATGGCAAATATACTTGACGACCTGAAAGACGCTCTCAACAGCTTTGAGAGCAGCGTGAAGAAAGACCTTGAGGAAATGCGAGAGCAGAAACGCGAGGTGCTGCGACTGAGAAACGAGCTTTACGACACGGTGAAGAACGTGAACTATGTGCGCCACGACGGCACGGTGATTGTCTCAGCGCCGAACATCATACTGGGCAACGTTGACCAGCACGGCAACCTGATTGAGGGTGGCGGTGGCTCAAGCGTGACCATCAGGGCAAACAACGTCTCGATAGAAGGCGTGGGCGATTCGTCGGCTGGCGGAAGCATAACGCAAAGGGCGGCGAGCATAAGGAGCATTGCCGTTGACCCTGGGGTTGACGGACAGGAGAACGTGGTGTGCGGAAGGTCGGAGATAGTGTGCCAGGCAAAGGGCATAGCACTACAGGCAGCCGACGACGAGGGAACATTCGTCAGCCATGCAGGCACGACCAACGGCATAAGGCTACACTCCGATACGTCGCTCGACATACATGCCACACCATCGAACGCGATGAAGACATCGGCAATAGAAGGACAAATGAAGATGTTGGACGACATTGCTAACGACCTGAAAAGCCAGATGAGCAGCAGCAAGAAATCGGTGGAGAGTGCAATAAAGGACATCACCAAGCTGCTGGAACAGCAGGAAGACCTCAACGACACGGAGATACACCTGCGTGCAAGTCAGCCAGACATATCAGAAATGCACAACGAGTATGTAATGCTTGAGGCGATGCTCCTGTCTGCAGTGAACAACCATATAGGCATAATATCGCGGTTGGCTGAGACAGAACGCCGCAAAGAGGCACTGAAGGCCATGAAGGAGGAACTGCAGAAAAACAAGTCAAACTACAACGACAAATCCACGGAAGCCTACGTCTCCATAAGGTCGGAGAACATGAGCCTTGAGGCGATAGATGGCGACGGAAACATACGCGAGAACCAAGGCGCGGGACTGTATGTGCAGTCGCCACACATCAACATAGTGGCACACGACAAGGATGGCGCACTGATAAAGGACAGCGACCTGAGCATCAACACGCAGAATATAGGAATATCGACGGCAAGTGCAAAACTCGACGAGAAACGAGAGAAAGGCGACATCACTGCCATTGGCGATATGACTATAGTGACGAAGACACTCAGCGTGAAGGCGATAGACAGTGAGCTAAAGGACAAGAAGATAGAGGAGAAGGCACTGACGAAGGACAGCAAGTTCAGCTTCAGGGCAGAGACCATCACCGCCGAGGCTACCGACACCGAGGGCAACTCAACGGGCAACATCTCGCTTAACGCGAAGGACATAAAGGTGGCGGCAATGAACGTGGACAAGGAGAAGCGGACCGACAAGGAACTTGCCGCCGAGAGCCAGATGGTATTGCTGGCGGACAACATGTTTGTGGGAAGCAGCGACAAGAACACAAAGAGCAAGATGGTGCAGGTGGCATCAGACAAGGTGGGACTGTTGGCAACAACGACCGCCGAGATTCAGCAAGGCGAGGCAAAGGCAGTGGTGACACTCGACGGTGGCAACCTGACGGCTGGCTCAAGCAAGAACGAGCTGAACGGCGACACCACCATTGCCGGCAAGGCAGAAATAAAGGGCGAGACGACAGCCCCATCGGGCAAGTTCGACATCCTGCAGGCAGGCAAGTCGTTCAAGTCGCCAAACATCTCCGACGGCATGGGCGCTCCATCTGCCGCACAAGCAGGCAAGCCTTCGGCAAAACTCAAAGAGGAGGAAGCGAAGGGAGTTAAAAATTAAGAATTAAGAATTAAAAATTAAGAGTTAAGAATTAAGAATTAGTGGGTAGAATTTTTGAGGGTAGAATTATGGAAGGTAGAAGGTAGAGGGTAGAGGGTAGAGATTACTGAACTACCTAAAAAACACGGTTGAACATATCTCTACCTTCTACCCTCTACCTTCTCCCCTCTAAAAAAACATTAAAAATATATCGTTATGGGTAAATTTGTATGTGCAGGAGCAATGTTGCAGTGCTCATTTGGAATGGCACCAAGCTCGTTTATGGTGGTTGACCCAACACGTCCGTTGGTGCAAAACAAACCTATTGGAAACATTATGGACAACAAACCAATGATGAACATCATGCCATTCGGAATGTGCCAAAGCATGACCAACCCTACCGTGGCATCGGCTACGGCTGCCGCAGCGGGAGTGCTGACCCCAATGCCTTGCATTCCGGTGATAGCTGCTCCATGGACTCCAGGCGGGAAACCAATGATTAGCAATTCACCAGCCCTGATAGACAACTGTAAGTGTATGTGCAACTGGGGCGGGCAAATATCCGTCACAATGCCGGGAAACGTGTGCAATGCAACGTGCAAATAAAGGAGTTAAAGAAGTTAAGGGAGTTAAAGAAGTTAAAGGAGTTTAGAAGATGAAGAAATCAATAATATTATCGCTGAGTGAGTTGCACGGACGACTTTTGGGTTATTTCTCCATGATGTCGTATGGCTATTGTCAGCTGTGCGTGAAGGCTGACCCATCGTCGATTCTCGGTTTTGAGGAGGAGGAGGGCAGTATGGTCTATAGAATTGAGGACCTTGCCGAGGTGGGACTGCATGAGGAGCCAGAGAACGAGGACAAACTTGACCTCTACCCTAAGGACCCAAGCAACCTGGCAATATTGGCAAGGGGCATGATGAAGATTCACCCTGAGTTCAAGCAGTCGTTGGAGAAATATACTGGCACTGAGGAGAACGACGAGAGCATAGAGTCGAAATACCTCCGACTGACAATGCCTGAGGTGAACGACGACCGCCGCGACCTCATCAATACCGCCATAGACGGACTTGACACCGAGTGCAAGCTGAAGTTTGACGCCATGAAGGCAAAATATCTCGCAAGGATCACCAAGGAGCTGATAGACGACCCGAAGGCACTTGACGAGGCAAAGGAGAAGATTGACGAGCTGGTGGACGAGGCAGACCAAATGCGCGAGAAAATGACCAACGACAAGAAGCAGGAGGTTGAGGCTGCATACCAGCGCTACCTGAGCAAGCATACGGCTGAGGAGATTGCCGCCGACAGGATGAATGTGAACAAGCCACAGGAGCACACTACGCAGCCACAGCAGAAAGCTGCGGAGAACAAGGAGTCAAGCCCGCTACCATTTATCGGTCAGACACTAAAGATGGATTAAACTGGGTTAGGGAGTTAAAGGAGTTCAAGAAGTTTAAAGGAGTTAAAGACAATAGTTTTTCCGCTTCAGTTAATGAAGTTATCACGGCTTGGACATACGTCTTGAACTCCTTTAAACTTCTTGAACTCCTTTAACTTCACTAAGATTGAGTTAATGAGAAACATTAAATAATGTAAATTATTCACGTTTTACAAAAGAAAGGCTTAATTTTGCACATTCAAAGTGCAAGAATATGAGCTTAACTCAATTTATAAGAAAAATATTCGTGCCTCGACAAGTGGAGCTTGAAAGGCACTACACCGAAGGCGAGGCTCTTCAGCACGAAGTGTTGAAAAGCCTCGTCAACAGGGCTTCTGACACCGAATATGGACGCAACCACGTGTTCACAAGCATAAAGGGCTATGAGGATTTCGCACGCAACGTGCCTGTAAACACCTACGAGGAACTGAAGGGCGACATTGACCGCATGAGGCATGGCGAGCGCAACATCCTGTGGCCTGGAAAGGTGAGATGGTATGCCAAGTCGTCGGGAACGACCAACGACAAGAGCAAGTTCATACCAGTGAGCAAGGACGGACTGCAGAACATACACTACAGCGGTGGCACTGATGCCGTGGCACTATATCTGCGCAACTACAAGAAAAGTAAGCTCTTCGATGGCGAGGCCCTGATACTCGGCGGAAGCCACTCGCCAAACTACAACCTGCAAGGCAGCTTGGTGGGCGACCTTAGCGCGATACTCATAGAGAACATCAACCCACTGGCAAACCTCGTGAGGGTGCCTAAGAAGCAGACGGCACTGTTGTCGGACTTTGAGGTGAAGCGTGACCGCATAGCCCATGAGACACTGAACAAGAACGTGACCAACCTCAGCGGTGTGCCATCGTGGATGCTCTCGGTGCTGAGCCGCGTGATGGAGCTGTCGGGCAAGGAGCACCTTGAGGAGGTGTGGCAGAACATAGAGGTGTTCTTCCACGGAGGAGTGGCTTTCACGCCCTACAGGAAACAATATGAGCAACTCATAACCAAGCCCGACATGCGCTATATGGAGACATACAACGCCAGTGAGGGCTTTTTCGGACTACAGGACGACCCCAATGACAAGTCGATGCTGCTGATGCTCGACTACGACGTGTTCTATGAGTTCATACCGATGGACGAGTTTGGCACTGAGAACCCAACGGTGGTGCCTCTTTGGGGAGTGGAGACAGGACGCAACTATGCCATGCTCATCTCCACCTCGTGCGGACTGTGGCGCTATGTGATTGGCGACACGGTGAAGTTCACGTCAACCAACCCATACAAGTTTGTGATTACAGGCCGCACGAAGCATTTCATCAACGCCTTCGGCGAGGAGCTGATAGTTGACAACGCCGAGAAGGGACTGTCGTATGCTTGCCAGCTGACTGGGGCGCAAGTGCTGGAATACACCGCCGCCCCGGTGTTTATGGACGCAAAGGGAAAATGCCGCCACCAGTGGGTGATAGAGTTCTCGAAGGAGCCTGACGACATGGAGAAGTTCGCATCGCTGTTTGACAAGCGGCTGCAGGAACTGAACAGCGACTACGAGGCAAAACGCTACAAGGACATTACGTTGCAGCACCTTGAGATAGTGGTGGCACGCCACGACCTGTTCAACGACTGGCTGAAGATGAAAGGCAAGTTGGGCGGACAGCACAAGGTGCCACGACTGAGCAACAGCAGGGAGATAATAGACCAACTGCTGAAGATGAATTGTTAATTTTGATACAGAAACAGTGAAGAACGACAATAGATGGATATTGGTTTGCCTCCTTTTGGCAATGGTGGTCTCATGCGCAAGGATGGGACAGCCCGACGGAGGCTGGTATGACGACACTCCCCCAAGGGTCGTCCACACCGACCCTGCCGATAAGGGAACGGGAGTGAGGTCGAAGAAGGTGACTATAACATTCGACGAGTTCATAAAACTGGAGGACGCAAGCAACAAGGTTGTCATCTCGCCCCCACAGATAGAACCTGCCGACATAAAGAGCTCGGGCAAGAAGATTGTTGTCGAGCTGAAAGACTCGCTGAAGGACAGCACCACCTACACCATAGACTTCTCCGACGCCATATCGGACAACAACGAGGGCAACCCAATGGGCAACTATACGTTCAGTTTCTCCACAGGCGAGAGGATTGACACGTTTGAGGTGTCGGGCAACGTGCTCGACGCTACAAACCTTGAGCCGATAAAGGGCATACTCGTTGGTCTCTACGACGACCTTTCGGACACGGTGTTCGCAAGCAAGCCTTTCATAAGGGTGTCGAGGACTGACAGCCGCGGACGCTTCGTAATCAGGGGAATAGCCCCTGGCACCTATAGGGTCTATGCCCTCCAGGATGCCGACGGCAACTACACCTACAGCCAGAAGAGCGAGATGCTGGCGTTCAGCCACGCGACATTCGAGCCATACGCCAAACCCGACATTAGGCAGGACACCGTGTGGCGCGACACGCTGCGCATCGACTCTATAATAAGGACACCATACACGCATTTCTATCCCGACGACCTCGTGTTGAGGGCATTCACGGCATTGCAGACCGACCGCTATCTCGTAAAGACCGAGCGTGCGGAGCCCAACCGCCTAAACTTCTACTTCAGCTATGGCAACGACTCGCTGCCGCAGCTAAAGGGACTGAACTTCAACTCCGACAGCGCTTTCGTGGTGGACTCAAACCTGAAGAACGACACCATAACCTATTGGATAAAGGACACGACACTGATAAACACCGACTCGCTGACCGTTGAGGCACGCTACCTCATAACCGACTCTACGGGAACTCTCGTGATGCAGACCGACACACTGGAGATGATACCGAAGATGTCGTATGAGAGGAGAATGAAACAGGAGGCGAAGGAGAACGAGAAATGGCTGAAGGAACAGGAGAAGAAAAAGAAGAAGGGCGAGGCATACGACTCCATCATGCCTGTGAAGCCATTGGAGCCGCAGATAAGCGGTAGTGGCACGATAACGCCTGAGCAAAACATATTCTTCACGATGCCCACGCCACTGGAGAAATGCGACACGTCGGCAATACAGCTATACTCGAAAATCGACACGCTGTGGTACAAATCGAGGTTTGAATGGCTGCCAGTGCCGGGGAACATAAAAAAATATGAGCTACGGGCGGAATGGCGACCAGACATCGAATACAGCCTTGAGGTCGATTCGGCTGCCTTCATTGACATCTACGGACTGGTGTCGAAGTCGATAAAACAAGGCATAAAGGTTAGCTCCAACGAGGAGTTCGGCTCACTGATAGTGAACGTGAGCGGGCAACGCGACTCCTCGACGGTGATAGTGCAGCTGCTCGGCTCTAGCGACAACGTGCAGAAGGAGACAAAGGTCGTGGATGGCTCGGCGGAGTTCTTCTATCTGAAAGCAGGGAAATACTACCTCAGGGCGTTTGTTGACAACAACGACAATGGGCAGTGGGACACTGGCGACTACTATGCCGACCTGCAACCTGAGGAAGTATTCTACTACCCCAAGGAAGTGGAATGTAAGGAGAAATGGGACATCACGATAGGATGGGACCTCAACGCCACGCCTGTGGCACGGCAGAAGCCGCAAGCCATAACGAAGCAGAAATCGGAACAGGAGAAGAAACTGCGCAACCGCAATGCCGACAGGGCAAAACAGCTTGGAATAGAATACAAGAGAGAGATAAACACCATTAAGAACAAAGTATTAAAGTAATGAACATGAAACACATACTGCTGACGGTGATGATTGCGCTCTCGTCACTCACCGCCTCCGCACAATGCGGAATTGAGAACACTGCCTTCAAGTCGGGCGAGTATCTGTCATACGACCTCTTCTTCAACTGGAAGTTCGTGTGGGTGAAGGTAGGCTCGGCATCGATGAGCACCGTACAGTCGCGCTACAACGGCAAGCCCGCATGGCGCAGCAGCCTTACGACACGAAGCAACAGCAAGCTCGACAAGATATTCACACTGCGCGACACACTGCTGTCATATTGCTCCGACGAGCTCGCACCGCTCTATTTCCGCAAGGGAGCAAGGGAAGGCGACCGCTACTACGTGGACGAAATATGGTACTCTTACCCCAACTCCAACTGCCACATGAAGCAGCACCGCATAGAGAACAGCGGCGAACACGTTTGGAAACAGTCGGAATATCAGGACTGCATCTACGACATGATGAGCATATTCCTCCGCGCACGCAATTTCGACGCATCGAAATTCAAGGTGGGACAGAACATTCCAATGCCAATAAGCGACGCCAAGCGACTGTCGAAATCATGGCTGAAATACCAAGGGAAGGAGACTTTTGAGATGGAGGACACGAAACAGAAGTTCCGTTGCCTCGTGTTCTCGTTCATAGAGCGTGAGGACGGAAAGAACCACGAGCTGATACGCTTCTTCATAACCGACGACGCCAACCACATACCCGTACGCCTCGACATGTTTCTCAGCTTTGGCTCGGCAAAGGCGTTCCTAAAGGGATATAAGGGAGTGCGCAACCCAATGACATCAAAAATGAACTAAGGAGACACCACTTGCAGACTCCAAGTACAATAAGGCTACACCTTATATTATTATATATGGTGGTGACTGCCGTGGCATCGTGCTCCTACATCGACCCAGAGGAGATGGGCTCAGGTGAAGACCGAGGAACAGAAGTGGCAATAGAGTGCGATGCGGAGCTACAGCCACAGCAATGGTATGTAAGGATTGTGGACGACAACGACTCCACAAGGCACTACTACAGCGAGAACGGCACCGTCAGCGTAGGCAACAAGCTGCTCTCAATGCTGGTTTACAACACCGACATGGAGAACATCGACATTGTGGAACATGGCGAAAGCAACACCACAATGGCAAAGGTGAGAAGAATTGACAGCCAACTGCCCATCAACGGCAAGCCTATTGCCCTGATGCCCGACAACCTCTTCTCCGAATACATCGAAATGGAAACGAGCGAGACGTTAGAGAGAATCGTGCTGTCGCCCAAGTCGCGCATAAGGACGTTCCAACTAAGGCTTGAACTGAGGACGAAAGCCAAGGATGTGATAGGCTGCAGGACTGCACTGATTGACGGAATGGCGGAGTCGATAAACCTAATCACACTGAAGCCATCGGACAACGAGGTGGCATTGGCAGTGCCAGTATGGCTTGACGACACTATGGAAGGCAGCAGCGACACCGTGGCTGTGGCTCATGCCAAGATGACTACTTTCGGCAGAGCGGCGGCAAGCACCAAGAGCACCATGCTGCTCACATTGCAGTATGCCAACGGAAAGGAAACGACCATTGCGATAGACATGACCAAGGACACGGTGGATGAGAACAGCGGAAATGAGATAACGAAAACCGTTGCCATTGACGACTTGGGCAATGGGAAAGACACTGACAACGTGGACGTGGAGGATAGGGAAAATGAGAACACCCACATCAACTTATAGGCTAATAGTTGTGGAAAAGAAAAAATTATGGGCAAAACGTCCGTAGTATGAGATTTTTTCTGTAACTTTGCACGCAAATTTCAAACTGTTTGACAATGAAGAAATTATATATCGAAACCTACGGATGCCAAATGAACGTGGCAGACTCGGAGGTTGTTGCCTCAGTGATGCAAATGGCAGGATATGAGACCTGCAATGACATCAGCGAAGCCAATGCCGTGTTCCTCAACACCTGCTCTGTGCGCGACAATGCCGAGCAGAAAATATACAACCGTCTCGACACGCTAAACGCCGAGAGGAAGAAGGGAAGGAAACTGATTCTCGGAGTGTTGGGCTGCATGGCTGAGCGAGTGAGGGAAGACCTGCTCCAAAACCACCATGCCGACCTCGTGGCAGGCCCTGACTCCTACTTGTCGCTTCCCGACCTCATAGCCCAAGCCGAGACAGGACACAAGGCAATAAACATCGAGCTATCGACATCAGAGACATACAAGGACATCGTGCCGCAAAGGCTCCACGGTGCGAAGATTGGAGGTTTTGTCAGTATAATGCGAGGTTGCAACAACTTCTGCCACTACTGCATAGTGCCCTACACAAGAGGAAGGGAGAGAAGCCGCGACGTGGAGAGCATACTGCGTGAGGTGCGCGACCTTCGCGACCGTGGCTACAAGGAAGTGACGCTGTTGGGACAGAACGTAAACTCCTATTTTTATAAAAACGAGACCATGGAAAAGGGAATAGACTTCCCAGAGCTGCTGCGCACCGTGGCAAACGAGGCACCGGAGATGAGAATACGCTTCACCACCTCGCACCCAAAGGACATGAGCGACGAGACTCTCCGTGTGATAGCCGAGACACCAAACATCTGCAAGCACATCCACCTGCCTGTACAGAGCGGAAGTGACAGAATCCTGAAACTGATGAACAGGAAATATACCCGCGAGTGGTATCTTGACCGTGTGGCTGCAATACGCCGCATAATACCCGACTGCGGACTATCGACCGACATTTTCGTGGGCTATCACAGCGAGACTGAGGAGGATCACCAGCTGTCGCTGCAGCTTATGCGCGAGGTGGGCTACGACTCAGCCTTCATGTTCAAATACTCGGAGCGCCCCGGGACATACGCGTCGAAACATCTTCCCGACGACGTGCCAGAAGACGTGAAGATAAGGCGACTGAACGAACTGATACACCTGCAGACCGAGATGTCGGCACTTGCCAACAGGCGCGACGAGGGCAAGGAGTTCGACGTGCTGGTGGAAGGTTTCAGCAAACGCTCAAGGGAGCAGCTCTGCGGACGAACCGAGCAGAACAAGATGGTGGTGTTTGACAAGGGCAACCACCACATTGGAGAGACCGTGAGGGTGAGGATAACGGGAAGCTCAAGCGCAACACTATTCGGAGAAGAGGCATGAAGGAGTTTATAAAGGTACTTAGGCGATTTGTTCCGCCATATAAGAGATATTTGGTGTGGTCGGTGGTGTTCAACATACTGTCGGCTATACTGAACATCTTCTCGTTCATGGCAATAATCCCAATTCTGCAGATCCTGTTTCAGACCAGTGATGCCGAGATGCCACGCCAACTGATGGAGTGGAGCCTTGACAACCTGCAGGAGGCTTTCACCAACAATGCCAACTACTACATAGGGCAGCTGATAGCCGACATTGGACCTACGACGACACTGTTGGTAATAGGACTATTCCTTGCCCTGATGACATTCCTCAAGACTGGAGCCTACTTCCTCTCGTCGGCAACCATCATACCCATAAGGACCGGAGTGGTTCGAGACATAAGGAACCAGCTATACAAGAAAATAACATCTCTGCCGTTGGGCTTCTTCTCTGAGGAGCGCAAGGGAGACATAATAGCAAGGATGAGCGGTGACGTGGCAGAGGTGGAGAACTCCATCATGACGTCGCTCGACATGCTTTTCAAGAACCCCGTGCTGATAATAGCCTATTTCTCCGCACTGATAGTAATATCATGGCAGCTGACAGTGTTCACCCTCGTGTTCGTACCTATTATGGGATGGTTCATGGGCATGGTGGGTAGGAAGCTGAAGCAGAACTCCATCAAGGCGCAGGCGCTATGGAGCGACACCATGAGCCAAGTGGAGGAAACGCTGGGCGGACTGCGCATAGTGAAGGCTTTCTGTGCCGAGGAGAAGATGAACAACCGCTTCGACAAGATAAACAGCCAATACCGCAACGACATCATGAGAGTGAACATCAGACAGCAGATGGCACACCCTATGAGCGAGTTTCTTGGAACGGTGATGATAGTAATAGTGCTGTGGTTTGGTGGAATGTTGGTGTTGTCGGACAACGCCACGCTGTCTGGCCCAACGTTCATCTACTATCTCGTGATGCTCTACAGCATAATCAACCCACTGAAGGAATTCTCCAAGGCAGGCTACAACATACCCAAGGGACTTGCCTCGATGGAGCGCATCGACAAGATTCTCAATGCCGAGAACAACATTCGCGAGAAAGAGAACCCCAAGCACATAAAAGAATTCAAGCATCAGATAGAGTTCCGCGACGTGTCGTTCAGGTATGACAAGAAATGGATTCTGCGCCACGTCAACCTCACGATAGAGAAAGGAAAGACAATAGCCCTCGTGGGACAGAGCGGCGGAGGCAAGTCAACACTCGTTGACCTGATACCACGCTACTACGACGTGCAGGAGGGCGAGGTGCTCATCGATGGAGTGAACGTGAAGGACCTTGGAATACACGACCTACGCCAACTGATAGGAAACGTCAACCAAGAGGCTATACTATTCAACGACTCGTTCCGCAACAATATAGCGTTTGGCGTTGACGGAGCCACCGACGAGCAGATTGCCGAGGCTGCAAGAATATCTAATGCCTACGACTTCATAATGGAGTCGCAGGACAAGATGGACACCAACATTGGCGACCGAGGCAGCCGACTATCGGGCGGACAGCGGCAAAGGGTGAGCATAGCGCGCGCCATACTGAAGAACCCGCCTATACTTATACTCGACGAGGCAACATCGGCACTCGACACTGAGAGCGAGCGACTGGTGCAAGATGCCTTGGAGCGACTGATGAAGACACGCACCACGGTGGCAATAGCCCACCGACTGTCAACGATAAAGAGTGCCGACGAGATTTGCGTCATTCACGAGGGAGAGATCGTAGAGCGTGGAACGCACGAGGAGCTGCTTGCCATGAACGGTTACTACAAACGCCTTAACGACATGCAGAGCCTATGATGCGAGTGGTTTATCTCTTGGTCTTCGGACTGCTGTATCTTATGTCGCTGCTGCCCTTGCGACTTCTCTATGTGGTGTCGGATGGGTTCTACTGCATAGTCTATGGCTTGGTGGGCTACCGACGACGTTTGGTGAGGCGACACCTCGCAGAGTGCTTCCCAGAAAAGAACGAGAAGGAGCGAAGGGAGATTGAGCGTGGATTCTACCACTGGTTCTGCGACTATTTCGTAGAGACGATAAAGCTTTTCTCCATGAGTGGTAGGCAGATGCGCAGGCGAATGGTGTTTGAGGGACATGAGGCAATAGACGCCGACTTTGCGGAGGGACGCTCCGTGGGAGTATATCTTGGTCACTACTGCAACTGGGAATGGATAACCTCATTGCCGCTTTGGGTAAGTCAGGAGGGCAAGTGTACGCAAATCTACCACCCACTTGAGAACATCTGGTTTGACCGCCTTTTCCTGCGCCTCAGGGAACGCTTCGGTGCGACTTGCATCCCCATGGCGGAGACACTTCGCAGGGTGGTGAGATACAGACAGGAGAAACAGCCCATAGTGCTTGGCTATATCTCAGACCAAATCCCATTCTGGAACAACATACACCACTGGCTCGACTTCATGCACCACGACACACCGGTACTGACTGGTGCAGAACGGCTTATGCGACAGATGGGAGAGTCGGTGTATTATGCCGACATTAGCCGCCCACGTCGGGGCTACTACGTTTGCCGTTTCGTGAAGATGGCTGACGACGCATCGACGACAGTGGAGAAAGACACTACGGGAGAATGGCCTCTCACCGACAAGTATTTCAGTATGCTGGAGAACTCCATAAGACGACAGCCCGAATGTTACCTCTGGACACACAACCGATGGAAGCGAAGCCACGAGGAATACGACATAAGGCTTGACAAGGAGACAGGACGCGTTGACCTTGGCGACCTTGAGGAAATAAAAAGGCGGAAAGGGCTGATTAGATAATAAAAGTTAATAAAGGAAAACAATTTGTCCATAGTCTGCATTAAATAAGTAACTTTGCAGTCTAATTTCTATTCATAATATAAACAATATCGAATTATGTCATACCTATTCTCATCAGAGTCAGTCTCTGAAGGACATCCCGACAAGGTGGCCGACCAGATTTCGGACGCCATCCTAGACCAGTTCCTGGCCTACGACGAAAAGGCACGTGTGGCTTGCGAGACATTCGTTACCACTGGCCAGGTAGTGATAATGGGCGAAGTGAGCAGCAGGGTATATATCGACCTGCAGACAATAGCCCGAAATACAATAAAGCGCATTGGCTACACCAAGGCAGAATATCAGTTCGACGGTAACTCATGCGGCATTCTCAGCGCCATTCACGAGCAGAGCGGCGACATCAACCGTGGTGTTGACCGTGAGGACGAGGACGAGCAGGGTGCCGGCGACCAGGGAATGATGTTCGGTTATGCCACCAACGAGACAGACAACTATATGCCTGTGTCGCTCGACTTGGCACACCTCATAATGTCAACACTTGCTGAAATACGCAAGGAAGGGAAACTGATGACCTATCTGCGCCCAGACTCAAAGAGTCAGGTTACGGTGCAGTATAGCGACGCTGGCATACCTGAGCGCATCGACACCATCGTGGTATCGACACAGCACGACGAGTTTGGCGACGACGAGAAGATGTTGGCAAAGATTCGTGAGGACGTAATCAATATCCTCATGCCACGCGTTAAGGAGAAGATAAGCAACGAAAGCGTATTGCGCCTCTTTGGCGACGACATAAAATACTATGTCAACCCCACTGGCAAATTCGTAATCGGCGGCCCACACGGCGACACCGGACTGACAGGACGCAAGATCATTGTCGATACATACGGTGGAAAGGGAGCACACGGCGGTGGAGCGTTCAGCGGAAAGGACTCAAGCAAGGTTGACCGCTCGGCAGCTTACGCCGCACGCCACATTGCCAAGAACATGGTGGCTGCGGGAGTGGCCGACGAGATGCTCGTACAGATTAGCTATGCCATCGGCGTGGCACGTCCGATGAACATCTACGTGAACACCTACGGCCGCAGCAACGTGGGAATGACCGACGGCGAGATAGCAAGGAAGATAGAGCAGATGTTCGACCTGCGTCCAAAGGCGATAGAGCGCTCACTGAAGCTCCGTCAGCCAATGTTCAGCGAGACAGCGGCATACGGACACATGGGACGCAAGCCAGAGACAATAAAGAAAACCTTCACAAGCCACTACCACGAGACCAAGACAATAGACGTGGAGCTCTTCACATGGGAGAAGCTCGACTGCGTGGATGCCATAAGGAAGGAGTTTTTTAAATAAGCAGGAAAGCATAGAGGAGAAATGCATCAGGATTCCGTAACGACAGAACAGCAATTGTCGCCCGAGGCAATTATCGAGAGGCCGGCAAAACCACAACATCCCTACCAAGTGTTGAGGATGCTGCCTAAGGACGCTACACCTGCACAGCAAGACTCCGCCATTCAGGCTGCCTTCCAACCCAAACAGATCAGATATAGCTCACGTCCCGACACACTGCACATTCCCGGACACGAGATAGGAAAGAGCATCCGCGACGTCAGCCTGCCAAAATACTACAAGGAGTCGTTCTTCTCCAAGGACACCCTGCTACACCCAGAGATAGCGGGAGGAAGATATGGAGTGGCTGGCGACCCTGTTCCCTACACAGTGAGAAGCGACGATACCATATCGTTGCTTCTCGTTTTCAGTTTCATCATTGTCATGGTGTCCTATGCAAAATCGAAGCAGTTCATCATCAGGCAGGCGAAAAGCTTCTTCTATATAACTCACCGCGAGAGCAGCATCAGCGAGACCTCAAACGAGATAAGGTTCCAGCTTTTCATGATGGTGCTGACCAGCTTGCTTTGGGCCCTACTGCAGTATTTCTACACCATACATTATGTAAGCACCACCTTCGTGCTTTCCTCCCAATACCATCTCATTGCGATATTCTTCGCGATGAACATTGGCTACTTCCTATTGAAGAACATACTGTACAGTTGGGTGAACATTGTGTTCTTCGACAAAAAAAAGAATTTACAATGGCTGAAGGCCCTACTGTTCATCACCTCGGCTGAGGGGGTGCTGATTTTCCCTGCCGTTCTGTTGCAGTCTTACTTTGATATGTCAATACAGACAGTGGCGATTTATACCATAATTATGGTCATTTTTGTTAAATTGCTAACATTTTACAAGTCTTATACAATCTTTTTTCGTCAAATACCCTATTTTTTCCAAATAATTTTGTACTTTTGTGCCCTCGAAGCAGTGCCGATGGCGGCCTTGATAGGCTCATTGGCAATAACAGGTAATTATTTGAAAATAAATTTTTAGGACACTGATGATTAAAAAGATTTTAGTTTCACAGCCAAAGCCTACCAGTGAGAAATCACCGTATTTCACCATCGCTGAAAGATTTGACGTGGAGCTTGTTTTTCGTCCTTTCATCAAAGTAGAGGGATTGACATCAAAAGAATTTCGCCAGCAGAAGGTCAGCATCGGCGACTACACGGCTATCGTGTTCACGTCGCGCCATGCCATTGACCATTTCTTCAAGCTGTGTAAGGAACTGCGAGTAAACATCTCGGAAGACCTGAAATATTTCTGTGTCACCGAGGCAATCTCGCTCTACATTCAGAAATATGTACCTTACCGCAAGAGGAAGATCTTCTTTGGCTCGACAGGCAAGGTGGCTGACATGCTGCCCCAGATGGTTAAGCACAAGAACGAAAAATATCTCGTGCCCATGAGTGACGTCCACAATGACGACATCAAGGATCTGCTGGACTCAAAGAACCTCAAGCACACCGAGTGCGTGATGTACCGTACTGTGAGCAACGACTTCACGGAAGAGGAGGTGAAGAACTTCGACTACGACATGCTCGTATTCTTCAGCCCCGTGGGAGTTGATGCCTTGACGAAGAATTTCCCTAACTTCAAGCAAAAAGACATCGCGATAGCTACCTTCGGTCCCGCTACTGCAAAGGCCGTGAAGGATGCAGGATTGCGCCTCGACCTTGAAGCTCCGACAGAGAAATATCCCTCAATGACAGGTGCCCTGCAGCACTACCTGCTTGAACACGAGGAGGAATAACGCAAAAGAACTAAGATGACCACCACCGAGAAGCCGAGAATGACATTCGGCAAGAGCGAGCACATCGTAAGTCGGAAGACAATAGAGAAACTCTTCGCCGTCGGCAACCGTTCCATGGTAGCTTACCCTATCCGAATGGTCTATATGCCCGTAGAGTCTGCGGAGATGCCCGTGCAGGTGCTGGTCAGCGTCTCAAAACGTCATTTCAAGCGTGCGGTGAAACGCAATAGGGTGAAACGGCAGATTCGCGAGGCGTACAGGAAGCATAAGGGCAACGTGGTCATGGCAGCGGACGATGCCAGAAAGGCATACGCCTTGGCATTCATCTATATGGCTGACAGACTTTTCCCCTCTAAGACCATCGACGAGAGCATCGTGAAACTACTCACGAGACTCAGCGAGAAGATTGCATACAGGCAACAAGGAGAAAAACGGGGAAAGGCTGATGATGGCACAAATGGTGAATAAGGTGCTAAAGGCTGTCTCGAAAGTGTTTGGTTGGCTACTTCTGTTGCCTATTCTCTTTTATCAGAGAGTTATTACCCCATTCACCCCGCCTTCATGCCGATTCACACCAACGTGCTCAGAATATGCCCGACAGGCGATAATCAAGCATGGCCCACTGAAAGGGCTCGCCCTCGCAGTGTGGCGCATCTTGAGATGCAATCCCTGGGGAGGAAGCGGATACGACCCCGTTCCTTAGGACGTTGAGGGTTGAAGGTTGAAGATTGAAGGTTGAAGGTTGAATCGCTTCGCCAGACAACAATGCGCGGCAATTCAATATTCAACATTCAATATTCCAAGTTGATAATTAACAAATTGAAATATTAAAGTTCTATGAAAAATTTTATCGAAGAACTTAAATGGCGTGGTATGTTGGCTCAGATCATGCCAGGAACAGAGGAGTTGCTGCAAAAGGAGATGGTGACCGCATATCTCGGCACTGACCCAACGGCAGACTCACTCCACATCGGACACCTTTGTGGCATCATGATGCTGCGTCACCTGCAGCACTGCGGTCACAAACCTATTATCCTCGTCGGTGGTGCCACAGGCATGATTGGCGACCCTTCAGGCAAAAGTCAGGAGCGCAACCTGCTCAACGACGAGACTCTGCGCCACAATCAGGAGTGCATAAAGCAACAAGTGGCTAAATTCCTCGACTTTGACACCGATGCGCCAAACAAGGCTGAGATGGTGAACAACTACGACTGGATGAAAGACTTCACATTCCTCGATTTCGCGCGTGAGGTTGGTAAGCACATCACTGTGAACTACATGATGGCGAAGGAGAGTGTGCAGCAGCGCCTCAACGGCACGGCTCGCGATGGTCTCTCGTTCACAGAGTTTACCTATCAGCTGCTTCAAGGCTACGATTTCCTCTATCTCTACCAGCACAAGGGCTGCAAGCTGCAGCTTGGCGGCAACGACCAGTGGGGCAACATGACCACAGGTACTGAGCTTATCCGACGCACCCTTGGCAACGAGGTGGAGACTTTCGCCCTCACCTGTCCACTCATAACCAAGGCAGACGGAAAGAAATTCGGAAAAACCGAGAGCGGAAATATATGGCTTGACCCCAAGCGCACCACACCATACAAGTTCTACCAGTTCTGGCTCAACGTCAGCGACGAGGACGCAGAGCGCTACATCAAGATTTTCACCAGTCTTGACCGCGAAACAATCGATGCCCTCGTTGAGGAGCACAAGCAAGACCCAGGCAGACGAGTGCTTCAAAAGCGCCTTGCCGAGGAGACTACAGTACTCGTACACTCCAAGGAGGCTCTCGACATGGCAGTGGAGGCAAGCAACATCCTTTTCGGAAAATCAACAAAGGACTCTTTGCTGAAACTCGACGAGCAGACACTCCTCGACATCTTCGATGGTGTACCACACTTCTCAGTGTCAGCCGACCAGCTTGGTCAGCCTGCAGTGGAAATCCTCACTCAGGCAGCTCCCGTGTTTGCAAGCAAGGGTGAGATGCGCAAGCTCGTCCAGGGTGGCGGAGTGTCGCTCAACAAGGAGAAGCTCGTTGCCTTCGACCGTGTCATCACGGCTGAGGATTTGATCGACGGAAAATACCTTTTGGTGCAGCGTGGAAAGAAGAATTATTATCTTCTAACCATAAAATAGAAAAAATATCGAAAAAAATTTGGTGGTGGAGCAAAAAACCACT
>CAMAGM010000007.1 GCA_945833995.1 uncultured Prevotella sp.
CGCGGTTCAGGTCGTTCTCAGCGAATGGCTGAACGCGGCTGCCCTTAGAGTCAGAGGTGATGCGGTCTGCAGAGATGCCGTACTTCTCGGTCAGCATCTTGACTACAGCAGCAGCACGCTGTGCGGCGAGGCGGTCGTTGATCTTGTTGTTACCTGTACCGGCATCAGCATAACCAGTAACCTGTACCTTCTTGTCTGGATACTTAGTCATGTACTCAACGAGCTCCTTAACCTTAGCTTCCTCAGCCTCAGAAACCTTGCTAACGTTGATTGTGAAGAATACGTCGATGCGCATTGGCTCGACAACCTTAACCTCCTCAACTACAACTGGCTCTGGCTCAACAACAGGCTCTGGCTCTGGCTCAACAACAACTGGTGCTGGAGCTGGAGGAAGAACCTTCTCGTATGACTTGCCGAGGTTGATCTTCAGACCTGCGAGTACGTTGAAGTACCAGTCTGCGTTGCCAGCCTTCTTTGAGTTGTACTTGTCAGAGAGGATGTTTGCGTTACCCTCGATGCCGAGTGCAACAGCGTCGCTGAGACGGAAGTCAACAGCAACACCAGCCTTGCCGACAGGGAGAACCTTTGTGCCGTCCCAGAGGTAAGTCATGTTGTAGCCCTTAGCTGCGATGTCGTTAGCCTCATCGTTGGAGAAACCTATGTTGAGACCACCACCGACGAAAGCAGAAACGTTCATCGTGCGAACTGGGTTGTAGCCACAGAGCAGGTTAGACAGGTTGAACATGAAGTCGATGGTAGGAGAAACATACTTGTACTTGTACTGGATGTTTCCAGGGTTTGCACCATCAGAAACCTGATAGCCGTTGTAGCCACCCTTGCTCTGCCATGCGTTCACGGCGACACGTGCGCCGAAAACAGGGCTGAACTGATAGCCCAGGGCAGCCTGAACGTTAGGAGAGATGAGGTCACCAAACTTAGCCTCACCGAGTGTGTACTGTGCGCCACCCTGCAACTGCAGGAAAGCGTGCTTCTTAAACGTGTAATCGGCATCCTGTGCCTGTGCTGCGAAGCCAACTGTGAGCAGGGCAGCGACGAGTAAAGTCTTCAATGTCTTCATAAACGTAAGTATTTAAATTGTTGATGATTCTCAATGTCCGTTCTTCTTGGCAAACTCTATGCCCTCCTCAAACTGTTTCTGCTCCTCTGGAGTCATTGGCTTTGTAAGGAGCTCCTTTGATGGGTCATACTTTGCCTCGACCACTGTGCCTTTCTGAGGCATCAGTTTCAGCAGGAGAGCTTTCGCCTTCTTGTCGCGGAGGTCGCCGATGTAGTGAATGGTAACGGAGTCACCAGCCATAACAGCACCGTTGTCGCAACGAGCCTGCTTAATGTCAAACACGATGTCATACTTGTCGATTGTGGCGACGAGTGTCGTGTCTGTTGTTTTCTTAACCATTGCCTTAGTGGTCTGGATTTTCTCCTGACAGGAGCTAACCAGCATCACTGCGGCGGCAAATGCCATAATAACAAATTTTCTCTTCATGATTTAATACCTATTTTAATATTAATTCTACAAATGCTTATACTTGTGGTGACACCAAATGCCATGGGGAATGCAACGAGCAAGCCCATGACAGTGTGGCGTACAATGCGCCTTTGGGCTGCAAAGTTAATACAAAATTTTGAAATACGCTACAACTCAGACGCTTTTTTCGCTTTTTTGCCAATTATTTTGTGCAAAGATAGCGTTTTATCGAATTGGCAGCAACGTTTTCGTGATTAAAAAAACTTAATTGAAACGTCTTTTTAATTACGTTTTATCTTTTTCCATATCCTTTCGGCTCTTACTCTTCGTAACAAGCCTTACGCCAAAGAACACAAGTAGAACCGCCACGGCATGGGTGAGTTTGAACACTCCGAGGCCAGTCAGGACGCTTACTACTACTGCGACAAGAGGTTGGACATAGTTATAGACGCTGACCACGGTGGGGCGGAGTACCTGCTGAGCCTGCATGGTGAGGATGTAGCAGAAGAAAGTGCAGACAACCACGACGAAGGCTGTCTCAAACCATGTCTTGGCGGTTATTTCAGAGAAGGAGATTGCTGCCACGTCGCCAAATGTGAACGGGGTGATGATGAGTGCTGCGAAGGTGAACATCCACTTGTTGACGGTGAAAACAGAATAGCGCTTTATTAGCTTGTTGAACATCGACAAATAGAATGCGAAGGACAGTTGCGCAAACATGCAGAGTAGGTCGCCGCGTATGTCGCCAACCTTTGAGCTTTGGGCAGTGGCACTGGTGAGGATGAGCATCAAGGCACCGCTGAACCCCATGAAAACGCCACCAGCCTTTTTCGTGGTGATGGGTTCCTTGAGGATTATTGCGGAGAGTATCATGGCGAAGATGGGCATAGACGTGGTGACGATGCTGGAGTTTATAGGCGAGGTTATGCTCAGTCCGATGGTATAGCAGCACTGGTTGAGGACAAGGCCGAAGAGACCAGCAAGTCCGAGCAACAGGATGTCCTTCAGCGGTGTTTTCTCTCTCTTGACGAAGAAGGAGGCAATCCAAAAGAGTATGGCTGCTCCGACAACGCGGAATGTCACCATGTGTATTCCTGTCAGTCCGTGGGTCATGGCATCCTTGCCTACTGGAGCCATGAGTCCCCAAAAAGCGCATGCCAAGAACATGCTTATATGGGCTAAAAGTGGCTTTTTGTTATCCATTTTTCTATTTATTCTTAAAAAACGGTGCAAAGTTATACAATTTATGTCTAAAATCACTATATTTGCAAAAAAATAAAGGATTTATTATGCAGAAATATGCCGACTATATAGAACAGATAGAGATTGAGTCGCTTTGGAGCGGCACAAGACATATCGTTTGGAACCTTGACCCCAAGGTAAACATACTAAGTGGTGTAAACGGAGTAGGAAAGAGCACCATATTGAACAAGGTGGTGCGAGGGCTTATCCCAGGCGGTGAGTTTCCGAGCCATCTGCTGAAAGGCGTGCACATAAAGGTCTATCCAAACGACGCGCGCTGGATCCGATATGACCACATACGCAGTTTTGACCGTCCGCTGATGAGCAGCGACATGGTGAACAAGATAGTTGATGCCTCTGTGAACACTGAGCTTGACTGGCAAATCTACCAGTTGCAGCGCAAGTATCTTGACTATCAGGTGAACATCGGCAACCGAATAATCGCCGTGTTGCAGGGCGGAGGACCTGACGCGGCAGAGAAGGCACAGCTAATATCAGAGCCCAAGTGCAAGTTTCAGGACATGATTGACAGCCTGTTTGCCGAGACGGGAAAGAGGCTGATAAGGAGTCAGAACGACATTGCTTTCTCGCAGATTGGCGAGCAACTGACACCCTATCAACTGTCGAGCGGCGAGAAGCAAATGCTCGTGATATTGCTCACCGTGCTTATAGAGGACCATCAGCCATACGTGCTTTTCATGGACGAGCCGGAGGTGAGCCTTCATGTCGATTGGCAGCAGCGGCTCATCGACCTAATCCTTGAGCTTAACCCCAATGTCCAGATAATCCTTACCACCCATTCGCCTGCCGTAATAATGAATGGGTGGACAGACAGCGTTACGGAGGTTAGTGACATATTGAAGAATTAAGAGTTAAGAGTTAAGAATTAAGAGTTAAGAATTAAGAATTAAAAGTTAAGAATTAAAGGATTAAAGTGGTCTTTAGGATGAGCAGGAGACTGAGTGACAATATAACATCCCGATATGTTGAGGCGGCTAACAAGATGACATCAAAGAAGGCGAGGCGAAAGATAGTTGCCTACGTGGAGAGCTATGATGACATACTGTTCTGGCGAACGGCGCTTGGCCGTTTTGAGGACGAGACACGCTTTTTCGAGGTGATGCTGCCATCGAAAAAGGTGCTTGTTAGGGGTAAGAAATCGGTGCTGATGAACTTCATAGGCAACCGTGTGGGACCTGACATGATAGCCTGTGTGGATGCAGACTACGACTATATGCTGCAAGGAAAGACCGAGACATCAAAGCGGATACTGACGAGCCCTTACGTGTTCCACACCTATGTCTATGCCATAGAGAATTTCCAATGCTATGCCGAAAGTCTGCACAATGTTGCCGTTATGGTGACTCTCAACGACCATGCCATATTCGACTTCAAACGCTTTCTCCGCGAATATTCCGAGATTTGCTATCCGTTGTTCGTATGGTCGGTTTGGGCGTATAGGGCGGGGTGTTACATGGAATTCTCACTTAGCGATTTTGACAGGGTGGTGGAACTTGGTGGCTTCAACCTGCAGACACCAACGGCATCGCTTGAGCATTTGCGGCACAAGGTGGAAAGGAAAACACACTGGTTGCAACAACACTATCCCAAGCACTGTGCCATGGTGGCTGCGCTTGACAAGGAGATGCGCGAGGACCTTGGTGTCACGCCACAGACCACCTATCTATATATGCATGGACACCATGTGTTTGACACCATCGTAGCTCCGATAATGACCAAGGTGTGCAACCGTCTGCGCATGGAGCGCGAGACGGAAATAAGCCGAACGGCAGTACACAAGACCCAGATGCACAACGAGTTGTCGTGCTACGAGAACAGCCTTGCTGACGTGAAAATGATGATGAAGAAGAATTTAGGCTATATGGCCTGTCCACAGTTCATGCGGTTGCAGGAAGACGTGGAGCGCTATCTCGTCAAGGAGAACTTGAGCGAGAGTCCGAAGTCTTGAGTCGTTGTCGGATAGCTGCTGCTGGCAAGCAGTGGCGTGTTTGTCTGACGGTCGTAGTAGGCGCTTACGGTGAGTAGGCGCGAGAGGGTGTAGTCTGCCATGAACGAGAGTTTGAAGGCTGAGTTGCCGCTGCTTGCCGAGCTTGTCACGGTGGCTATGTCGCGCGTTATGGATGCCTGCTTGCGGAAAGAGAAGTCGAGACGGAGGTTGAGGTCGTGGTTTACGCCCGTCTTCCTCGTCGTGCTAACCGACGTTTTACTCTCCGCCTGCTTGTTGCCAGTCTGTGCTTTCTTTATCTTTCGCGATGCCTTTCCTGAGAATAGATTGAAATTGCTAATCTTGTAAGCCATGCCAACGACCCAGTCCTTACTCAATGCCTCGTTTATCTGTATGCTGGTCATGCTGAGGCTCAACACTCGTGTTGTTCGGTATTCGAGCTTGCAGGTCATATTGTTTTGCAATGTCACGTCGAAGCCCAATAGTGGGGCGAACGACTCGTTGATGCTCACCGTGCTGATGTTATACATCGAGTTTGGTACAGGATTGCCTGTTGAGGCATCGGTGATGAATCCAAGCCCGTTCATGTATTCCTGGAAGGTGCTGTAAGAGGCATAGCTGCCTACTGCGAACACGCTCTTGTAGGCATGCCTTAAGGTGATGCTCTTGAAATGGTCACGCAGCCAAGGTATTCTTGTCAGTCCCGTGTAGCGTAGCGACCAGTTTGGCAGCATTCGCTTAAGGGCGGGGAAGATGTCGAGTGACGAGCCACTGCCTACGGTGTAGGTAGAGAGGAATGCGGGAATGAGCACGTCGGCACTGTATTGGCGTACTTGTCCGAGGTCAGGATTGAACTTCGAGCCTCCTATCACGGTGCCGTTGTTGTCTATCATGCCCTTTGGATAGACAGCATCGGCATATTGTGCCTCAACGCGGTTGCGGAATCCCTCAAGCGACGAGCAGAAGCGCTCAAAGGACTTTGACTTATAGCCATTGTTGGCGTTGCCCATTCCCTCAAGGGCACTGTTGAGGCTAATGGTGGTCATCGAGAACGAGCCGCTATGGGTCGTTGGCATTCCCTCGTACATATATTGCACGCTCCGTGCCTTGTTCACCGTGCGGCTTGCGTTGAGGTCTATTTTCAGGTCGCGCAGTGGTTCAAGTGTCATTCGCAACTGAAGGTCCTCGGTGGTGCTTATAGTGGCAGGCGTGGCAAGACTGTCGGCACAGAGCAGCCAACCATTGTCGAGCGCCTTGTCGAGATAGCTGTCGCCTGCGAGCCCGAATGCGAAGTCAAGTCCCGGTGCCATTATGTCGCCTGTGCGTTGCCCCAACATGTCGCCCACCGATGGAACGAATCCAGGTATGCTCATAGCCCTTTGGCTGCGGTAGGAGATGTTGAGGTTGCGTGCCATCATAAGGAAGCGCGACACCTGTTGCAGTGGATTGTACCACCACTGGTCGTCAAGCGGTTTTTTGGGCGTTACACTCACTTTCACCGTAACGGTGTCGAGGTTGCGTATGACAATGGTGTTGTCGTCCTTCACCTTATACCTTATATTATATATGTGTCCGTCGCGTGTCTTCGCCGTAACCACCAGTCTGCGGCTTTTCTTGTTATGCCTGATGGTTGTCGTGGTGTCGTTCTTCAGTGTCACTTCCTTCTCGAAGGTGTTCTTGTTCAGGGGTAATTTGGCATTCTGCTTCTCGTCCTCCTTCGATTCTTTTATTCCTCCTGGCATCTTTCCGTTGTCAGGCTTGGTGTTTGTATTCCCACGTCTCAGCGAGTTTGTCCGTCGTGTGGAGGCAGATGTGCTTGAACTCTTCTTGAAGCGTTCGTTAGTCTTCTTTAGGAAAGGGAAGAGGTTGTAGAACGACTCAAGGTTTAGCGTCGATGTAAGATTCAGGTTGCTATTGTTGCTTATGGTGTTGCCAAGCGATGTGCCATTGTCCATCTCTGAGCCACGGAGCCAAGAGTATGTGGCGTTGTATGTGGCATTTGCGTTGAGCCAGTTGAGTATTGGCAACTTGTTGAGCGGCAATTGGTATGACGACGTGAACGATTGCTGGTATTCGAGAGGCGTGCCAAGATTGCGAAGGCTTCTGCCCACGGAGTCTTTCCATGCGTGGTATTCGTCGGGATAGAGATCCTTGTTCACTGCCATATATGGCTCCTCCACTTCTGCATGGGTCGCACTTTGGAACGAGGCGTGTAGGTTTTTCGTAAGGTCCCAACGCATTGAGAACTCACGGTTCCAAAGGAACTGCTGGCTGAACGTGAGTGGCAGTTTTGAACCCGATGCCATCTCCAGGTCACGCTCCTGCATCTCATAGTAGTTGCGCAAAAGCTCGCTGTTGAACGTTATGCTCTGTGGCAGGTAGTTGAGACCTATTGCCTTAGGGAACGCCAACCACTTGCTCTTGCCCTTCATGTTGCGGAATGGCTCAAAGGTCTTATATACGGGCGAGTAGCTATAGTTGAACACACCACGCCACTGGTCCTCACGTTCCCATGCCGTCGTCTCGCCTGTGTTGTAGCGGTGGGCGTGGCTATAGCTGAAGGAGAAGTTGGCTGGGTCGTAGGGCATGGGGTGACGCTTGGTCTTTATGCCCACACGAACGTTGGACAAAGAGAAGTTTGTCGTTGTGGATTTCGTCACGGCAATCGCCTCTATCGAGTCGCGCTCGTTGCGGTCTATTGCCGACTCAAGCGCATCTTCGAGCAACATGTCGGTGTCGAGTGGATTATATCGTGGGCGGGTCTCCTCTTTCGTCACAGAATAGTAGAGCGGGGCAGTAACCTTCGCCTTATCGGGGAACAGCTTGCCAAGTTCGAGGTTGGCAGTGAGGCTATAGGTCTTGTAGTCGTCAGTGGAACGTTGTGCCACACCTTCCTCCAGCCCTCCAAAACCGTCGGTCATGATGCGTCCAGAGAGGTTGACCGTTCCGAAATCAGAGAGTTGCACGTTCAATGCCCCTGAGGCAGCCCAACCTCCCTTGTTGTTCACTTCGAGCAGTCGCATCTCGTTCACCCACACTTCTCCCGACTTCATGCCCGATGAGATGTTCCTCACACCGATGAGAATGGTCTTTATCTCGCCAATCGAGGGGTTGCCCATGATGGTCATCTTGTTGCTGGGGCGGTCCTCGTCGTAGTTGCTGAATTCACGGTTGTATGCCGCTCCTCCATTGGCACGGGCAATGTTGCGTGCCTTTTTCAGCTTTACGAGTTTTGTCAGTTCAAGGTCGAGCAGGTTTTCCTCAGGCCAGACAATCTTGCGGCTCTCTGCCGAGCGGTAGTCATATTTGCCCTCGGGGGTCAGTTTTAAAGGGATCTCATACTCGTAGTAGTTGTTGCGGTAGTCGCTGCCAAGGCGTATGAACAGTGCGAGTTGGTCGTTTTGCAGCTGTGTGGTGTTCTGCTGTAGTGCGTTGGCATGTACAAACATCTGCAAACGCTTGTACTGTCGCAAGTCGAGCGTTGTAGTCTTATAGACAGCCTTTGCCTCGCCGTGCTGCAGATTCTTCACCGTAAGGTTCAGTGCCTGCTCGTTGTTCTCCACGAGTTGTGGCTGCGATGGGTCAGTCACACGGCTGATGCCTGGGGGCAGCACGTAGTTCACTGGTGTCTTGTCGGTGTGCTCCTCTATGTTCACCGCACTTGTCTCGAGTGTTCCGCTTGAAGCCGATACTTGAGCACCAAGTTCCTGCTCGAATGTCCTCCATTCGCCACGCACGAGGTCGAGACTGCCGAAACGCAGTATTATCGGACGCTCAAAATTTGTTAGGAACATGCGCACGAACCTAACGCTCGTGAGGTCGCTGATAGAGCCAATCTTGTCGCGGTTGGCGGAATTTAGGGGAATGCGGAACTTATACCAGTTCACCTTCTCTTTCTTTCCATTGCGCAAAGGAGCCAATGCCTCGCGTATTTCGCTGAGATAGTTCTGTCCTATGCGGCTCTCATCGAAATCCTCTGGCCGTAGGCTTATCTTGTACTGATAATAGCGCTCATACTCGTTGAGGGTGTAGTCCTGGTTGATGTCCTCAACGTCGGGCGTAGTCTTGTAGGATGTGTCGTAGCCCTCGGTCTGAGTGTCGTTGTCGGGAGAGTTGCCCTGCGGGTTGTTTATACGCTTATAGCGTTCCAGTATTGTAGCCTTGCGCTCGTCAAGATCTCTTCCTCGGAAATAGTGGTAGTTGTCGTTGGCTGGATCTTTTTGCCATGCTGTCCTCACGCTGTCGTTGGTTATGGTCTGGGCAAAGGCTCGGAAATCGGCATAGCTGTCGAAGGTCTGCTCCTCAGCATCAGTTAGTCCGTTGTATCCCACGTCCTGTTTCTCGCGTGCCCCGGTAGTAGTGGCAAAGGCATAGGTTTGCGTTGCCTGTACCGGTATTTTTCCCCATTGCGTGGTGGTGAAGCTGCTTGTGCCATCAACAGGCATTCCGCTCTCGTAGAATTTCTTTCCGTCGCGCAGAATATCCTCGCTCACCTCGCCAAGATTGATGTAGAGGTCGCCGCCATAGAGTGATGCGTCGGCTTGGTCACGGGTGTAGATGAAGGGGTCGAGCAGCCAAAACTCCACATACTCGATGTTGGCAGTCTCAAAGTCGTTGGTGTCGAGCTTCCGCATCATTCCTGCCCATTTCGTCTGTGGGTTTGGCAGTGAACCGTCGGTATTCATCTGTGTGGAGAAATTGTAAGGACCGCGTTCGGTAGGATAATAGGCAAGGTTGAGTATGGAGAGTGTCGAGGTCGCCCCATTGTAGGTGCTTTGGTCGCGGTTGGGGTAAAGCTCGCTCACATAAATCTCACGGATGTAGTGGTTGGAGAGTTGCTCAAGGTCGCTCTTGATGTGGGCAGGAGTAAGCGACGAGGAACGGTAGGTGAACAGTGGGTCGATGGTGTACCAAGCCATTTGGGCGCGGTTGAAACCACTTGACAGTCCGTTGTTGTCATCATGCTCGGGGAAAAGCGATGGGACGCTTGACAACACCCATGACTTCGGGTCGCTGATGTCGATGTTGTTCTTTGCGTCCTCAAAGTCGTCAATGTATGATGCGTTGTCCTGTGTTCCGCTTGCTTGTCCAGCTATGAGTTGCGCAAACTCTCCCGTGAACGAGATATAGGAGGGTTTGGTCAAGTGGAGCAATGGCAACTTGTCGAGCATGTCGGTAAGCCACTGGCTCTCGTGCTTCCAGTTGATGTTGGCTCCCCAAAGGATGTTGTTTAGGGGCTCACTGCCCATAGACACTTTAGAGGTCAGTGTCTGCTCATATAGCCGCTGGAATGTTCCGCCAATCTGCAAGTCCTTGGTGAAGTCGTATTCCCAGTTCAGACCAAACATTGTCTTTCGTTGCATTCCGTATTCTGTGTCGCTCTCTAACGATACGTTCACCGATGTGCCTGCGTCGATTATGCTTTGATTGAGGATTGTCACCTCGCCTGCCGAATAGTCAACGCTATAGTCGCTGCCTTCCGTCAACACCATGCCTCCAGCAGTAACCACGACGGAGCCTCGTGGCACGTTGTAGGCACCGAGTGATATTACGTTTGCCGACGAGCCCTTGAATTGTCCTGTGAGCAGGAACTTGTTTTTTGTCGTGAGTTGTTTGGCTGTGGTGCGGGTGTTGTCATATAGTTCCCTAAAACTGAATTGCTCTGCCTTGGCACTGTCCATGCCCGCAGCCTTCAGTTGGTTGAACAGATATGAGCCAAAAGGCTCAACCTTAGGGAAAAACACCCTTCCGTTGCTCACGGTGTAGCCTTCCACATAGTCGAAATATCCGTTGGGGTTGGGTTTGTCGTTGTCGTCGAGGCGGTCAGCTCCCAACAGTCTGACGAGGGTCTGCTGTTTGACCTCCTGTACGGGTATGTAGTTGAGATACACACCTGTAGTATCGCTCTTGAACTTCACGTCGAGACGGAACTTCTGCTTCTCCACCGTTGAGGCAAGGTAATAGACATTCTTCATCATCAGTTGCCAGTTGGGGGCTGCTGGGCTATTGTTGGTGTTCTTCAGGGACTTTACGAACAATGCCTCTGAAGTATCCTGTCGGTCGGTGGAGAACTCGCCAACTTGAAATGTCTGTCCACCGAGTGTGTATTCGTATGCTACGGCAAGCACCTGGTCTGTCTGCATGGTCGTCTTCAGTGAGACATATCCGAGCCCTGAGCTCAGGGAGTACTCCGATGGGGTCAGCAGGCGGGCACTTTGCACCTTCTCGTAGTCAACTCCACCAGAGAAGCCTGGTATGGCATCGAGCACTATAGATGTCCGGTCGATGTTACGTGCGTCGGCATACTGGGTCGTCATCTGCTGATATTCGTCGTTGGCACTGTTAGATGGCGATGCCATGCCGTTGCCGTTCCATAATGGGTTGCTTATTGCCTGACCCTCGCCAAGGTCGGCAAGTGCAATGATGTTGCGTGAGTTGCTTGTCGTTCCTGTCTTGTTGGTAACCCAAATCTCCACACGCGTTATCTTCACTCCCGTGAGAATGTTTGGGAGAGTTGACATTGCCTTGTCGTAGATGCTACGGAAATAGTGGGCGAGGAAGAAATGGCGGTTCTCCTCATAGTCTGCTACGTTGAGCTCAAAGGGTGTCAGCTGCGTGCCGCCTTTTGACGAGACGCTCTTTGTGGAGGATTTTTTCTGCGAGATGACGCTCTGCAGTTTCAGCTTGCCGAACTGCATGTCGGTGCGTACTCCGAACAACGACGAAGCTCCCTTTATGAGCGATGAGTTTGAAGGAAACGAGACGTTGCCAGCCTCCACGAGTTTTATTATCTCGTCTTCCTTACCCTCGTATTTCAGTTTTATGTTCTTCGTGTCGAAGTCGAAGGTGGCGTCGGTGTTGTAGTTGAGGCTCATGTTCACTTTGTCGCCCACCTTGCCGGTCATGTTGAGGTTGATTTTCTCGTCGAAGTCAATCGACTTCGTCTTCCTGTTCCTGATAGGAAGCGATGGGTTGTCTATGTTTTTCAACGTGCCTCCGAGTTTCAGTTCCGCTGTTCCCTGTGTCTTTATCCTCACTCCTCCAGGACCGAAAATCTTCTCCGCCGGTCCGAGGTCGAAGTGCATGTCGGAGAACGAGAACTTGTCCTGCCCCTTGTTTGCCACCTCCTCTGCGTTCTTCTCCCTGAAGAAACGTCTCATCGCACGCTTCCCACTCCATTGGCGGTATTCCTCTGGAGTCATGAGTAAAGGGGTGTTGAGATATGAATCGCCTATTTTTGAGCCTATGAAATACATTCCAGTCGAGTCGTCATACTCCGCTTTCTGCATTATGTTGTCAGGCATCCTCAAGTCGGTTGCCGCAGAGTCGAGGTCGGCGGTAGTCAATGGTGCGGTACGCCTCACCTTCCACCGCGAATGTGCGGCAGAGTCAGGCACAATATCATCATCGTCAGCGACCTGGGTTGACTGCACGGTCTGCCCTTGTCGTGACGTACGGTTGTCCTGTGGCGCTGCAAAGGCGCATACGCAGAACAACGATGCCATTATGATTTTGAGTCTATTCAATGTCTTATAATAAAACGTTGCAAAGCAACTTTTATTGTGAATGGCTTGTTTGTTTGGGAAATAATTGGTATATTTGCACCCGACAAACAATTTATTACGGCATGAAAAAGAAATTCTTTATTGTCATGGCACTTATGTCTGCCTTGACTTCCATGGCGAAAGATGTGTATCTTTTCTCCTATTTCCGCGGTCAGAAAGATGGCTTGCATCTCGCCTACAGTTATGATGGACTGAAATGGACCGCACTTAATGGTAACAAGTCGCTGTTGCGACCTGTCATCGGCAAGGACAGCCTGATGCGTGACCCAAGCATAGTGGAAGGACCCGATGGCACTTTCCACATGGTTTGGACTTCAAGTTGGACTGACCGGATTATCGGTTACGCCTCGTCGCGAGACCTCGTGAACTGGAGCGAGCAGAAGGCTATTCCCGTTATGGCTGATGAACCTGAGGCTCAGAACTGTTGGGCTCCTGAACTCTTCTATGACAAACCGTCAAAGACCTTCTACATCATTTGGGCAACAACAATACCAGGACGCCATAGCCCAGTCCAGTCAACGGAACGTGAGAAACAGTGGAACCACCGAATCTATTGCACCACGACCCGCGATTTCAAGACTTTCACAAAGACGCGTATATTCTTCAATCCAGATTTCAACGTTATTGACGCGGCGATAGTGCGCGACCCTGTGAGGAAAGACCTCATAATGGTGGTGAAGAACGAGAACTCGCTTCCTGCCGAGAAGAATCTGCGCATCACGAGAACGAAAAAAATAAAGAAGGGGTTTCCTACCGATGTCTCTGAGCCAATAACGGGCAAATACTGGGCAGAAGGTCCAGCACCGCTTTTTGTTGGTGACACGCTCTATGTCTATCTCGACAAATATACATTGGGAAAGTATGGGGCAATACGAAGCACTGACCACGGCGAGACATGGACCGACGTTTCCGATGAGGCAAGCTTCCCACAAGGCATACGCCACGGAACGGCGTTCAAGGTGAGCGAGGACACTTTTAATAATCTTGTCAAATTGTTGGGGAAATAGCCTCTTTGCCCGCTCAATTTATAATTGACTGATAAATACCCGTGATAATGCCTAAAAACAATATCACTATAACGCATATAAATATAAATGCGATGAACGAATAGGCGTGAATCAGTATGGTACGCTTTACGGTGGCTTTCCACTCATAGCCGAAAAGCTGTTTGAAGTCCCAAACGAACAGACCGAACAAAGCCCACCAAGGAAGAGGATAGAAAGTCGATTTCGTATTTCCAAAAATTAAGACATAAACGATGGAAGCCGCCATCATCTGCCCACTGATATACACTTGAGAGAAGAAGTTCTCAGCAAGTGTTGCCTCTGGGCGGATTGGTGACTTTCTGAACACTCGCCATGAGAAGAACATAAAGAAGCAGTGAAGACAAAGGAGCTCTATTGCCTTGTGGTCCTCCAACCATTTCGCTATGCCCTTGACACCGTCAATAAAGTCCTCAACCTTTATCTTGTTTCCATTCACAGTGAAAAGCACTTCCTTGCTTGGGTTGTCATTGTCTTCCTCCATTTTCTCTGTAGCCTTATTCTCCACTTCCCTCTTTGCCTCGGCAGGTTGTCCACTAAGCACAATCTTGCTTGAGTCTGCCTTTGCCGTAGAATCATTCCTTGCGGTGGAGTCAGCCACTACGGTTGCCTTTTCCTTAATTTTCTCCTTCATCTCTTTAGCCACCTCTTTCTTTACCGTATCCTCTATACTGTAGCCATCGACCAAGGTCGTTGCCAAAGCGAAAAAGATGCATAGGACAAACAGCATCTTGACTGGTGGGAAAAACGGCATACGCTTTCCATCAAGATATTCGCCTATCATATAGCCCGGACGCGTGAACAGATGGAACAGCGTTCGGGGCAAACTACGGTTGCCCATACCCCATACCTCAAGGGTTGACATTAAAGCATTCTTTACGGTGAATCGTTGTGTCTTGGCACTCTGTCCGCATGAGGGGCAAAAGTTGCCGACAAATTCGGTATGGCAGTTTGGACAAATCATAGAAAATGAAGAATTAAGAATGGAAAATGAAGAATGAAGAATGTACTGCGCTAATCCGCGTTTGTCTCATTCTTCATTCTTCACTCTTCAATTAAATAGCTTTAAAATTATCCAAGTCCTCAGCCTTCATAGCCTTGATGTAGCTATGGTGTGCTGTACACTCGGCCTCTGCGTGACGCAGGAATACGTTGATGCTCTTCTTGAACAGCTCTGGTGCGCGTGTGGCATCCTCGAGAAGCAGGATTGACATGATAATGTCGGCTGTCATCTCGTAGAGGCGGCGTGCAAGGAAGTCCTGAAGTGCCTGGTCGTTCTGTTCCTTCACGTAGTTGATGGCATCCTCATAGAGGGCGATGAGCTTGGCTATGCGCTCACGCATTGGCTGTGCGCACTCACAGATAGGACGCTCCATCATCTCCTTCATTATCGAGAGATATGTGCCGTTGGTGATGTAGCGTATGGCTGCAACAACCTGCAACTGTGTCGTACCCTCGTAGATGGAGAAGATGCGTGCGTCGCGATAGAGGCGCTGGCTCTTGTACTCCATGATGAAGCCCGAACC
Source organism: uncultured Prevotella sp. (assembly GCA_945833995.1). Classification (GTDB taxonomy): domain Bacteria; phylum Bacteroidota; class Bacteroidia; order Bacteroidales; family Bacteroidaceae; genus Prevotella. The sequence continues at coordinate 14,829 of CAMAGM010000007.1, forward strand.
ACCATGAATCTGTATGGCATCGTAGGCATTCTGGTTGGCATACTCAGAATTCATACCCTTTGCCAGCGGAGTGAAGGCATCAGCCAAACGGCTATATTTCTTCTGCTCCTGACGCTCCTCTGGAGTGAGTTTGCGCTCGCGTGCTATGTCGTCGAGAGCCTTGTAGATGTCAACGTAGCGTGCTGTCTGATAGAGTATTGAGCGACCGGCATCAAGTTTTGCCTTCATGCGTGAGAGCATGTCGTAAACGGCGGGGAAGTCGATGATGGCAGTGTCGAACTGCTTGCGCTCCTTGGCGTAGGCGAGACCTTCGTTGTAGGCCGCCTGGCTGACACCAACCGACTGGGCTGCAATACCAAGGCGCGCACCGTTCATCAGTGCCATGACGTACTTGATGAGTCCCATGCGTGTGCTTCCGCAGAGCTCGCACTTGGCGTTCTTATATACCAACTCACATGTTGGTGAGCCGTGGATACCGAGCTTGTGCTCAATGTGACGTACGGTAACACCGCCGTCGCGCTTGTCATAGATGAACATCGAGAGACCGCGGCCGTCGTGTGTTCCTTCCTCAGAGCGTGCGAGCACGAGGTGGATGTCAGAGTCGCCATTGGTGATAAAGCGCTTCACACCATTCAGACGCCAGCACTTGTTTTCCTCATCGTAGCTTGCCTTAAGCATCACGCGTTGCAGGTCAGAACCAGCATCTGGCTCGGTGAGGTCCATTGACATTGTCTCTCCGGCACATACGCGTGGTATATACTTCTTACGCTGCTCCTCGTCACCAAACTCATATAGAGTCTCTATGCAATCTTGCAGCGACCAGATGTTCTGGAAACCAGCGTCTGCAGCTGCAACAATTTCTGAGGCCATTGAGTAAGGAGTGATAGGCATGTTGAGGCCACCATAGCGGCGTGGCATCGACACGCCCCACAATCCAGCCTTGCGTGTAGCGTCAAGGTTGTCGAAAGTCTTAGAGGCATATATCATGCGGCCGTTCTCCAAGTGTGGTCCTTCAAGGTCCACGTCCTCTGCGTTTGGCTCAATGATGTTTGCCGCGATGTCGCCAGTAATCTCCAGCATCTGCTTGTAGTTCTCGATAGCGTCGTCGAAATCGACTGGTGCGTCCTCAAACTGGTCTTTGTCAGCATAATTACGTTCCTTCAGTTCGACTATTCTCTTCATCTCAGGATGATTCAAGTAGAACTCGAATTCTGGGTGGTCTGTATAATAGTTTGCCATTATCTTTATTCTTTGTTTTTGGGGGAGTTATGATTGGGATTTATAACTTCTCATCATAACACCTTTTCCTTTATTTACTACTCTGCTTGTAATACTTGATTAATTTTGGAACCACCTCCTCAACGGTACCAACTATCACATAGTCGGCAATCTTGTTGATAGGAGCCTCTGGGTCGTTGTTCACCGAGATGATGATGCCTGAGTCCTGCATACCCGCAATGTGCTGAATCTGTCCGCTGATACCGCATGCGATATACACCTTTGGGTGAACCGTGACGCCTGTCTGACCTATCTGGCGGTCGTGGTCAATCCAACCCGCATCCACTGCGGCACGTGAGCCACCTACCTCACCGTGGAGCACCTTTGCCAACTGGAAAAGCTGGTCGAAACCTTCCTTCGAACCAACGCCGTAGCCACCAGCCACAACGATAGGCGCACCCTTTAGGTTGTGCTTTGCTGCCTCTACGTGGTGGTCGAGCACCTTTACCACGTAAGCCTCGGCAGACACGTACTTCTCAACCTCTGGATAAACCACCTCGCCCTTAGCCTGTCCCTCATAGATAGCCTTCTGCATTACACCAGAGCGTACGGTAGCCATCTGTGGACGGTGGTCAGGGTTCACGATAGTTGCCACGATGTTTCCGCCGAATGCTGGACGAATCTGATAGAGTAAGTTCTCATACACCTTGTTGTTCTTCTTGTCCTCGTATGGACCAATCTCCAACTCTGTGCAATCGGCTGTCAGACCACTGGTGAGTGACGACGACACACGTGGACCAAGGTCACGGCCTATCACCGTAGCACCCATGAGGCAAATCTGTGGCTGTTCCTCTTTGAAGAGGTTGACCAGAATGTCTGTGTGTGGTGCCGATGTATAGGGGAAGAGTCCTTCTCCGTCGAAAACGAATAGTTTGTCAACACCGTATGGCAAAATTTGGTCCTCAACCTTTCCCTTTATGCCGCTACCGGCAACTATGGCGTTGAGGTCAACACCCAACTCATTGGCCAATTTGCGGCCCTTTGTCAAAAGTTCCTGAGAAACCTCCTGCACCTGAGTGCCTTCGATCTCACAATATACAAAAACGTTGTTCATATCTTATTTTAGCCAATGATTTTCTCGTTCAACAATTCCTTTATCAGTCCCTCAACATCAGCATCGCTGCCTGTAAGGGTCTTGCTCTCCTTTGCCTGGAACACGATGTTCTTCACTGCCTTCACCTTTGTTGGCGAGCCACTGAGACCACACTGCAGTGGGTCGCCGTCAACGTCAGCCACCGACCACTGGTTCAGTGTCAGGTATGGACGCTCCTCGTATAGCTCCTTGTAAGGCATGTCCTCCGTGCGCTCCATCGGAGCAGTGGCACGCTTATATTTCATAACGAGTTTCACGTTGCATGGACGGCATGGGGCTGCGCTTCCGTTCACTGTCACAACCACTGGCATCGGAGCCTCCACTGTCTCCACACCACCATCAATCTGGCGGCGTATTGTCAGCTTGCCATTCTCGCATTTCTCAATATCCTCGGCGTATGTCACCTGGTTGAGGCCAAGCTTCTGTGCTACCTGTGGTCCAACCTGTGCCGTGTCACCGTCGATAGCCTGACGTCCACCGATAACGATGTCCACATCGCCTATCTTCTTTATGGCAGTAGCAAGAGCATAGGAGGTGGCGAGAGTGTCGGCACCAGCAAAGAGGCGGTCGGTAAGGAGCCAGCCTGTGTCAGCTCCGCGATAGAGGCCCTGGCGGATAATTTCTGCCGCACGGGGAGGACCCATCGTCAGAATACCAACGGTGGAACCTGGGTTCTGCTCCTTCAGGCGAAGGGCCTGCTCCAGAGCGTTCAAGTCTTCAGGATTGAAGATGGCAGGCAGAGCGGCGCGGTTGACAGTACCTTCGGCTGTCATTGCGTCCTTGCCCACGTTTCGTGTGTCTGGTACTTGCTTGGCAAGTACAACGATTTTCAAACTCATTTGTTTTTTATTGATTGTTATTTATTGTTTGCTTTTCCTGCAAATTGGTTGCAAAAGTAACCATTTTTTTTCATTTAACAAAGAAAAACGACGTTTTTATGCACATTCAGCCTTTTATTGTGCACAAAACTCGTCGTTTGTGCAATAAAACGATAAGGGCAGTAGAAGTTTTTACTTCCGACTGCCCTTGTTGTTGTGGGTGATGATTTCGTGCTTTTTAAAGTCGTAGAGTGTCAGACAACGGAGTTTGTAGTATGATACCCAATAGTTTTGTAGGCTTTGAGTGTAGTTCTGCCTTGCTGTCTGCCAATAGTCCTGTGCCAGTGACAGGTCGTTGACGGTGGCTTGTCCTTTGATGAATCTTGCAAGCATTGCGTCATATGCCTCCTGTGCCACGTTCAGTGCCTTGAGCGAGTTGTTGGCAATGTTTTGTCTCTTGTTGAAGTCGTCAACTGTCACCACTACATCGAGTTCGGTGTCGCGTGCTGTCTCTTTTTGTGTCTTCTCGGCGTTCTCAAGTCGGCTTTTTGCTGCCAAATAGGCATTCTTCCGCTGTCCCCAATCCTTGAGAGGCACCGATAGGGAAATTACGGCAGACTCTTGTCGCAGTGGCTTGTGGTAAGAGTCCCAGAAATTGTCTGCAACTTGGTTGAGACCTATACTGGCATCGATGTCGATGCTTATACGTCGCTCCACCTTTGCCTTCTCAACTTCCTTTTGTGCCTCTGTCACACCCTGTTGTGTCTCAACGTATCTTGGGTTGTTCTCCCGTGCGTATCTTATGGCATCGGCAGGATTGACAATCAGCGAAATCGGCATGGTTGGTATTATCAACTCAATATCCGTGTCACGGTCCATCCCAAGATAGGTGGCGAGGCTCTTTGCCGCCTCATTGCGCGAGATACTTGCGTTGTCCAACGTGTTAAGTGCGTTAGTCCGCTGCAGGTCAAGTATGCTTAGCTCCGCCTTGGAGATGCTCGCAATCTTAAAGCGTCGGCGACCGATGGCATAGATGGTGTCACAGGTTTGTAGATACTCCTCTGCCATGCGCTGCATATCTTGTGCCAGTGCAAGGTTGAAAAAGAGAGTCACTGCCGTCTGTGCCGCCGTCTCAACGTTGTAGGCGTAGGTCTTCTCCGCCAGTTTCAGTTTCATTGGCTCTATCAGCTTATTCCATTTCAACTCGTTGAATCCCCAAAGGCTTTGCTTGTAGCCAACCTTTATTGGCACCGTGGTGAACTCGTTGTAGTTTGTCCCATTGCCGAAAGTGTGAAGGAAGCCAAGACCTGTCGAGGCATAGAGCGTGCCGCCCAATGACTCAATCTGCTGTGTTAGCCCCAAGCTTGCCTCTGAGTATAGCATCTGCTGTTCGCGGTAGGTGTCACGGTCTTCGTCGCTGATGTACCGTTGCACCATGTATCGCTCATATTGCAATGGCGTGGACGACAGTGCCAGTTGCGGTTTTCTGCTTGCCAACCACGAGAGATGCTCGAAGCGGTTGGCTTCAAGCACACTGCGGTATTTGTCTGCCGATAGTGAACTATCGGTAGCCAGGGCCACAGTGCGTTCGAGGTCGAGCGTCACCGAACGTTGCGCTTCCGCCGTGGTGGCTATCAGCAGTGATACTATTATTCCGATGTATCTCATGTCTGACTTTATTTCTTTACTACTATTCTTTCTCCGTCGGTCAATGTCTCGTTGCCTTCCACTATTACTAGGCATCCTTGCGGCAAGGCTTCTTCCGTGTTCACCACACACAGCCCCTTGGCTTCCTGCCTTGGCGAGACCTTGTATTTCCTTGCGATGCCTTTCTCTGCAACAAATATCACTTGGTGTCCGCCCCTCTGTAGAATGGCTTTCCTTGGCACTATCGTGACAGCTTCGAGATGTCGCTCGAAGCTCACTTCCACATTCATGCCGTCAAACAAATCCTTGTCTGCCTTTAGCACCGCCCTTATGCTTACTGTTCCGTTTTCGTCCACCATTGGGTTTATGTCCATAACTCTTGCATCGTATGTCCTTGAGCGTGTGGCAACGGGGGTCACGCCTACGGTGTCGCCCACCTTTACCATGCCAAGGTCTGCCTCCATGACCTTAAACTCCACTTCCATTTTCTCGGCGGATATGATGCGACAGATTGGTGTCCCGGCTTGCGACATTGTGTGCGGCTGTATGCTGAGGTTGGCTACGACTCCACTGAATGGTGCCTTGACCACGCTCTGAGCCAAATCGTGCTCGGCAGCCTTTTGTTGGCTAATGGCTAAGCTATAGCCGCTTTTCACTTCGGCAAGCCGCTTTATCTCGGCGGGTATTGACTGTGGCTTGTCTGGGTCATAGCCTTGTGAGATTATCACGTCCTCCATGTTCAGTTTGGCTTGTTCCACGGTTTTCCTCGCTTGCTCTATTGAGTTCTGCTGCTTGAACGTGTTCAGGCTTGCTATCTGCTGTCCTTTTGCCACAGTCTGACCGTTGTGTACAAACACCGCCTCAATGGGCAGTGCCATTTGGAACGACACGTCGGCATATTGGCTTGCCTTTATTTTTCCTTGCACGGCAAAGGGCTCGTCGAAGGTGCCATGCCTTAGGCTTTCGACCTTCACGGTATCGACAGTGTCTTTCACATTGTCACTCTGTCCGCCATTGCTACAGCTTGCCATGGCTGCCATTGTCGTTGCAATTAATAATAGTTTTCTATACATTATATTATTGTATTAGTTAATCTCACATCTGCCTCAAACTCATTTCGTAGAACAGTCCCTTCTTTGCCATCAGCTCGTCGAAGTTGCCTTCTTCGGCAATGTGTCCCTGGTCGAGCACTATTATGCGGTCGCAGTGTCGGATGGTCGATAGTCGGTGCGCTATCACCACTCTTGTGCAGTGTAGCGAGTCGAGATTGTCGCTCACCTGCTTCTGCGAAATGTTGTCGAGGGCCGATGTCGCCTCGTCGAAGAAGATTATCTGTGGGTGACCTATCAAGGCACGTGCTATCAGCAGTCTTTGCTTTTGTCCGCCGCTGAATCCTCCACTGCCCTCAACCACTACGGTGTGCAGTCCCATTGGCATGCGCTTCACATCCTTCTCCATGTCTGCCATGCGCAGAGCCTCCCATGCATCGTCGTGCGTTGCCCAAGGAGCGGTGATGGTGATATTGCGGAAGAGGTCGCCAGTGAAGAGGCTCCCATTTTGCAGACAGCATCCTATCTTGCGTCTCAGGCTGGTCTTATCCACCTTTGCCAAGTCGTAGTTGTCGTAATATATCTCTCCCTTCAAGGGCTTTTCGAAGCCGAGCAGAAGCCTCATCAGTGTCGATTTACCGCATCCCGACTTGCCCACTATGCCCACATACTCTCCTGGGGCGATGGAGAGACTTATGTTATCAATAACGAGCGGACTGTCATCAGAGTATCTGAATGACACGTCGTTCATCTCGATGCTTCCCATCAGCTCGTCCACTTGGGGCGCATTCTGCTCTATCTCGGGTGTTGCCTCCAATAGCGGTCTGAGGTTGTCGAGCATTGGTCTTGCCTGTGCCATTTCAGGTATTGATGGCACCAATGCCGTTATTGCGGCGGCAATCATTCCGTATGCCGACGTGAAAGCTATGTAGTTGCTCATCGACACTTCCGTAGATAGAATGAAATAGTAGAGCAATACCGTGCCGCCAATATTGCACAACTGCAACAGTGCCGGCAGTATGCGGCGGTCTTGGGAGGGATTGTAGATAGGGTGGGAGGCATCGGAGTATTTGTCGAGCCAGAGGGTAAAAGCCCTTTTCTCGCTTCCTGTGAGCTTCAACTTCTGTATTCCTGCAAACATACCGTACTCCATACCCGATAGCTTACTTACCTTCTCGGTGTATGTTGCCCTAACCTTTACGATGCTCTTGTAATAGAGCGTCAGCGCGATTATCTCCACCGCTATGATGCATAATGACGGGACGAGCAGAGATTGTGCATAAATAAAGACCTGAATGAAATAAACAATTGAGAAGAGCATGGTAAGGAATGTACCCACTATGGCATCGTTCACCAAAGAGCAAATTACGGAAACATTGTTGATGCGCATGGTCAGCTCGCCCGATGAGTTCTTGGCGAAGAAGTTTGGGCTGAGGAGGAACATGCGTGCCATTATGGCGTTCTGCAGTTTCATTTCCACGACTCTCCTTACGCGCTCCGTACAGAGGTTGCGCGTCAGCGAGAACAGCATCGTTCCTACTCCCGCACCGACCAACAAGCCCAATATCGGTAGCAACTCGCTGGCATCGCCAGTTGGGATTACCATATCGAAAATCATCTTGTTTGCCATTGGCGTGAACATTCCGAAAAGAGCCAGCACGAGGGCTGCTCCCAAAAGCAGTACGAAGTTTGATGCCGAGATAGACTTTAGGACAAACTTCAACAAGTCTCTTGTCGAAAGCTTCCTGTTGGGCAAAGGCGTGCAGAACGATATGGCGTGTTGGCTCAAATCGGTCTTCATTGCCTCCCTGTCCACCTTGCGCTGTACTCCGTCCTTGTCGGTGTAGGTGTAGCCGAATCCCCATTTCGTGGGAATAAGTGGCGTTATGTTTCCATCCTTGTCGTAGCCCAACAATGGTCCTACGGTGTTCGTCCACCATTTGTCTTTAAGAACCACCTTTCGTGTCATTATTCCGTTTGGGCGCAGTATGGAAGTGAGCATTTCCTCTGGAGATGCCATTCCGTTGTCGGAAAACTCATAGCCAGTAACTCCCAGTGCGTCAAGCACCGTCCGCAGTCGGCTGTGGTCCGTCTGCGGAATACGTTGCTTTGTGCCGCCGCTGAATCCCATTCGTTTCCTTGCCCGCTCGAATGTCTCCATCAGGGTGGTTTCCTCAAGCCTCCTCCGTTTTTCTATTTGGTCTAAGAATATCGACATATCGTATTAAATGCTCTTCATCAACTCCTTATACATTCCTTCCTGTGCTATTAGCTCGTCGTGGGTGCCTCGCTGCTTTATCTTGCCTTGGTCCATGACGATAATCTCGTCGCAGTCGCGTATGGTGGAGAGGCGATGGGCTACAATCACTTGTGTCGCGCCCATTATCCTTATAGCCTCCATCACGTGTTCCTCCGTGGTTGGGTCAAGTGCGCTCGTCGCCTCGTCCATAATCAGTATTACTGGTTCCTTGGCGAGCGCCGTGGCTATCTCCATACGTTGACGTTGACCGCCACTGAAGTTCTGTCCTCCCTTTATCAGCCTTGTCGAGAATCCCTCAGGACGATTGATAATGTCTTTCCTTATCTGTGCGTCGTTGCACGCCATCATCATGGTGAAGTCCTCTATCGACTGGTCCCACATCTTGATGTTCTGTGCGATGGTGTCGTCAAACAACACAACGTTTTGGTCAACCACCGCCACAGAGTTTGTCATCTCCTCCTGGCTTATCGTCTCAATAGGTCGTCCGTCAAACAAAATCTCGCCACTCCACGGTTTGTAAAGTCCAGAAATCAGTTTTGCCAATGTCGATTTGCCGCAACCGCTCGAACCAACGAAAGCCACGCTCTTGCCTGGTTTTAGATGCAGATTGAAATCCTCAATCAGTGGTGGCATCAGCGGGTTATATCCGAAAGTGACGTGACGCAGCTCCAACTCGCCTCCCAGCTTTCCTTCCGCCATGATGCCGTTGTCGCCACGCTTGTCTGAAGGGTATTTCATCACATCCTCCACGCTTTCCATTTCCGACCGCATCTCTATTAGACTTTGGCTTGCCGTCACCACTGCGTTCACAGGTATCATGAATGATGACATGAATCCTTGGAAGGCGAGCAGCATACCTATCGTCATCTCTCCGCACAGTATGTTGTAGGCACCCAAAATGAGTACCGTGGAGTTCACCAGCGTCAGCACTAAAGTGGGCAGAAGTCCCATCTTTAGGGTCCTTACCGTGGCTTCGCTCTCAATATTGAACTTTTGGCTCCATAGTCCACTCCAATATTCGAAGAAGCCCGCTTCGGCACCAGCAGCCTTCACGCTCTCCATGTTGTCGATGCACGACACCGTGGCGTTGTAGTATTGTGCCATGCTTCTCTGTTGGCTTCTCACGAGATTCACACGCTTCTCTGCAAAGTATTGCAGCGAGATGATGTTCACCACAACCGCTATTATGCCTATCAGTGTCAGCGCCACGTTATACGACAACATTAATACAAGGTATAGTACCAGCATCGCCACATTTATTGCCTGCGGAGCGAGCACTGTTACCAGAGAGTTGGTTATGGTCTCGTTCAGATAGCGTCGCTGTTGCAGGTCGCCCACATAACGCATGGCAAAGAAATTCATCGGCAGCGACAGCACATGGCGCAGGAATCCTATGTTGCCCTTCATTGCCAGTATTCCCGCTATGCGTTTGCTGTATAGCTCTTGCAATATCACCAAGAAGAAATTGAACACAGCCATGGCAGCCATCGAGACGAGGAAAACCGTCTGCCAGTCTCGGTTACGTCCCGAAAGGATCTCGTCGGCGAATATTCGCGTGAACAACGGCACGGCAATGGACACGCAGGCTGTCAGCAGTCCAAACGTCATCGTCAGCCAAAAAGCCGACATTGCTCCCTGTAGGTGCTTCTTCACATACTTGAATATGCTTGTCCTGCTTCCTCCCTTCTCAAATTTCTCTGTTGGAGAGAACTCAAGTGCTATACCCGTGAACGCCCGTTCAAACTCTTCCATCGGCACCTCCACTGGCCCAATGGCTGGGTCGTTTAGGCAAGCCTTACCATTCTTGAATCCGCGGAACACCACGAAATGCTCAAAGTTCCAGTGTATTATGCAGGGTTGCATGCCTTCCAGCGCCTCCGGCTCCACACGGTAGCCAGCCGCCTCGAGTCCGTAGCCCCTGGCTGCCTTTAGGATGCTCTTTGCCGAGCTGCCGTCGCGCGACACTCCGCATGCCGTCCTCACCTCTTCCAAGGGCAGCCATTTGCCGTGGTAGGCAAGTATCATGCAGAGCGATGCCGCTCCACACTCCACCGACTCCATCTGTATGACTACCGGCACTTTCTTTACCTTGTTCCCTATCTTCATGGCGTTACTCTCCAATCAGGTTGTTCACTGCGTCCTCAACGTTGCCTATGAGAACCTCATATACTTTTTTTCTCGAGGTGATGACCTGTACGTTGCAGAATGTTCCTGTCGGTATTTCAATCTCCTCGGCTTTCTTGCGGCTCCATTTCAGTCCAGAGGGAGTGCTGTCAGCATCGAGCAGCACCTTCACTTCATAAATGGCCTTGTCGGCGGGAAGAAAAGCCGCGAGGGCATCCAACTTCAACTTCCTTGCCACCTCGCCCTGTGTTGTAGGGTATCTCTCAATACTTGTTATCTTGCCATAGGCATATCCCCATTTCTCGCGTTCCATATTGGCAGGCGTGACTTGTGCCTGCTGGCCTATCCTCAGTTTGCGAACGTCCTCAAACTGTGCATAGACGAGCATCTCGCGGTTCATCCTGTCGCTCTCTTGCGGCATCATCCACACTATTGCCTCCTGAGGCTTGAACTGCTCTCCTTCCTGCTTATAAGTCAGCACCACGCCGTCGTTCTGCGCCTTCACGTCCGTTGTGGCGAGGTCGTTCCTCACCTCCATCAGTGGTTCGCCCGCCCGTATTTGCCTGCCATGGGCTGTGATTACCCGTTCCACCGTTCCACCGTAAGGCAATGCCATTGGTATTGGATCGCCGTGTGGAAACAGCACTCCCTGTGCCGACACCTTGTAGTTCATGGTGCCGAAAATGCACCAATATGCCACCACAACGCACATCATCACCATAGCACACAGTACTATGAGGAGTGACGGGCGTGTGATCCTTGCCGATTCCTGTATGTTGTCGTTGTTGTCAAGCGCTTCAAGCGAGCGTTGGTTGAATATACTTTTTTCTGCCATGGATAATTTTTGAATTTTCGCAGCAAAGTTAATGATTTGTTGCCATATCTCCAAAGAAAAATCAATAAAACTAATAATTGGCAAACATTTTGTTATAAAAAACAATAAAAAGCACACGCTTTTGTTACAAAATCCGACAATGTTTAGTATCTTTGCCTCAAAAAGGATAGAACAATGGATCTAAACTCAAAATTCAGTCAGGCTGCGGTCATCGCCGCCAGCATAGCCTTCCTTGGCATGTGCATAAACGATGGCATCGACGACTTTGCCAACAAGGACCGCAAAGTCACCGTAAAGGGACTTTCGGAGAAGGAGGTGGAGGCAGACAAGGTAACATGGCCCATTCCTACGAAAGAGCTGGGCAACGACCTGCCTGAGCTCTACCAGCGCATCAATGTCACCAACCAGAAGGTCAAGTCGTTCCTCAAACAGCATGGGGTGAAGGACAGCGAGATAAGCGTCAACGCTCCAGTGGTAATCGACCTCAATGCCGACCAGTACAACACCAATCTCCGTGCCTATCGCTACAACATCACTTCCACCATCACCGTCACCTCGTCCAACGTGAAGCTCGTACGTGGCATCATGGCGCGTCAGGGCGAGCTTTTGAAGCAAGGCGTGGCAGTGGTCGATGGAGGATATGAGAACCGCACGGTGTATGAGTATGTGGCATTCCAGAAGATGAAGCCTGAGATGATGCAGGAGGCAATTAAGAATGCCGAGACCACGGCAAAACAGTTTGCCGAGAACAGCAACAGCAAGCTAAACAAAATTGTCTCTGCCGACCAAGGCCAGTTCTCCATTGACGACCGCGATCAAAACACTCCCTATATAAAGAAGGTACGCGTAGTTACGACTGTGACTTATTCGTTGAAAGACTGACAAGAAAGAATAATGGTGGGTTTTATAAATGCTATGCCGAGTGCAGCCAAATTTATGGAAAACGTTTGCCCACAAAATATAAAAATAACTACGGTGGGAATTTATAGAACCCACCTAATATCAACAACATACAAAAAAAGGAAATGAGAGTAATTATCGAACCTGACTACGAGAAAATGTCGAAATGGGCAGCAGACTATGTTGCCCATAGTATTAATGAGGCAAAGCCAACTGCTGAGAAGCCATTCAAGCTTGGTTGTCCGACTGGATCGTCACCCCTGGGGCTTTACAAGGAACTGATAAGGAAATACGAATCAGGTGAATTGTCGTTTCAGAACGTCATAACTTTCAATATGGACGAGTATGTCAATCTCGACCAAAACCATCCAGAGTCCTATCACTCCTTCATGTGGAACAACTTTTTCTCACACATTGACATCAAGCCCGAAAACGTGCATATCCTTGACGGCAATGCAAAAGACCTTGTCAAGGAGTGCGAGGACTACGAGAAAGCCATTAGGGACGCGGGAGGCATCGACCTCTTCATGGGAGGCGTTGGTCCCGACGGGCACCTCGCGTTCAACGAGCCAGGCTCGTCGCTGACATCACGCACACGCATAAAAACACTTGCAACCGACACTATAATAGCCAACAGCCGCTTCTTCGACGGCGACCTAAGCAAGGTTCCCACACAGGCACTGACAGTGGGCATTGGCACGGTAATGGATGCAAAGGAAGTGTTGCTCGTGTGCAACGGGCATCACAAGGCGCGTGCCCTGAAACACATAATCGATGGCGACATCTCACACAAATGGACCGCCTCTATGCTACAGATGCACCCCAAGGCCATCGTGGTGTGCGACGAGGCAGCCTGCGACGAGCTAACAGTGGCAACATACAAATACTATCTTGATAAGGAGCGTGGAAATCTTTGATTTTCACATTGTTATAAACAGATTAAAAACGTCCTGTAGGGAAAGCACCCTACAGGACGTTTCGCATATCCTCATGGTGGGAATTACTGGGCTGGAGCCCATTTGCAGCGTACAGGAGAGACGATAGCGCCTTCTGCCTTCAACTGCTTCATGGCTGCATCCACTTCCTTGCGGTCAAGTCCGCTCAGTTCTGCAATCTTACCTGCGTTTAGAGGCTGACCAGCCTCCCTCATTGTTGCCAATACTTTTTCTTTTGTTTCCATTGTGATTCTCTTTTGTTGTTAATATCCATATCGTTGCGCTTTAGTCGCAATTTTGTTGCAAAGTTACAAATTATTCTTCTTCTCAACAAATAATTTTTAGAAAATCAACTCACAAAAATGTTAGTTATGATTGGCATTACAGTCCCTCGTTCGTAATGACAACGCTTTTGACTCCCTCGCCTGGGGTCTTGTCTGCCTCACGCGGCAGATAGATGGGAGCGTCTGCCTGTAGGGGCAGTAGGCGGAGCTCAAGTTGTGTTGTGCCTTCGGGTAGTCGCCAAAGTCCGTAAAGGAAAGGACGACCGTATTGGAACTGATCGGCAATCAACTTGCCGTTGGCGTAGAGACGGGCGCAGTCGCCTTGGTAGCTGATGCGCAGCAACCGTTTGCCATTCTTCGCTGCATCAGCAGGAATAGTGATTTTATACACGGCGGCGTCAGCGAAATCGTCATCGGAGGGTTCCTCTGCCGCATGGTTCACGCCTATAGTAATCTTTCGCAGTGGTCCTGCCCCGCGCACTTTCGTACATGTTGCGGCGAATGTCGCTTCCTCCTGTCCGCACTGTTGCATGAACAGCCGTTCAGCCTGTTCGCTCGTCAGCAGATAAATGTTTCCACACACAGGCTTGTCGGCGCCTTGGGGTTTGAGGTTCCTTAATACCTTGCCGTTCTGTAGGGCAATGGTTGTTGGTATGCCCCTCAGCTGCTCCATGTATATCTTGCCGTCTCGCTTGGCAATAAGTTGTCCTGTGGCATACTTGATTCCGTCAATGTTCACTGGCAATATGCACATCGTCCCTACAGGTATGGTCAGTTTGGGCAGTCTCACGCCGCATGCCTCCAACTGCACATTGCGCTTCGCAGTGAGTTTCTGCAGACGATCATAGTTGTTGATGAATATGAAGCCGCTTCCCCCTTCTGAGCGATACGCCCAGCGAAGACACGAGTCCTCGCCTTTCGCCATATCCTGCTTGCTTGGGAATGTAGCCTCCATGGGAGCCAGCATCTCGCCGTAGTCCTGCATGAAGAGATGCAGCTTGCGCAACATATAATAGTGTGGCAGTGTCTGTCCGAACTCGCCGAGTGGTGCCTGAAAGTCGTAGTTCTTCACTGGCAGGTCGTTGTAGTTCGTTGCCACAGTGCGTTGTGTTTCGTTCAACCATGTCAGTCCCTCGGGGTTGGTGCCTCCGTGATACATGTAGTAGCCCAAGAGATTGGAGCCGCTGCCAAGTTTCACCAATGCCATGGAATAGGCATCTTCCGGATAGACAAAGGGTCGGCGGTGGTAGGCTTGCATCATGCCGCCACCAAGTTCACAAGTGAAATAAGGATACTGCTCGTCGCCCTCTATCAGCTTCTCCTTCTGGTCGCCAAGTTGCTCGGTGGCTATGGCAGTAGATGAACGGAACGCCTTGAAGTTGAATGCCTTGTAGTAGTTGCCCGCCGTCTCCTCTATCGACCTCTCCCAAAAGCCGTCGGCATAATCGCCGTAGAGTGGCAGCATCTCACCGAAAGGCACTGGCTTTGACAGTTCGGGCCAACCTGTGCGGGTGTAGAAAGGCAAGTCGAACCCAATGCCAGTTGCAATGCGCTTCAGTGCCATCAGATAGTCGCCCGAACCGCGATACTCGTTATCGAACTGGCAGGCAATCAGCGGACCGCCGTCTTTCCATTGCAACCCTTGTATCTGTGTGAATATCTGTCTGTAAAGCCTCTCCACCATATTCAAGAACACAGGCTCCTCAGAGCGTGTCCTACAACCCTTTGTGAACACCCAGTCGGGAATGCCTCCATTGCGCACCTCGCCGTGGCAGAATGGGCCTATGCGTAGCACCACTGGCAGCTGCTGCTCATGGCAAATCTCAATAAAGCGGCGCAGGTCACGTTGTCCGCTCCAGTTGAATATTCCCTCCTGTTCCTCAACGTGGTTCCAAAAGACGTAAGTGGCAATAATGGTCACGCCGCCTTCCTTCATCTTCCTCACCTCGTCCTTCCACTCATCGGCTGGAATGCGTGAGTAGTGCACTTCACCCATAACCGGCACAACGCGCTTGCCATCAATAATCAGACTTTTGCTGTCCCATCTTACCTCGGGCACGATAGCAGCGTTTGACTGTACGGCTATGATAACTGCCGCAAAACACAATAAGATTTGTTTCACTATTCTTTTCATAACGTCTTTAACTCAAAATTAATTTCTCCATCATTGATTTAAACTGCATTACACTGATATGATTTATGTCGAGAGCCTCCACTTCCGACAGGTATCTCATTGCCCTATCCATATCACCCAAACCATAATATCCAAGTGCGAGCATGAATTGGCAATGGATTTGGTTCTTTACGTCAAGCGAGTCCTCCCAAATCAGCAGGTCGGGCAACGAGACTGCAAAGTAGTCCATCGTCACCTTCTCAAAGATATGGTTCTTGCCGTAGTTTATGAGTTTGTAGAATCGGCCGTTCGCCTCGTCTTTCCTGCCAAGTCTGAGCAGTGCCATACCCTGATAGAAAATCTTGTCGGGCTTGGCATCGTTGTAGTACATTGCCGCTGCAGGCTCCTGAGGACCGTGCGTCGCTTTCTCATACCAGTCGCGTGCAGCCTCCGTGTTGCCAAGTCCCTCGCATGCCATGCCGAGCAAATAGTGGAAATCGTTTTCCTGTGCGCCGTGGAGTTTGCCTTCTCCCAAATGGTGCGGATAGTCAAGACACTCCCTAAGCAGTGTCATAGCCTCGCCGTAGCGTTGTTCTGCCATGGCATCCATAGCCAACTCCACCCTTGCCACCTGATACTGCGTGGTCACCTTGCCTTCTCCGCCTTCCCATGGATGGAACGTGTGGCTATCTATCAGTTCCTTTGCCTCGCGGTACTTGCCTGCTTGGTTGAGCAGTGTGGCATACTCAATCAGCAGGTCGTCGCGTTGTTCAACGAGTTCCCTATAGCTCTCAAGAAATGCCAGACGCTTGTCGTGTGGCTTCTGCATGCGTTTGTAAAGCTGGTCAAGCTCCATCATTATGCGCGCGTCGGTGCTGTCGAGGTTGAATGCCAGCTCCATGTTGTTCACGGCATCGTCGTGCCGTCCTTGCTTGTTGAACAATAGTAGGGCGAGGTTGCGCCACACCGTGGGGAACTGCGGATTAAGTTGCGACGACAACATCCAGTTGTCGTATGCCTTGTCATACTGTCTCTTGTCGTAGTAGAGGCATCCCAAATAGTAGGGCGCAAACGCTCCGTCAGGATTGGTGGCTTTGGCAGCGTTGAGTGCGAGTATATCCTCAAGGCGGTTGGGGAAGCAATAGTCGGAATCCTTCAGCTCCGCATCCCTGAAATTGGATATTGCCTCATCCGTCAAACCAAGTTCCGCACAAGCCCAACCTCTATAGTAGAGCGTCATCGGTGTCGCAGCTTCCTCGCACAGTGCCACGTCGAGCACGCTGACCGCCTCATGCCAGCAGCCTGCCTGGACATAGTCGAGGGCAAGTTCATGGTAGTTGTTTTCGCAGCCGTGCATCAGTTGCTTCATTGCGTCAAGGTCGCCCTTGTCGCCCGAGAGCAGGTATTTCTCGTAGCGTGCGCCATAGTTGAACAGGTCTATGTCAAGTGCCTCGTCGCAGACCTTCATTGCTTCGGTGGTTCTGCCCGCCTGTCTAAGTGCAGTGGCCTTCAGTGCCCTTGCCTTGTGGTTGTGCCAGTTGCAGAGAAGACTCTGCTCCAGTTCGTCGAGCGCGTCGTCGAGACGGTGCTGGCTTAACGAAATTTGTGCCGCGGCGAAATATCCTGCGTCAGCCCATGCCTTGTTCCATGTCGATTTCCAGAACCATTCGTATGCCTCGTCTTCCTTGTCCTCGTATTTCAGTGCCAGTGCGAGGTTGTACAGCGGTTCCCCGTCGTATGGGTTTGGGTTGCGCTTGTAAAGCACTTTTTGCGCCACACGCAGATATTGCTCCGCCTTGTCGAAGCGTCCCTTTCGTATGTACCACAGGCCGAGGGCGTTGTTCGAGCGATAGTCGAGAGGATCGCGGCGCAGTGCCTCCTCGTAGTAATCGACAGGGCTATATGTGGCATGTCGGTACTGTTCAAGGTGCAACCCCGTAAGGTATAGTTGCTCGCAAGTCTTTATCTCCTGTGGCAACAAGGCTGCCTCGGCAGCGTTTGGCGTGGGTTTGAGCTCGTCAGTCTCAGGTTGCCACTGCATCAGGGTCTTGCTATAGGGAGCATCGGCGGAAAGAATCCTCAGCCGCAAGTTGGCCCAGTCCGCATTGCCTATTTCAATGTCAGCCAGCATCACCTCCTCGGGCGATAGCGTAACTTCCTTGTCATAATGGGTGTTGCCGTCGTTGTCTGCCAACACGATGCGTGTCGCCAGCTTTCTTGTAGCCAACAATTTCAAGCAAGCCTTGCCCTCCACCATCTCAATGTTCATCACAAGGTCGCGTGTGGCGTTCTTCACTATGCCCAGTTCCCTGTAGGGCATGAAGTACTGCGTAAAATGCTTCTCCTCGTAGGGCATGAGCCATGTAAAGTCGGGTTGGTTCTCAGTATATACTCCAGCCATAAGCTCTATGTATGGTCCGTCGTCGTCGGTGAGGTTTCTGTCCCAAGCTCGTCCAAAGTCGCCGTTGCCCCACGTCCACTGCTTCTTGCCTGGACTGAGGTGGTGGCTTGCCACATGTAGCATGCCGCCCTTGGTGTCGTTCTCATAGCCACCCTCGAAGTCGTATTTTGAGTTCACCGCCATATACGATGTCGGCACCTTAATGTTCTTGTAGTTCGAAATATCCACTCCCGCGCTGTAGTCCATCTTGTAGTATGTGCCAGTGGCAATGGGGAAACTGCTCACGGCACGTTTGCCATGGTCGAACACGGCGTTTATGTCGGGTGGGAACACACTCTGATACTGGTCGTTCACCGCCACGGCTGGGTTTGCCCACCAGAGGAAAGTCTGCGGCACGTTGGTGCGGTTGTATAGCACTCCCTTTATCTCAAGGAATGCGCAGCCTGGACGAAGCGTGAAGCCTGCCATGCCCTTTTGGTGGAACATACGCTCCTGCTCGTTCACCCACACCGTCACCGAGCCGTCCTCATTCTCTTCTATCGTCGAATCTATGGGAAGGAAAGTGGAGGGGCGATGGTGCTGCGGCCAGTTGAACTCAATGCCGCCGCTTATCCAAGGCCCTGTGAGTCCAACGAGTGCAGGTTTCACCACATGGTTGTAATAGACGAAGTGGCGCTGCTTTATCTTGTCGTATGCCATCTGCACCCTACCGCCAAGCTCTGGCAGGATCATCACCTTTATATACTCATTCTCGATAAACACTGCGTGGTATTCCACGTCCTCCTTCTCGTCGGAAATCGACTCAATCACTGGATATGGATAAACCACTCCCGACGAACCCTGATAGACTCTTTTCTCCAAGAATATCGGATTCTTCTCTGCCTTACCTATCTTATATGTAGGTATGGTCACTTTTTCTTTCCAAGCTTTTACCATTGAATATTATTTTTTTATTCCATTTCCTCCAGTCTCTTTCCCTTTGTCTCAGGCAGGCGGCAGTATAGGAAAGCAAAGCCTATGGCACACACTGCGGAGTATATCCAGAATGTGCCGAAACTGCCCAATGCGCTGTTGAGGAAGGGAAAAGTGTAGGTTAGGGTTGACGAGCCAACCCAAAGGGCAAACGTGCATATCGACACAGCAAGGGCGCGGATATTGTTGGGGAACAACTCTGAAATGAGCACCCATGTGCATGGACCCAGTGTCATGGCATAGCAACCTATGGCAGCCACCACAAGCACTATCATGAACACACCCGTGACCTGCATGTAATAGCAGCAGCCCAATACAAGATAGATGAGGCAGAGTCCGCCCGCACCAAGCAGCATGAGCGACCGCCGACCCCACAAGTCCACCGTCCTTATCGCCACAATGGTGAACACCACGTTGGCAATGCCCGTTATCACGATGTTGAACAACACGTCGCCAACCTCATATCCCGCGCTTTGGAAAATCTCCTGCGCATAGTTGAAAATCACGTTCGTGCCACACCATTGCTGAAACACTGCAATGAACAAGCCAAGCATCAGCACCTTGCAATATCGACCCAGCGCGCTGAGGCTTCCCTGAGCATTTTTCCTGTCGTGGTTGTTGTCCGTCACCACAATGTCGCCACAGCCCAGCTCGCTTATTATGCGCTCAGCCTCGCTGCGCCTTCCCTTCAGCATTAGCCATCGTGGACTCTCAGGCACGAGGAAGGCAAGCACGAAGAAAGCCGCCGAAGGCACTGCAGCAGCCCAGAACATCCATCGCCAGCCCATCAGTGCGTTCCAACTGTCGGTTGCCACCACGCCACCAACCACCTCGTCGGCAATGAGCCAGTTTGTAACCTGCGCCCCCAATATTCCCAAAACTATGGTCATCTGGTTGAGCGACACGAGGCGGCCACGGATTTCCGATGGCGACACCTCCGCTATATACATGGGCGACAAACCCGATGCCACTCCGATGCCTATGCCGCCAACGAAGCGGGCGCATAGAAACGCCTCGAAACCGTTGAAGGCTCCCGTGCCCAAAGCCGAGAAAAAGAAGATAAGCGACGAAACAATAAGCAACCGTTTCCTGCCAATCCTGTCGGCAAGACTCCCGCACAGCATGGCTCCTATCATGCACCCTATCAGTGCCACTGTCATGGCAAGTCCCTGCATGGTAGGATTGTCGGCAATGCCGAAATACACCTCATAGAATGGCTTTGCGCCACCTATCACCACCCAATCGTAACCAAAGAGCAGTCCGCCCATAGCAGCCACGATACAGATAAAATAGACAAATCTCTTGTTCATATAATTGTTTTTAGTTTTGTTTCAATGCAGGCTTCAGCTCGTCGGGCGACTCATTGGTGAACATATCCACCTTGGGTGCCGTCTTGGTGAAGAAATCAGCTATCGTTGTTGGGTTCAGGCGGAGCGAGGGGCTGAAGTCGCTACTCTGCATGTAGCTGACGATGGCTTGCCGCATCTGTCGGGCAACTATGCGCTGCGTGAGGTCGGTATCAATGTCCATCGTTGTCATGAGTAGCTTGCCGTTCAGCACACGAGCCTCGACGAGCATTCCTAATTTACGGCTCACGTGCCAGGTGTCGATGGGCTGTATGGGTGATTGGTAGTCGTGGGGCAGCTCCATAAGGTTCATCACCTGGGCTTTGTTAAGCAACTCCCACCAGTTGAGGTTGCTCCACGAGTCGGTGGGGAAACCGTGGCGGAACAGCGGATGCTGTTTGTCAATATAAGCTCCCGTGGTGTGTGGAGGGCGCATCTTGAACCACGAGGTGTTCCAAAACACTGGCAAGTAGGTTTGTCTCACGTCGCCGCCCAGCGTCACCTTGCCCGCTGCCGCTATAAGCACACTTCCTCCGTCTTCCAACACCTTGAGTGCCTCCAAGTCGAGTGTGTCTGTTATGTGTATGTCGCTTGGATTCTTTTCTTTGCCAGAAATGTCAGGATAAACCCAGAAGTCCCAGTGGTTCTGCCATTGTCCGTTGACGGTGATGCGCAGTGTCAGTTTTGACGGACTGGAGATCTTTGTCAGTGCAAGTCCTATGCTTCCTACGTCTGGGTGCTTCCCTAATGGCAGATTGCGGTTGGCTATGGTGCCACTGCTTAGTGTTCTGCCATCGCTGCTGTCGATGATGGCATAGGCAATGCATGCCGTGGTGTCACGCAAGGCATTGTAGATATCTACCGACACGGCGAGCGAGTCGGCTGACGAGAACACGAATCTCGGGAATTTTGCCAACGCTACCAAAGGCGAGCAGAACTCCCTCCAGTCTTCCGCCGTGCAATATCCCTTCTCGCGCCAATGCACGTTGAGCACACCCACGAGTGCCGTCCCCTGACCGCTGTAGTCGTTGAGTCCCAATAGTTGGAAGCCTGCATAGTCGCGGGTTCGGAGGTTGCGCTCTATCTCATGCTTGTAGCAGAGCTTCTGCAGTTGTCCGCTTGCCAAAAGGAACTTCTCGGCTTGTGCTGCCATGCCATTGCTGGCGAGCAGGTCGTTGAAAATATCGAAATTCAGAGCCTTATAGACACCACCATATTGGCTCGTTTCCTTGAAGTCGGGAAAGGCGCACCATTGTCCCTGTTCGTGGGCTATGATGGGCGACGCGTTTGGCACAGTGTCGCGATAGTTCCGCGGATAGTCCATCATGGCATTGAAATCGTCGAGCGACTGTGGCGCGTTCCTGTTCCAGTCGAGCCCCCTTGCACCGCCTTTGACGTGAAACTCCGAGCCGTCGTCCCACGCCCAGCCGCCACCTACCGATGCTCCACAATACACCTTTGTTGGATCGTAGTCGTGCATTTCCCTTACCCAGTCGTTGCAGTAGCCTACCCAGTCGCCAGCCGGCTCGTTTCCCGCAGCCATCATCACGAACGAAGGATGATGTCCATAAGTGTCAATTATGCGTCGCGATTCCTCAAGGAGATATTCGTCAATCACCTGTCCACTACGCAGCTTCACGCCATGGTTTGGCCAAGATGGTCCCTCTGGCTGAAGGTATATTCCTATTTTGTCTGCCGCTGCGAAAGCTGCCTCTGGTGGGCAATAGCTGTGGAAGCGCACATGGTTCAACCCATATTCCTTGCATTTCCTGAAAATGCGCAGCCACGACTCCTCGTCGGTTGGTGGATAGCCTGTCTCTGGGAAACAGCAACACTCCACTGTTCCGCGCAGCCATGTCGGAGTGCCGTTGAGGTAAAACTGCCGACCCTCAATCTTGATGTCGCGGATGCCGAAGGTCACGGTAATAGGATGTCCCTTGTGCTGCAAGGTGCGGGTATATAGATAAGGTTCCGACTCGCTCCATAGGCGCATGGAGTCGCCCAACTCTATCTTATGGCATTCCCCGTCAATCATGATACTCACTTGGCGCGAGGCAATATCGGGCACGACGCGTATGCAGGGTTGTGGCGCAGTGCTTAGCGCAATGCGTCCTGCTATTCCGTTCCAGTTGCCTTGCGTCTGGTCGGTCACGCTATGCGAGTCCTGCCCCACTCCCACGTTCTCTATACCATTATATACGCTTATGGCTATTTCGTTGTCCTTGCCAATCCTCACATAGTCCGTTATGTCATACTCGTGGGGCGTTGACAACGACATCTGGTGCCCAACCTTCCGCCCGTTGACATATACGGTTGTCTCAATGTGCGGTCTCTCCAAGAACAACCAAACGCGTTCCTTCCTCCATGACTGTGGAATACTTACCTTCCGCCTATACCAAGCCCTGCCGACATAGTGTTTGTTTGGTGTGAGGAAAAACGGATATTTGACATTGCCCTCCATGCGGTATTTCTCCATAAAGGGATTGAAGTAGTAGGACGAGTCGTAAGTAGAACCCGTCCACACGGTATGCGCCGTCACGTCGTTGCCCTTCCCATTGGTCTGCATGGAGCCAGGCAGGTCAATGCTGTCGTCATACACCTCTGATGTGCCAACCCCAAACTCCCATCTGCCAGAAAGGTCTATCGTCTCTGGGTCAACGGCGGCTTGTGCATGGGCAGACAAAAGCCATGCCATGCAACCTAATGCCAATATCTTTCCAATCTTTTTCATATCTAAAACACTTTTCATTTGCAAAGGTAATATGTTTCGCGCTAATACAATATGGATTTTCCTTATTATTCCATGGACAATCTTATGTAAGTGCAAAAAAGTGGCGAATCTTTTGGCGGTGAGGAGGAAAAGTCGTATTTTTGCAGAAAATATGGAATGATATGGCAAACTATGTACGATTTGACTGGGCAATGAAGCGTCTGCTTCGCGACAAGGCGAATCACGCCGTGCTGGAGGGCTTGATGACCTCTCTCCTTGGCGAGAGATTCACCATAGTGCGTTTCCTTGAGAGCGAGGGAAACCAGACGGACGAGATCGACAAGTTCAACCGTGTGGATATGCTTGTCGAGAACGGGCGTGGCGAGTTGGTTATTATCGAGATACAGAATAGTCGCGAGCTGACCTACTTCCACCGTATGCTCTACGGCGTGTCGAAGGTGATAACCGACTACATAAAGTTAGGCAGCAACTATGGCAAGGTTCGCAAGGTGTATTCGGTCAACATTGTGTATTTCTCCCTTGGTCAGGGCACGGATTATGTGTATCATGGCAAGACGGTGTTCCGCGGCCTGCATGACAGCAACGACGTGCTGAGGCTGTCGAGGCGTCAGCAGGAGGTGTTCTTCGGCACTGTCCCTGACGACGAGGCAAGGAAGGAGGCGGGCGACCTGTTCCCTGAGTATTACTTGCTGAAAGTGAACAACTTCGACCGTGTGGCGAAGACACCGTTGGACGAGTGGATAGCGTTTCTGAAGACTGGCGAGATATCCTCCGACACCACTGTCCCCGGCTTGGTTGAGGCGCGCGAGTGTCTCAATCTCGACAAGATGTCCGAGGGAGACCGCCATGCCTACCTGCGTCACATGGACAATATCTGGTATCAGAAACACGCACTAACCACAAGTTTTGACGATGGGATGCAGCAAGGACTTGTGAAAGGTGAGGCAATAGGACTGGAGAAAGGGCGTGCGGAAGGACTTGCGGAAGGCAAGAAACTTGAGAAGCTTGAGACGGCAATGAATCTCAAGAAGCTCGGCATTCCTATAGAAACGATTGCTACGGCAACTGGTTTGACGATAGATGAAATCCATACCCTGTAACTATAAATGAAGATGAGAATCGGCATGCCCAATATCTATATAAAGGTGTGCCGATTCAATTTTCTGTCAAACGTCGGCCTGCGGTATGGTCTTAGGATGCCTTTGGGACGGTGACGTACTTCCTGTATTCATTCTTCTACGGCAAAAGTTAGGGCTATAGGTGCAACTCATCTTTCCTCAAAAACGCAACTGCCCCACCAAACATCATTTCCCCCATCACACTGTATCAACATATAAAAGCCACACCCATGCCATTATGCCAGCTATTATGCCATTAAGAATCTTCCGATAATGCAGAATTGAAGGATATAGTTGAGAGAAATTAAAAAATCCTAAGAAAAATCTTAAAATATTTGGAGGTTACGGAATTAATATGTATCTTTGCACACAACAACGTAATGACTGATAATTACACATGAACGCATATAATAAAACCATAGATATACAGTATCCTACTTCAGGCATGTTGGATGCCTTGGGTAAGTTGAGAGAAAGAAAAATCTCCCAACTACAGAAGTTACGCTCGCAAGAAAGATGTACTGTTTCCATTGTGCTTTAAATGAAATTCTCAATATCTATTACCAGCAACGACAATACCGTACGTCTTGGTCTTGAAACGGCAGACACCTCGTTCTTAGGAGAATATCTATTTCCAAAGAGATTGAAAGTAGGGGCGTAGAAATCGTAGAGGTAATATTGGATAGGGAATTGGGTAAAGGATTGGCTGGTATGGCATTATTAGACAACATATCCTCTGTAATAGCCAATTTATTCATCGAGAACAAGAATGCCATCTTGTTTTTTTATTGTGACGACCTGAACGAGATTCCCAGATGCCGCATACGCAATATTTCCCCACAAGAATACCGCAGCAATCTGTTCTCGCTCATGTTTGAACGTTATGTCACAAAGCATGGAATTCAATCGGTACATGATGTCACAATCCGCATCAACGCTATTGACCATTGCTTGTTCTTTCATTTCATATCCCGCGATGAGCACATGGACTTAATCGATGAAATAAAGGAAGATTTTGCTGCTACATATTCAAAATAGTTTTAGCCTGCATTATTCATACTGTTCCGTCACGAAAGGCCTAAATGGCAGTGCAAACTGAACGCAGAGCCGAGCTTGCTCGAGCTATGCTGAGGTGCAGCCAGCCTTCGACGTAGTCAATGGCAGTGCATCAGCGTGAGCACAGCGATGACGATGCAGAATGTAGTAAATCCTACTTTCAACCGACGACAAACCGAGAGCAATGTCAAGTTTGCTTGAATATTGCCGAGGTGCGAAGGAGGAAGGCTAAGTCAAAGCCAAAGAGGAAGAGCGAGCACCGCGCTGAGGTGCTGCCAGTTAGGTCTTGCAGTAGGAACGAGTATGAATAATGTAGGCTAAAGAGCCAATGAACCCCGAGGCTGCTACTCATTTTCGAAATTTTGTTCTTTTTTCGATTGAAATATTTGGAGATTGGCTTTATTTGTGCTATCTTTGCATCACAAAAAAAAGGTATCCTATCTTAAGGGTAGTAAAAAACAACAATGTATGAACGAGGAACTGAAGAAAAAAAGGGATGAGGTACTAAGACGTTTCCTTGCCGCAAGGGATAGGAAAAAGGAGTATCTCGTTGAAATGGAAGAGAGAATGCGTAGGAACTACAAGCTGCGTACTGGTATGGATGCCACCAACTTCTCGGCATTATGAACGCGCTGTCCTTGCAGTGGATCAACACATACTCACCATACAAGGCAAGAATGGTAATGGCAGAGTTTTCTGAATCTATCCATCTATTGAGTGAGAAGCCTAACGACAGGCAATAGATGCATTTGGAATTTCTTTCAAGGAATCAACACACGGCAATCACAATCTCAACAAGCCTGCCTTTAAACAATGTGGCAATCATTCAAGACAATCGGCACACCTTAGCATCAAAATGATTCTTGGAATTATTGGCATTTCGAGAATGTTAAATGTTAACTGCTAATTTGTTAATCTGAGAAGCCGTTTCCTGTGCTTTTCGCCTACCATCATCCTTCGAGATGGTCTCGGGATGCCTTCGGGACGGTGACGGGAGCATTATATTCATTCAAAAGCGACAAAAGTCACGGCTATAATTGCACATTTGCAAGTAATTTCGGGTATGTTTTTTGTTATTTGGA
>CAMAGM010000008.1 GCA_945833995.1 uncultured Prevotella sp.
CCAACCCCGGACTGAAGAGCCGTTTCACGCAGACCATACATTTCGACGACTACACAGCCGACGAGCTTACGCAGATATTCCTCAACATGGCAAAGGCACGCAAGTTCAGCGTCGATGACGAGATGCGTGGTGCCATACAGCGCATGTTCGAGCAGGTCTGCCTTCGCCGCGACCACAACTTCGGCAACGCCCGCGAGGCACGCAAGCTGTTCGACGAGTGCGTGGAGCGCCAGAGCCGACGCCTTGTCGAGGACATGGGACGCGGCAATCTCAACGAGAGCGATATGTATTCCCTCACCCTTGCCGACCTTCCACAGGGAGGAAACGACAAGAAGCGTCCGCTCGACGAGGTTCTCAACGACCTCGACGGATTCGTGGGCATGAGAATGGTGAAGAACATGATACGCCGTCTTGCCGTCCAGAGCATGTTCATGAAACAACGCTCCGCCAGCGGAGTGGGAAAGGTGCAGCAGATGGTCATGAACTTCGTGGTGACGGGAAACCCCGGGACAGGAAAGACCTCTCTCGCGCGTCTCATGGGCGAGCTGCTGCAGAGCATGGACATACTGCCCTCAAAGAACGTTATTGAGGCAACGCGCGCACAGATGGTGGGCAAGTATATGGGCGAGACCCCGAAACTTGTCAACCGCCTCTGCGACCAGGCCATGGGCGGCGTGCTGTTCATCGACGAGGCCTACTCCCTCTGCAACGGCAGCGACGACCAGTATGGCCATGAGGCTGTTGACACTCTCATGAAGCGCATGGAGGACGACCGCGGCAAGTTTATGGTTATCGTGGCAGGCTACAAGGACCGCATGGATGCCTTCCTCAACGAGAACCAGGGCTTGGCGAGCCGCTTCACCCACAAGATGCACATCGACGACTACACCGAGGACGAGCTGCTCTCCATCTTCAAGAAGATGGCAGCCAAGGAGGACTATCAGCTCGCCCCCGAGGCAGAGTTCAAGCTCATGGGAGCCATCTGCCAGAAGGTTATGGAGAAGGGCCACGCCTTTGGCAATGCGCGTGAGATGCGCCTGATGCTCGACGAGACGATATGCCGCCTCTCCGAGCGTGTCACCGACATGGATCCGTCCAGCATCACGAGCGACACCTACAAGATAATAACGCCCGACGACATAGAGCTTTTCTGACACGTCGGGAGAGAATTAAACAAGATTAGGAACATAACATATATATAAGGTATGATAATTTGTCCATATTGCAAGGAGGAGATTGATCCCGGCTCACACTATTGCGACCAGTGTGGCAAGATGCTCATGTATTGTGCCAAGTGTGGGCATGTGGGCACGGGACGCCGCTGCACCATGTGTGGCGGAATGATGCTCACTGCCGAGGAGCTTGAGGCTCAAAACCAGCAGACAACCATGTCCGACCAGTTCTCCATGCCTGTGGCAGCAACCATGGGCAAGGCGCAGATGTCAACGTCGATGGTCGATATGACCATTCCGCAGCTCACCCTTGTCAATCGCCAGCTCAACCTCAACATACAGGCAATCAACGGTGCGGTGATAGGTCGCCGACAAGGTCCCTACCGCATCTTGTTCGAGGGCAACAAGTATGTGTCGGGAGTCCATGCCCAGCTGTTCTACAAGAAGGGCGAGGGATGGAGCATCATGGACAAGCACTCGTCCAACGGCACCCTGCTCAACAAGCGCAAGCTCGTGCCCGACGTGGGAATGACATTGAACAATGGCGATCTCGTGACGATAGCCAACATCAACCTTCAGGTCATAATTAACAACATTTCAAAAAACTGAACAGATCATGAAGCTAAGTAAGATAAACATAACAGCGTCGAGCAATGTCGGCTTGGTACGACACAACAACGAGGACATGATTCTTGTCCGCAACAAGTATGTGCGCAACGAGTCATACAAGGCAGAAATCGACATGGAGACATGCGACCGCTTCGTGGTGGCTGTAGCCGATGGAATGGGTGGCTACAACGCCGGTGAGGTGGCGAGTCAGGAAGTGCTGTCGAGCCTCCATTTCTTCATTGGCGACTTGCCCATGAAGCTCACCCCGGCACATTTCATGGAGACGCTCGTGGAGTGGCTCAACTCCGCCAACGCCACACTCAACACCAAGGGACAGCTCAGCCCTGAGACCTCCAACATGGGAACAACCCTCGTGGGCATCGTGGTCTATGAGGACAGGTTCTTCTGGCTAAACTGTGGCGACAGCCGCCTCTACCGTTTCCGCGAGGGCAAGCTGACGCAAATCACCACCGACCACTCGCTCAGCAACCTCCTTGGCGAGGCAAAGCACAGCAACGTCGTCACCAACTGCATCGGCGCAGGCTGCTTCTCGTCCTATCTCGACATCTTCGAGTTCACCAACAGCATCCGCCATGGCGACATCTACATGCTTTGCTCCGACGGAATGAGCGACATGGTTGACGACCCAAGCATCGAGCAGTTGCTCGGCATCGACTGCGA
This sequence comes from uncultured Prevotella sp., assembly GCA_945833995.1. Taxonomy (GTDB): domain Bacteria; phylum Bacteroidota; class Bacteroidia; order Bacteroidales; family Bacteroidaceae; genus Prevotella. Next base: position 2,463 of record CAMAGM010000008.1, read on the forward strand.
TGCCAGCCAGCTCATACAGGCGGCGCTCGATGCCGGTGGCTTCGACAATGTCTCGGTTTGCGTAATGAAGATTGTATAACATAAAAATATTTTTCAATAATGCCATTAAGACTACAAGACAAGCTGCCCGCAATAGAGCTGCTTAAGAAAGAACACATTTTCGTAATGGACAACTCAAGGGCAACAACTCAGGATATTCGCCCGCTGAAGATTGTCATCCTCAATCTCATGCCATTGAAAATAACGACAGAGACCGACCTCGTGCGCCTCCTGTCCAACACCCCGCTGCAGCTTGAGATCTCGTTCATGAAACTCCAAAGCCACACGCCTAAGAACACGCCCATAGAGCACATGATGATGTTCTACCGCGACTTTGAGGAAATGCGCGACGAGAAGTTCGACGGAATGATTGTCACCGGTGCCCCCGTGGAGACCTACGACTACGAGGAGGTGACCTATTGGGACGAGATAAGCACCATACTGAAATGGGCACGCACCCACGTCATGTCAACTATGTATATCTGTTGGGCTGCCCAGGCAGGACTCTACTGCCACTATGGCATCCCGAAATATCCGCTCAAGAAGAAGATGTTCGGCATCTTCCGCCAGCGTCCGCTGCTGCCTCATCTGCCCATCTTCCGTGGCTTCGACGACACGTTCTTCATGCCCCATAGTCGCCATACGGAAATCCGCCGCGAGGACATCCTGAAGTGTCCCGACCTCACCTTGCTTGCCGAGTCGCCCGAGAGCGGAGTGAGCATGGTCATGGCGCGGGGCGGACGCGAGTTCTATGTCACTGGCCATCTTGAGTATGCTCCCGACACTCTCGACAAGGAGTATCGGCGCGACATAGGCGTGAGGAGCGACGTGGGGCTGCCCGTCAACTACTATCAGGACGACGACCCCGCCAACAAGCCCGTCGTCACGTGGCGTGCCCATGCCAACCTGCTCTATAGCAACTGGATAAACTATTACATCTATCAAGTCACCCCATACAACATTGATGAGATATACTAACGAGGAAACCATCCGGACGCTTGAGCTGCTTGCTCCGGCAAAGAACCTTGAGTGCGGCATCGCTGCCATCGACCATGGCGCTGATGCCGTATATATTGGTGCCGACCATTTCGGGGCGCGTGCCGCAGTGGGCAACAGTGTTGACGACATTGCCCAGCTCTGCCGTTATGCCCACCAGTTTGGGGCAAGGGTCTATGTCACGGTCAACACCATTGTCTATGACCACGAGCTGGATGCCGTCAGCCGCTTGCTCCAAAGGCTTGATGAGGCGGGGGCAGATGCCGTTCTCGTGCAGGACATGGCTCTCATCTCCATGATGCGCAATCTCAGCATGGAGATGCACGCCAGCACTCAGACCGACAACCGCACTGCCGACAAGGTGGCGTGGCTCAAGAGTCTGGGCTTCAGGCGCGTGGTGCTTGCCCGTGAGCTGTCGGTTGACGAGATTGCCGCCATCCATGCCGAGCACCCCGACGTGGAGCTTGAGGTGTTTGTCCATGGGGCGTTGTGTGTCAGCTATAGCGGACAGTGCTATGCCTCGCAATACTGTTTCCAGCGTTCGGCAAACCGTGGCGAGTGTGCGCAGTTCTGTAGGCTTAGTTTCGACCTCGTCGATGCCGATGGCAAGCTGATAGAGCACGACCGCCATCTGCTCTCCCTGAAGGACATGTGCCAGATCGACAATCTTGAGAGGCTTGCCGAGGCAGGTGCCGTGTCGTTCAAGATCGAGGGCAGGCTGAAGGGTGTGTCCTACGTCAAGAATGTCACGGCGGCATACAGCCAGAGGCTCAATCAGATTTGTGCAGCCCATCCCGAAAAATTCCGCCGCGCGTCGTTCGGGCGTGTGGAGTATGGCTTTGAGCCAAACCTGCGTAAGACATTCAACCGTGGCTACACCACCTATTTTGCCGACGGTCGCCAGCCCGACATCTTCTCTCCCGACACTCCAAAGGCTCTTGGCGAGTATGTGGGAAGGGTGAAGGAGGTGAGGCGGCAGTGTATCACTGTCAGCGGTGTCTCGTCGTTTGCCAATGGCGATGGGCTTTGTTTCATCAATGCTGACCGTCAGCTTGAGGGTTTTCGTGTAAATCGTGCCGAGGGCAACCATCTCTATCCCTCTTCCATGCCTCGTAACCTACGTCCAGGCGTTGCCCTCTACCGCAACAACGACCAACAGTTTGAGCGCCTTCTTTCCCGTCCTTCGGCAGTTCGCCGCCTCTCGCTCTCCATGTCGTTCTCAGCCACCCCCCATGGCTTTGCCCTCGACGTGGTGTCGGAGGATGGACGAAAGGCGAGGGTAGAGGTAGATGCCGAACATACCGTAGCCCAAAAAAAACAGCATGAGAACATTGTCCGTCAGCTGACGAAACTCGGCAACACCATCTACGAGTGCTCCTCCGTAACCATCCCCGACAACTTCCCCTGGTTCGTCCCCTCAAGCTTGTTGGCGAAGATGAGGAGGGAGGTGGGGTGGCCCACCCCCAACCACTCCTTGGGGAGGGGGGAGAGGAGGGAGGATTTAATGAGGAGTGAGGAGTGTGGAGTGAGGAGTGAGAATAACGAGAGCCTGGTAGCTGCGCAGTGCAGTAATCTCACTCCTCACTCCCCACTCCCCACTCCTCTCCCCCCTCCCCAGGGAGGGGTAGGGGGTGGGCCCCTCTACAACGCCTCCAACCACCTCTCCATCGATTTCTACCGCAGGCTTGGTGTTGCTGAGGCTTCGGCTTTTGAGACGCAGGGGAGACATGGGGTGGGGGAGATGCTCATGCAGTGCCGCTTCTGCCTACGCCATGCCTTGGGCTATTGCGTCGCCAAGGGAGGGAGAAAGCCTGAGTGGAAAGAGCCGTTGTCGCTCCGACTGCCCGATGGCAGACAGTTTCAACTACAATTCAACTGCAAAAAATGCGAAATGTATTTGCTATCATAGTAGTGTGCATCCTGTGCTCGGCTTGCTACAATCAGGCAAGCCAGACACCCGACGCGTGGAGTCTTACCGAAAAGCAGCAAGACTCTATATCCTTCTATACCACCCACCACTACACACAGAACTTCAATTTCGTGGTCAAGGGCGACAGCCTTGTTCTATATGCGGAGCGTAGCGACGAGGTGGTTGACCCAAACCTTGAGGTTGACTCTTGTGTCGTTGCCCCAGGGGAGCGTGTGGTGGTGGCAGACATTGTCACTGTTCCCTCCGACACCATCGACTCCGTGTGGGTGAAGCTTGCCCACGACCAGGCCACTCAGGGCTGGATTCAGGAGAGCCGGATGTTGTCCAACGTGAAGCCCGACGACCCAATATCGTGGTTCATCGACACCTTCTCCGATGTCCATCTCCTCTATTTCCTCGCCCTCTTCGTCATCGTTGCCGCTGCCTACAGCCTTCTTATCCTGAAGCGCCGCAAGGCACCTATAGTGCATCTCAACGACATCGACTCCTTCCTCCCCGCCCTGCTTGCCTTGCTCGTTGCCACGTCGGCGGTGGTCTATGCCTCCATACAGCTTTTCGACCCCGACTCTTGGCGTCATTTCTACTATCATCCCACTCTCAATCCCTTTGCCCTTCCTCCTAAGCTCTCGGCGTTCATGTCACTTGTCTGGGCGATAGTCATTGTTGCTTTGGCAGCCGTTGACGACATCTTCCGTCGTCTTGCCCTTGGCGAGGCATTGCTCTATGCCCTTGGTTTGGCAGCCGTGTGTGCCGTTGATTATGTGGTGTTCAGCATCTCCACCCTTTACTACATAGGCTACCCCTTGCTCGTAGCCTACATCGCCTATGCCATCCGCATGTGCGTCCGCAACACCCTCCCTTCCTTCCGTTGCGGCAACTGCGGCACTCCCCTAAAAAAACTCGGCAAATGTCCACACTGCGGAACGGTGAACGTGGAAAAATGAAAAATGACAAATGAGGAATGAGAGGTGAGGGGTGAGAGAATAGCGAGAGCCTGGTCGCTTCGCGAATTAAAGAAATAAAGTTCTTTTTCCGCCGCCAATTTCCGCCTGTTGTAGGGACTTTACTTTATGTAAGTCCGTAGCCTGCAAGGGCTTTTGGCTGCGGAGAACGCCAGACTCAAATCCACCACAAATCCGCCAAAAATCGGAAGGCTTTATAGGTAGCCTAAACGCCCTATGGGGCGTACGGACTTACATAAAGTAAAGTCCCTACCTGAGGCAGACAGCATCTGCCCGCAGCCGAATTCTTAATTGACTTAGTCGATTGCTAGCTGCACCTCAGCATAGCTCAAGCGAGCTTGGCTCTGCATTCGGTTTGCGCAGCAATTCTTAATTGACTTCGTCGATTGCTGGCTGCACCTCAGCATAGCTCAAGCGAGCTTGGCTCTGCATTCGGTTTGCGCAGCAATTCTTAATTTTTAATTCTTAAACTTGCCACACATTCCATTTCTATTAGCCAACCGGGACGGCATACGGGGGCGTGGACTATGACCATGGGGGTGTCGGGGAAACGGTGGCGCATGGTGCGGCTAACGATGGCGTAGTCGCCGATGTCGCGCAGATAGACTATCATTTGGCAGACATCGTCGAATCCGCTGCCTGCCTCTGTCAGTAGGGCTTCCACGTTCTCTATCATGCGGGCGGTCTGCATCACTATGTCCTTCTCGTGCATTATCTTTCCACTGTTGTCGATGCTTGCCGTGCCTGAGATGAAGACGTGGCGGCGGTCGGGATAGTCAACGGTAGTGCCTCGCTCGAAGCTCACGCCGTAGTCGCTTGTGCGGTTGAGGTGGGTTGGGGCGTAGAGGTGACGCACCTGACTGGGGCTGATGCCGCTGACGGCGTAGGCATCCATTTGCGTCAGCACGTTGTGGTCTGCCTGTCTGCCGCCAATGCCTGTGCTGGCAATGAAGTGGGTGTCGGTTGTCAGTCCTTGCCGTGCGAAGGTGTTGTTCCTTGCCTTTACCATGCCACCGTAGTTTTGGTCGATGTCGTTGACAAAGAACCATGTCCTTATGCAGTTGTCCCTCAGCGTGCAGCCCTCGTCCGCGAGTTGATTGATGTAGTGGTCGAATATCTCTTGCGTCTGCTCGTTGGAGTCGGCGGCAAGGCTATGGGCACTGGCACACCACAGGTGGCGGTAGGGGCCGTGTTCGGCACAGAAGAGTCCGCTCGCCAACTGGCTTGTGGTGACGTCGGTCATCATGTAGCACCACAATGCCACTTTAGTGCCATCGAGCGGAGGCTGCTCAACGATGGAAACGGCGCAAATCCCACTCATCATTCCGCCTATATCCCCCCTCCCCAGGGAGGGGTCGGGGGTGGGTCTCCCCACTTCCTCTTCCTGATTTGCCGCGTCGCTGAGGAAATAGCGCACGAGCACAGGCTGAAAGCCCTTTAGGCTCTCGGCGAGCAAGGTCTGCAGCGCCCCTCGCACGGCATCGAGCTGTTGGCTGAATGTCGTGGAAGGATTGGTTGCGTGAATTATCGCGTGGGCTTCCTTCACTTCGTTGCCGTTGTCGAACACGAAAGTCTCGGCAGCGGCGTTGTCGTATATGTATGTTTTCTTCATTGTCCGATGTTTTCTATCCATTTCTTCAATATCTCACGCCATGTGTCTCTGATGTCGGCGTGCTGGTGGTCGTAGCCCCATGTGGCGGTGAGGTCGGTGTCGAGCATCTGTGCCAGTGTGCTCTCCTCGTAGTTGCCAGGCTCCACCATGTTCTTTCCGCTGACGTGAAGCGACGGTTTGCCAACGATGTTGCCCTTGAGTCGCATTACAAGGCCCTCGCGCTCTGTTGTTGCCGTTGTTTCGGGATAGATGCGTCCCTCGTCGCAAGCTGTAATTGAGGTCAATGTTAGGATAGCGGCGGCAAAGTTACTAAAAATTTTCCTCATAGCGAAAGTTTTTTTCGATTAAAAGCAGTATTGGAGCTGAATTGTTGCGGAATGGGTGGTAAGTCCGAGGTCGTCGTTGTCGCGGTCGAGCTGTGTCTCGTGTCCCGTGCGTCCCGTGAACTGGTACATTGCCTGCAGTTTCAGTCCTGTTCCCTTGATGAAATAGTTGAAGCCCACGGCAGGCATGTTCAGCAGTCCGTCCTTGCCGCTTCCGTTGCCGCCGCGTTCATCGACACGTTGAACGTCAGCTTGTCAAAGGCCTTGTACGTGAAGCCTATTATGGCGTAGGGAATGGCGAATCCTGAGTTTGCCACGTTGTCTTGGTTGTATGCCTTGTCGAGTCTCTCGTCGTAGTAGTATTTGTAGGATGCCGTGGTCTGCACCATCATGTATGGTTTGAACACGAAGTCGCCACTGCTAATTGTTTAATGTTGCCTTTCTGAATTATATTTCGCGGCGTGAAACATAACTTTGTAACCGTGTTGGGAACTTTTTATAAGGGGTTTCCGGATATTTTAAGAGTAGTCTTTCAACTATTCTCCAGCTCGTAGGCAGAGCCAGTGCCTCCGCTCTCAAACACTATCTCCGCGCCGAGAATCCATTGGCTCGACAGCTTGTAGTCCATAGCCACCACGAAACGTGGTATGGCGATGGTGGAGCGCGACTCCTTGGAGTTTCCGTATTGTCCGCCGAAGAAGCGGTTGGTGCCGTAGTCTTTCCATGCAGCCACCATCTCGCCGTAGCCTCCCACACGCCATTTGTTGAATGTGTCGTAGGGTAAGACCACGTCAGCAGAGTCCTTCGTTTGGGCTGCCGCTCCTGTTGTTGTCAGGGCGAGTGCTGCTGTCAGCACTGCCCCCTGCTCAGTAGTTTAGTTGTGTTCATATCAATCAAAATGGGTTCTTCGTTTTCGGCTGCAAAGTTACGCCGAAACTTTTTCCTTACAATACCAAAAAGTAGTGAAATGCTCTAAGACTGCGCCAACTCCTTCATTTTCCTATGTTTTCGCACCAATTTCTACCTATATCTAAGTATATCTTTTCCTTACAAACAACAAAAATACCTACTTTCATCACCTCTTCTTTTGTCCCCAATCCCCGTCTTTTCGTCCCCTGAATTACCTTGTTTTAGGTAGATGGAATTAAGGCCCACCCCTAGCTCCTCCCAGGGGAGGGATGAGAGGCCCACCCCCGTCCCCTCCCTGGGGAGGGGTGTCATTATGCCAGCTATTATGCCATTAAGGAAAATAGGGAATTAGATTTTGGGGGTTATCGCACTCTGATGCCTTTGCCTTTCTCGATGTAGATGCCTTTGGGGAGGGAATTGAGGGTGGTGCCGAGGTATTTGCCGTCGAGGGAATAGTATTCGGGAGTGGGGGATTGGGTGTGGGGAGTGCTTATGGCAGTGGAGCCTCCCATGAAACGGAACGAGACATTGCCGTCGGCATCTTGCGTGATGTCGGTTATTGGTTTGCCTGCATAGCCACCGGTGTACCAAAAGGCGGAGGGACGGGTGTCGTCGGTGAATGACGTGGCTCCGCTTGTGCCGGGGAAGGGGTCGCCTTTGGCTTCGGAAACGTAAATAGACTGGTCGATGTACTGATCCTCGTATCTTGAAAGTAGTTCACTGTTTGCCTCGTTGATTGGGGCATAGTCCGATTTCGTCACGGTCTCGCCAACCCAAAGGTCGTTGAGCATCAGACCGTCGGCTGCCACGAGGGAGAAGCGGGGATGGCCAACGTCGTAGTTTACCCTGTTGTTGAGGAAACCGCCAAGGGAGAATGCCGTCTCGTCGTAGTCGATGTGATAGACCAGCATGCCGTAGCCCCAGAGATAGAAATTCCAAATGTAGCGGTCGTTGTTATCTACTTGCTCAAGCATATAGTATTCGTTGGGGTTAGCCTCGTTCCTTATCATATATGCCTTGCCGCCTTTCTCAAGCGTGGTGAGATGCACCTCTTGTGGCTCACGGAGTTCCTCAATGTCTATCCATCCGAGCTTGGCACGCTCCCAGCAGTTGAGAGCCGTGGCACGATAGCCGTTAAAGGTGTATTCGCCGCTGTCCATGAGACCATAGTAGCCAAGACCCACGTCGCAACACTCTGAGTTGAGCGAGCCATAGGTGGCATAGAGGTCGGGCAGTCCGAGGGAGTGGGCAAACTCGTGGCAGAACACCCCACAGCCCTCGATGCGGAAGCCCATGGTGGCTTGCTTGCTTTCTGAGCCGTAGAGCTCGTTGTTTACGCCGTAGTTTCCTAGTCGCTTGCCGTCGAGCTGTATGGTGGACGATGCCACCGACGACTGTGGCCAGATGTAGTTGGAGCTGTTGCCCGAGCTGTTCTCACCATATCCGGCATAGATGACATAGACGAGGTCAACATATCCATCGCCGTCGCTGTCGTATTGTGAGAAGTCAACGTCGTTGTCGGCTGCTTCACAAGCGTCTTTTAGCAGTAGGTCGGTGTTGTCGGTTGCTCCGTATGTCTTGTAGGATTTTTGCAGTGTGTAGGGACCGTAGAGGTCGAACTGTGGCGAGAACTGTCCGAAACTCATGTCGTGGTAGTATCGCCTGACGCTTCCGTAGTTCTCGTAGAGGTCTTGTCGGGGATTTGTCTCCATGGAGTTGAGAAACTGCTCAAACTGTGCCTTGGGGTCGGAAATCCTGAAACCAAGGTCGCTGAAGCCTACAAGCAGCACCACTGCCTTTGGCGTGCCAGTGGTGGGAAAAAAGTTGATGCGTGAGCTTGCCCTTGTCAATAGCTTGGAGCGGGCAGCCTCAATCTGCTGCGCTCCCTTGCTGAGCATTGACGTGCGGTTCTGTCGGCTGGCGGCAAGTGTCTCGGTGAGGTTGCGCTTGTCGGGGTCGTGGGCAAGAACTCCCGACGACACCAATGTGCCGTCGGCGGATTGCTCTGCCACGAAGAGGCTTGCGCCGTCCATGACGAGGATTGTCCCATCGGTGGCGGTGTAGTAGTGGAAATGCTCGTCGCCGTGGACAAGCACGGTTATGGTGGTTCCATCGCTCTGACCCAACACTTCGATTCCAGGCTTGGCTTTCGCCGCAAAGGCGTCGGAAACTGACGTGAGCGCAATGAGCAATGAGAGTAATATGTTCCTGTAAATCATATCATTGAATGTTATCGTTTCGACCAAAATAGTATTGTCCGCGCTTGCGGGTTGTCTTGCCATAGTTGATAGCGTGACGGGGGCAGTGGTGATAGCAGGTGAGGCAGCTGGTGCAACTGCCGTCGTGATGCCATTGCGGTATGCCGTCGGCTATGCTGATGTCGCCAACGGGACACACCTTGGCGCAAAGTCCACAATGGACGCAAGTGTCGGCATCGACCGTGAACTTGTTGTCGGTGATCATCTTCTTGTTGAAATATGCGCCCACGACATAGCTGAAGAACCAAGGCGTGGGACCTTTCACTATGTTGCACACACCCGCCTTGCGGCTTATTATCAGCTCCTCGAAGATGAGTATGTCCTCGGCTGCCTTGTCGCGTTTTCTCCTCTCGTTCTCTATAGTGTCGGTGTACATGAACGGCAGTGCAACGTAGCTCTCGGGCATGGTGAGGCTGAAGCATGAGTCGAGGTGAAGGCCTTGTAGGCTTAGGTCTTTGGCGAATATCGTCATTGTCTCTCCAATGCTGTCGCCACAGGTGGTGAGGGCATAGCAGTAGTGGTTGCCGCAGGTTGAAAGCCTTAGTAGCTTGAGGAATTGGCGCACTATGCCTGGCGGCTGCCAACCGTGGGTGGGGAAGCAGAAACCTATGCGCTCGTCGGCATTGAGGGCGAACGTGAGGTTGCTCTCTGAGGGGTTGGCGGACATTGTCTGCGCAATATCTACCAAGGTGTCGTTGGTGGCTTCGGCAATGTGTCTTGCCGCCCAATGAGTGTTGCCTGTACCTGAAAAATAGAAAATCATGGTTCAAAGGTAGCATTTTTTTGTAAGAGAACAAAATTAATAATGTCAAAAATGCTTTTTCTGCATGATTTTTATTAACTTTGCCGCAAAATAACGACAAACATAAAAAGGAATGAGGTATTTCATCACTCTCGCATACGACGGTACGAACTTCCATGGTTGGCAGATTCAACCCAATGGCAACTCTGTTCAGGAGGAGTTACAGAAAGCCCTGACAACACTGTTGCGACAACCAACACCTGTGGTTGGGGCAGGGCGCACCGATGCTGGCGTGCATGCCAGAAAAATGGTGGCACATTTCGATAGCGATGTGGCAATAGACTGTCAGCAGCTCGCCTATAGGCTCAACAGGATGGTGCCGCGGTCGATGGCGGTGTATGACGTGAGGGAGGTGGGTGATGACATGCACGCCCGTTTCAGCGCAACCAAACGCACATATCATTATTATGTACACACGCGCAAGGACCCTTTCCTGCGCCACTACTCGTGTGAGCTGCACTTCGACCTCGATTTTGAGAGGATGAACAAGGCGGCGGCGATATTGATGGAGTATTCCGACTTTGGGGCATTCTGCAAGAGCCACTCCGACGTGAAGACGACAATATGCCGTGTGATGGCTGCCGAGTGGCATCAGACTTCCGACACGGAATGGTATTTCGAGATAAGTGCCGACCGCTTCCTGCGCAACATGGTGCGTGCCGTGGTTGGGACGCTTGTTGACGTGGGGCGTGGAAGGCTCACGTTGGACGAGTTCCGCAACGTGATAGAGGGAAGGAAACGCACGGCTGCGGGGGAGTCGATGCCTGCCAATGCCCTGTTTCTTGAGGAGGTTGAATATGGTTAAAGGAGTTAAAAGGGAGTTAAGGAGTTAAGACGTATGTTTGGGCCAACAGAACTCTCGTTGGTAATCTCTTGACTCGTTGAACTATAAAAGTTTGGTAAAACATAATCTTGAATTGTTATTAAAATATGTGGTTAGTATTAGCATTTCTTTCAGCCGCTTTGCTCGGCTTCTATGATTCGTTCAAGAAAAAGGCGTTGGCTTCCAATGCCGTTATACCAGTGCTGTTTCTCAACACGCTGTTCTCGTCGCTGATATTTCTTCCATTCATAGTAATAAGCTACACCACTGACGCACTCGACGACACGATATTCCTTGTAGGCAGTGGGGGATGGGAGATGCACAAGTATGTGGTGCTGAAGAGTTTCATAGTGTTGAGCAGTTGGGTGCTAGGCTATTTCGGCATGAAGCATCTTCCGCTCACCATCGTAGGACCTATCAATGCCACACGTCCGGTGATGGTGCTTGTGGGTGCCATGCTGTTCTTCGGAGAGAGGCTCAACGGCTGGCAGTGGCTCGGTGTGTCGTTGGCGGTGGTGTCGTTCTTCATGTTGAGCCGTAGCGGAAAGAAAGAGGGTATAGACTTCCGTCGCGACCATTGGATATGGATGATTGTAGGCGCTGCCCTTTTGGGTGCTGTGAGTGGTCTCTACGACAAGTATCTCATGGCTTCGCCCGCCGACGGTGGAGTGGGGCTCGACAAGATGCTCGTGCAGAGTTGGTACAACATCTACCAGTGTTTCATGATGGGTGCCATGCTCCTGCTGCTGTGGTGGCCCAACAGGAAGAAGACCACGCCCTTCCGTTGGCATTGGTCGATAGTGTTCATAAGCATATTCCTCTCGGCAGCCGACTTCGTCTATTTCTATTCGTTGTCGCTCCCTGGGGCAATGATCAGCATCGTGTCGATGGTTAGAAGGGGTAGCGTGATAGTCAGCTTCCTCTTTGCCGCCATTGCTTTCCACGAGAAGAATCTCAAGTCGAAGGTCGTTGACCTCGCTCTCGTGCTGCTTGGCATGATTTGCCTATACATTGGATCGCACTGAAATTAAGAATTAAGAATTAGGAATTAAGAATTAAGAAGATTGAAAAAGACTCACGTCTCAGTACTCTTCGCTCGTAACTAATGTCTTAACTCCCCAAAAAAATAAAATAAATAATGATATGATTGAACTGATAAACGAAAATCTTTGGGCTGCTTGGGCTGTCATAGCCCTTGTTTGTCTGCTGACGGAGCTATTCACAGGTAGCTTCTACATCATGTGTTTTGCTGTGGGAGCCATTGCCGCTGCCATAGTGTCGCCTTTTGGTGGCATATATGTGCAGCTCGCAGTGTTCATCGTCGTCTCCCTTGTCTCAATCTTTCTCGTCCGTCCGTTAGTGATGCGATGGCTTCACCATGAGAAGGACTTCATTCCCTCCAATGCTGATGCCATAATGGGACGTGAGGCAACGGTGAGTCAGGACATTCCTGCCAATGGCTATGGCCGCGTGGCACTGGACGGCGACGATTGGAAGGCAACAGCAAAGGAGTCAATAGCAAAGGGTGAGAAGGTAGTGATCGTTGATCGCGAGAGCATCATACTCACCGTAGAGAAAGCCTAATTTCTAATTTGTAATTTCTAAATTCTAATTATTATGACTTACGTATTAATTGTATGTGTGGTTTGCATACTCGTTTTTGCAAAGATGGCACTCGTCATCATTCCACAATCGGAGACAAGAATCATTGAGCGTCTTGGTCGCTACTATGCCACCTTGCGCCCTGGTATAAACATCATCATCCCGTTCGTTGACCGGGCGAAGGAGATCGTAGTGATGAAAGGCGGACGCTATCTCTACTCCAACTCCATCGACCTGCGTGAACAGGTGTATGACTTCCCAAAGCAGAATGTCATCACAAAGGACAACGTACAGACGGAGATTAACGCCTTGCTCTATTTCCAGATTGTTGACCCCTTCAAGGCTGTGTATGAGATAAACAACTTGCCAAACGCCATAGAGAAGCTGACACAGACCACCTTGCGAAACATCATCGGCGAGCTGGAGCTTGACGAGACACTGACAAGCCGCGACACCATCAACACCAAGCTGCGCTCGGTGCTCGACGACGCAACAAACAAGTGGGGAATAAAGGTGAACCGTGTGGAGCTGCAGGACATCACACCGCCTGAGAGTGTACTATCGGCAATGGAGAAGCAGATGCAGGCAGAGCGTAACAAGCGTGCCACTATCCTCACCAGCGAGGGAAAGAAGGCAAGCGACATCCTGCAGTCGGAGGGTGAGAAAATGGCTACCATCAACCGTGCCGAGGCGCAGAAGCAGCAGGAGATACTGAAAGCCGAGGGCGAGGCACAGGCGAGAATCCGTAAGGCTGAGGCTGAGGCAATAGCCATAAAGAAGATTACTGAGGCTGTGGGCGACACGTCAAATCCCGCCAACTACCTGCTTGCCCAAAAATACATCCAAATGCTTCAGCAGCTTGCCGAGGGCGACAAGACCAAGACCGTCTATCTGCCTTACGAGGCAACAAACCTCTTGGGCAGCATAGGAGGAATAAAGGAACTGTTTAAAAATTAAAAGGCTGCGCCTTAAAGATTAAAAGGCTTCGCCTTAAAGAATTTAAAAAGGGCTTCACCGGAATGAAGTGGTGAAGCCCTTTTTTTGAATTGATATTGATTTTGATTTAAAACTCTCTATTGCCTTTATTAGAAGAAAAGGTAGCGGTTGTCAACTACGTCGGCCTTCAGGTAGAGCTCGTTCATGAAACGGCTTGCTGCCTGCAGAGCCTGCTGCTGGAGCTGTGTCTCAACAGTCTTTGCGTCGAACTTGACACCAGCACGCTGTGCCTTCTTTACAACCTGGAACATATATGCACCACCATTACCCTTCACTACGCGTGGGCAGAACTGACCCTGCTTCGTGGCTGCTACCGCACCGCTGAGGGCTGGCTCGCTTGCGCCCGTTGCCTGAATGAAGGCAGGAGCTGCGAATGTAACCTGGTTAACTGGGCTTACCTGAGCACCCTTAGCCTTGGCTGCGTCAACGCTTGTCACGCCAGCGAGCTTCTCCTTGAGCTGCTCAAACTTCTTGTCGCGGATAACCTGCTCCTTGATAATGTCCTTGAGGGAAGCCAAGTCGCGATAGCCCTCCTTGTGGATGTTCACGAGTGCTGCTACGAGAAGGTGGTCGTTGTTGCCACACTCATAGAGTGGAGACACCTGGTTTGGCTTTGCGTCGAAAATCCACTTCATAGCCTCGTGGGTGCTGCGGATGCCAGCCACGTTGTGCTCAGTGTTGGAGATGTCGTTGCGGTCAAGCACCTTGTAGCCATATTTCTTGGCGTTGGTGATGATGTCTGTAGCGCTCTGGCTCTCGCTTACGAACTGGCTGAACTTGTTGTAGGCAGCCGAGTAGGTAGCCTTGGAGAAATCGATGGTGTGCTTAACGATAGCTGCAACATACTTCGTGCCCATTGCCTTGCGGTTGAGAACCTGCACTACCACGTTGCCCTGAGTGAAGGCTACGTTCTTCAGACCCTCTGACTGTGTCAGTGCCTCGATGTAGAGCTTGGTGTCGGCATCGATAGTAGGAGCTGCCTCATACATTGCCGATGTGAACCACTGTGACTTGCCTTCCTGACCATACTTCTTTGCTATTGCCTCGAAGTCTGCTCCGGCAGCCAATGCCTTATAGATGCTGTCAGCACGCTCGCGTGTCTTCTCCACTGTCTCTGCGCCAACCTGAATCTGGCGGTACTCAACAGAGTCTGGGAGCTGCACCTTGCTGATGAGCTTAACCACGTTGAGTGTGTTGTCGTATGCTGTCTCGAATGGAGCCGTTGTCTGACCAACAGCCATTGAGTCAATCTTCGTAGAGATGTCGCGTGGCATAACCTTTGACGATACAGGAACGCCAGTGAAGCTGATTTGCGACTGTGCCTTGCGCACCACCTGTGCTGGGTCGGCATCAGCCTGCAGGCTCTTCTGTGCCTCGTTCATCGAAGCCATGAGTGCCTTGCGATCGGCAGCCGAAGGAGTAACCTGGAAGTCAACGTACTTGATGTCGCGTGTCTCAACATACTGACGGTACATTTCCTTCTGCTCCTCATACTTTGCCTTGATGTCGGCGTCGCTCACTGTCACCTTGCTGTCGTTAACGGTAGAGTAGGCGAGTGATGCGAGCTGGATGTCGCTCTCCACGTTCTGGTCGTTGAAAGCCATCTTTGCCGAAACAGGGTTGGAGATGAGACAGTGAGAGAGAAGAGCCTGATACTTCTGGGCGAGAGTCTGCTGGCGCAGTGTCTTCTCGATGAACTTCCAGTAGTTGTAGATCTTCTGGTACTGCTCAGCCAACTGTGGTGTCGTCTGCGATGCCTTCTTGTAGTCTGCCAAGAACTTGGTGAGCTGCGAAGCGTCGAAACGTCCTGTCTGCTGGTTTACGAAAGGAGTCTGCATGAGGATAGGGCTTGTGCCTTCCTTCAGGATGTTCTGCAACTCCGTGTCAGTCACGGTGAGGCCAACCTTCTCAGCCTCTTTCTTCATGATGACGCTGTTGACGTAGTTGTTCCACACCTGGTCCTTGACCTGGTTGAGCTCCTCCTCAGAGAGGTTGTCACGACCTTGAGTCATCTTTATGACTTCCTGGTACTCGTCAACGAGGGCTTGAAAATCCTGTACTGAAATTTTCTCACCCAAAACTTTGCCTACTTGCTGTCGCTGCTCGTTGCTGGTAGCCTCGCACGAGCGGAACGCTTCTTCAGCAATGAATGCGAAGAGGCCCAGACCGATGATAACAATCAAGGTCACTCCTCTTTTTCTGATTGTTCCTAATGCTGCCATTACTTTACTTTATTTTGTTTTTATTTTTTTGTTTCTTTACTCTATTCGCTTTTTAGCGCACAAAATTACAAAAATTATATCAAATAACGGAAGAAAAACCGAAAAAAATGGTCTTAGTCGTTTATTTTTAGCCTTACAAGCTCTATTTTTGTCATTGTGCTTTTGATTATCTTGAATTCAAAATTGTTAATCTTCACTATTTCGTTGAGTTTCGGGAAGCTCTGATACTCGTGGAGTATGAGGCCGCCGACGGTCATGTAGTCGTCGCTCTCGGGCAGTTCGAGGTCGAACATCTCGTTCACTTTCTCTATCTCCAAGCGCGCCGAGAGCACATATTCGCCATCGTCGGTTTTCTTCGCTATGTAGTTGTTGCTGTCGTGCTCGTCCTCTATGTCGCCGAAAATTTCCTCAACAATATCCTCAAGCGATACAAGTCCGCTGGTGCCTCCAAACTCGTCAACCACGATAGCCAGTGTCCTCTTCTGCTGGAGGAAGGTCTGCATGAGTTTCTTGGCTGCCATGGTCTCAGGCACGAATTGCAGCGTGCGTATGCTGTCGCGCCACTGCTTGGGGTTGCGGAACATCTCCGACGAGTGGATGTAGCCCACGACGTGGTCGATGTCGTCCTTATAGACAACGAGTTTTGAGAAGCCTGTCTCGATGAAACGGTTTTTCAGTTCCTCCTCGTCGCTCTCGTCGATGTCTATTGCCTCAATCTCCGTTCGTGGCACCATGCAGTCGCGCACCTTGGTGTCGGAGAAGTCGAGGGCGTTGTGGAATATCCTCACCTCTTCCTCAATGTCGTCCTCGTCGCGTGCGTTGTCGATGCTGCTCTGCACGAGGTAGTCGAGATCCACCTTGCTGAACTCCGCGTCGTCCTTCACGTTCTGCATCCTCACTCCAACCAAGCGCAGCATGCACTTTGAGAGTAGGGTGGCGAAGCGCGAAATGGGGTAGAGCACCACATAGCAAGCCATTGCAGGCATGGCAAAGAGCGAGAGCATGGTGTTGGGGTTGCTCTTGAAGATGAGTTTCGGAATGAACTCGCCTGTGAAAAGCACCACAACCGTAGATGCTATGGTGTCGGCTGTCACACGCTCGCCGTCGCCAAGCGAGGAAAAGAGTGTCGCGTCGAATATTTGGGCGAACAGTATGCCGTAGATTACGAGTGCGATGTTGTTGCCAACGAGCATTGTGCTGACGAAATTGTTGGGGTGGCGGTAGAAATAGCTTATCGCACGCTGCGATATTCCGTTCTTGCCACGCTCCACCTCAGCCAGCATCCTGTTTCCCGACACGAAAGCTATCTCCATGCCGGAGAAGAACGCCGAGAAAACCATCGTAACAACAAGTCCTATAATAGTGTCTGTCATGGCGTAGTGGATTTTGGTGTGGCGGCATGTTTCGTGGCGGCGGGGCGCAACACTGGTGTTTGAGTAGTGTCGGCTGGTGCCTGTGCGTCGGCAGGTGTAGCCGCGCTGTTGTCTTGTTTCACGAACGAGCCTTTGGAGTTCGAGACGGTGTAGTGTATCATTCGCTCGTCGCTGCGGAAATAGGTGCCTTGCAGTGTGCGCTCAGGTGTCACCACGCGTGAGAACATGTTGGAGTAGAACTCGTGTTTCATTCCGTCCCAGAAAAGTTCCTCGCTCGTGAAGTTCAGACCGTTGACGTTGCGCACCCTCACGCGTCCGCGCAGCTCCCACAGCTTCATCTGGTCGTAGTACCAAGCTGTGTCGGCCTGTATGTATGCCTGTATGTTGAACTTTTCGTCAAATTGCTCCATGAAAATTCCGCAGATGAAAGTCCACCGCGAGGGATTCTTTATGGTGTTCACGTCCCACCGCTCAGTGACTATCTTGTATTTTATCACTCCAGAGTCGGAGATGAGTGTGTTCACGCCGTAGCTTGTCATCATCGACACCGAGTCGCGGTCGTGAATGGCTGCAGCCGTGTGTTCCTTCTCCTCAGAGCAGGAAAAAACCATGAATGTCAGTGCCGCAATGAGCAGACACCTCATCTTGTTTATATTATATATATAAGGTGGAAAACTATCCAATTTTATATCAGTTTTTAATCATACACCTTCAGCCTTACCTTACTTTCCACTTGTTGAACCATTGTTCGTTGAACGTCAGTCCAATGTTTATGCGGAAAGTGTTCTCTGTGATGAGGTCTTTTGCCGAAGCCTTCACCCATTGTCCGCTGATGTTCAGGTAAGAGCCGTTGTTCCAGTTGTTGGTGATGGGAATGCCAAAGCCCGCGCTCACGCTGATTTCCTTTGGACCGTCCTTGCCGTTCACCTTTATGTATGGCGTGTTGTAGGATGCTCCTATGCGGTAGCGCACGCGGTTGTAGAACTTGCGGCTCTGCCAGTTTGGAGTCCATTCTCCACCCACTGTCAGCTTGTGGCGGTCGCTCAGTAGTCCGTTCTTCAGCACATATTTGCCTGTCGAAGTGTTCATTTCTGGGTATTTCAGCTCGCCCCACTTCTGTAGCGAGTAGTCGGCACCCACGATGAATCTCCTGTTGTGTTCCCACGACAAGCCCACTCCGAAGGCATGAGGGATGCTCAGGCCATCATATACGGTTTGCTCATGACTTGTCGAGACACCCGTCTGCGAGTTTGTGTTGGTGGTAGTCACCATAGGGTCGGCGCTCAGGCTGTGTCCGAGGCTGTATGTGGCACCGAGTGTCACGTTGTCCGTCTTGCTGATGGCTTGTGTGTATTGCAAGCCGAAGTCCACTTTCCAGCTCTGCACCGATGTACTGTAGGCAGTGGTCACGGTGTTCACGTATGCGTCGTTGCTGCTAATTGTGACCGAGCGGTCGTAGGAGCCCCATAGGTAAGAGCCGTTCACACCCAACGACAGTCCCTTGAAGAAGTTCCAGCCTATGCCGACATACACTTGGTGTATGCCACCAGAGCCAGAGTGTGTCTCAGTGGAAGTCGTTGTCGATGTTCCCACGTTGGTGGTCGCTGAGTAGTTGTAGCCGATGTTGGTGAACGGCACCACGCCGAAGCTGAGTCCCATCTTGGGCATCAGTCGGAAAGCAGCCACTGCGTATTCAAAGTCGGCATTGTTGGCGTTGATCTTCCTGTTGCCTTCCTTGAAGTTTGTCACCTGTCCGCTCAGGCCAACGTCGAAAATCATCGTGAGTGAGTCAACGCAGGAGTAGGAGGCAGGGTTGAGCATGTTCACCTGATTGGATTGGCGCAAGCCGAGGGAAAGTCCGTTCATACCCCTGTTGAAGCCCTGCGACTGGTCTGACAACACGCCCAGTCCATATTGGCTGTATGGCGAGTTGGTGCCGCTTTGGGCGTTTGCGGCAGCGGCAGTAGCCAATGCCATTAGAAGTGTTATTATGTTTTTTCTCATTTCTCGTTATGTGCTTCGTTATATTGAAGTATAGCGTTAAGTCCTCGTGGAACTAAAAATTCGTCTGCAAAGGTGCGCATTTTTTCTGAATTGTGCAAATCGATATGGAAACCACCAGTTAAATAAACCAAAAGGTTAGGATATTTTGACTTAAATTCGCCAATATATCCTTCCAACTCGTGTCTGATGCCGTTCATCACGCCACTTCTGATGGCTGTTTCGGTGGTTGTGCCGAGTTGTGGCGTGATGCCTTCTCGCCTCACCATGGGCAATGCTGAGGTGAAGGTGTTGAGTGCCTTGAAGCGCATTTTCGGTCCGGGCGAGATGTTGCCGCCGAGGTATTTCCCCGCGGCATTTACAAAATCGAGCGTTATGCACGTTCCCACGTCAATGACCAGTATGTCGCTGCCCCGGCTCATGGTCAGTGCGCCCACCACGGCTGCCAGTCGGTCGCTGCCAAGTGTCAGTGGGGTGTCATAGCCCATTGCCACTGGCACGGGAGTGATGCCTGACTGCAGGCGGAGCATGGGGAAGGGTAGGGTGTCTATTGCCTCGCTGAACTCGTCGCTCAGCCTTATCACCGACGACCACACGCCCTTGTCGAACTTGTGCTGGTGGCAGAAATCGGCAAGGCGCGATGGCTCATCATGCTCGATGTGCCGTGCGTCGATAATCCTGTTCCCGTCGAAAGCAACCAGCTTCGCGCAGGTGTTTCCTATGTCAATTGTCAGCGTCATTTTGCTAAAATTCAATTACAGGGTGCAAAATTATCGAAAAAAAATGAGAAAATAGCATTAAAAGTCAAAAAAAGAAATTAAATTTGCACCGTGAAAAATATAAAATATACATACAAGAGGCTGTTCGTCGTCGGTTTTGCGCTGATGATCAGTTGTTTAGCCCACGCTGTGAGCGATGAGGTGCAGTTTGCCGACGATTCCGTCGAGGTGAGTTTGCTCACCTGTTCGCCCCACGACGAGATTTATAGCCTCTACGGGCACACCGCCATACGCTATCACGACTTGCGGACGGGAGCCGACTGGACATTCAACTATGGCGTGTTCAACTTCAAGGCTCCGTTCTTCGTAGCCCGTTTCCTGTTCGGACTCACCGACTACGAGCTTGGCGTCGTGCCTTTCAGCGTGTTCAAGGAGGAATATAGGCGCTTTGGCTCTGCCGTCACCGAACAGGTGCTGAATCTTACCCCTGACGAGAAGCTTGCGTTGCGCCATGCCCTTGAGGAGAACTACAAGCCCGAAAACCGCGTCTATCGCTATAACTTCCTCTACGACAACTGTACGGTGCGCGCCCGAAACATCATCGAGAGCGCAATAGGCAAGGAGAGCGTGAAATATGAGTCGCAACGCCTTTCACTACCCGTTGACGAGGAACACAACACCTACCGCAAGCTGCTACACATCTATACCAAAGGACACCCTTGGGCGCAGTTCGGCGACGACCTCTGTCTTGGCTTCAAGGCAGACTTGGAGATAACGTGGCGTGAGAAACAGTTCCTTCCCGAGGAACTAATGTCGGACATGCAGCAGGGTAGGCTGATGGACGGCTATGCCGGCATTAGGCCTTTGGTCAAGCAGACGCGCCTTGCCCTTGAGCCCGGAGTGCAGTTCGTCAGTTCTGGCTTCCCACTCACGCCAAGCCAGTGTTTCTACATCCTGCTGGGCATTTCCGTTGTGGTGGCAGCCTTGGAGTTATATCGCCGCCGCACCTTCGTCTGTTGGGACGCGCTGCTTATGACCTTGGAAGGATTTGCTGGAATCTTCATTTTCCTGCTCTTCTTCTCGCAGCATCCCACCACGAGCACCAACCTGCAGATATTCCTTCTCAGCCCGGTCCCATTGTTCTTCATTCCGAACGTGGTGCGCAGGAGACCTACGAGATATTGGAAAATTTCGTTAATTTTCCTTATAATATTCTTCTTAGGCTCGTTTTTGCAGGATTATGCCGAGGGAATGGAGATTTTGGCACTGTGTTTGCTGTTGAGAGTGTGCGTGAACCTGTATTTGGGTGCGCAAAGTAAGAAAACGGTTATTAAATAAGATAAAACAAATAGGCAGATGAATCGCAGACAACGGACTTTGACCCTCATCGCAACCATCGTCTCAATGCTCAACATCGAGGCGCAGGTGATGCAGCAGGCTCCGCGACTCGTGGTCAACATCACCATCGACCAGCTTCGCGCCGACTATATGGAGGCTTTCTCGCCCCTATATACCCTCGATGGCTTCAAGAAGCTGTTCGACAAGGGTCTCGTGTTCACCAATGCTTCCTATCCCTTCTCGCCCATCGACCGTGCGTCGGCAATAGCATCAATAGCCACGGGCACCACACCTTATTATAATAGTATGGTGGGCAACCAGTGGCTCGACCGTGAGACACTGCGCCCTATCTATTGTGTTGACGACAAGAAGACGGCGGGACTGCTCACTGCCGAGGGCGGCTCGCCAAACCATGTCAGCACCTCGACCATCGGCGACGAACTGAAGGCAACCACAAAGGGCAAGGCTAAGGTCTATTCCATTGCCCCGTTCCGCAACGCCGCCATCTTGGCTGCGGGACATGCCGCCGACGGTGCCGTGTGGATTGACGACAAGAGCGGCAACTGGTGCTCCTCCGACTACTACGGAAAGGAACTCGACGCATGGGTGAGGAACTACAACGCCATCAACCCCACCTACCGCATCACGTCTGACAAGGCTTGGGAGCCAGAGAACAAATATGTTGGCAAGTTCAACTATTTCCTGCGCGAGGCGGCTCCAAAACCATTCAAGCACAAGTTCAACGGCGAGAGGCAATACATTGAGTATAAGACCAGTGGCTTGGTGAACGAGAATGTGACCAAGGCCGCGCTACATTGCGTGAGCAGCAACAATATGGGAGTCGATGGCATCACCGACCTTCTCAACATTACCTATTATGCGGGCAACTTCAACCACAACACTACTGGCGACTGCGAGATAGAGCTTCAGGACACCTATGTGCGACTCGACCGCCAGTTGGCGTCGCTCATTGCCAGCCTTGAGCTGCGCCTTGGTGACAAGAACGTGTTGTTCGTAGTGACCAGCACTGGCTATGCCGACGACGAGGACGTGGATTACGGCAAGTATCGCATACCCTCTGGCACTTTCTACATCAACCGCACGGCGAGCCTCCTCAACATGTATTTTGGCGCGTTGTGGGGACAGGGAAAGTATGTGGAGAGCTGTTTCGGCTCGCAAATCTATTTCAACCACAAGCAGTTGGAGAACAAGCGCATCAGCCTTATGGAGGCGTGCCAGCGTGCGCAGGAGTTCCTTGCCATGGTGTCGGGAGTGCGCAATGTCTATACCTCGCTTCAGCTTCTCGCCAACTCCAATCCCGATTTCATAAAGGTGCGCAACGGCTTTTGTCCAGAGCGTTGTGGAGACATTCTTATAGAGGTGTCGCCAGGTTGGCGGCTCTACAACGAGGACAACCAGCAGAGCGAGTTGTCGCGCGCCTCCTACATACCATTTCCAATCATCTTTTTCGGTGCCAACATAAAGGCAGAGCGCATCACCGCGCCTGTTACGGTTGACCGCATTGCGCCCACCGTAGCAAAGTCAATTCGTATCCGAGCCCCCAACGCCTGTTCGGCAGAGCCGCTATTTTGAGTTGACAATTAAACAAGTTGACAAGTTGATTGTTGGTTGACGAGGTAGTGGATTCCATTTTTTGTGTTAACAAGGTAACAAGTTAACCTTTTTGCGGTGTTGTAGGGGTAAGATTTCAACAAAATCGCAAAAAATCAGCTATTTATGCACGATTACGGAAAAAAAGTCGTAATTTTGCAAAGATTTTCCATAATACGATAAAAAAGACAATAAAAATATGAATTTCAACAAATTTCTAAAGTCACTGTTTGGTGACAAATCGACAAGGGACATGAAGCTCATTCAGCCTCTCGTCGAGAAGGTTAAGGCGGCTTCGCCTGAGATTGAGAAACTCGACAACGATGCCCTCCGTGCAAAGACAAAGGAGATACAGCAGGGCATTCAGTCGTCGGCACAGGAGCAGAAAGCTCAGATTGCCTCTATTAAGGAGCAGATTGAGAACACCCCTATCGACGAGCGTGCCGAGCTGTTCGAGCAGATTGACAAGCTGGAGAAGGAAATCCTCGACATCTACGAGGAGAAACTCAACGAGGCAATGCCACAGGTCTTTGCAATAGTGAAGGAGACGGCACGCCGTTTCGCCGAGAACGAGGAGACTGTGGTGACGGCAAACGACTTCGACCGCAACCTCGCGGCAAACCCCAAGAACGACTTTATCACCATCGACGGCGACAAGGCAATCTACCACAACCACTGGACTGCCGGTGGCAACGACCTGAAGTGGGAGATGGTACACTACGACGTTCAGCTCTTCGGCGGATGCGTGCTGCATCAGGGAAAGATTGCCGAGATGGCAACAGGTGAGGGTAAGACACTCGTGGCCACGCTCCCAGTGTTCCTCAACGCACTGACAGGAAACGGCGTTCACGTCGTAACCGTCAACGACTATCTCGCCAAGCGTGACTCAGAATGGATGGGACCTCTCTATATGTTCCACGGACTCTCCGTTGACTGCATCGACAAGCATCAGCCAAACTCAGAGCGCCGCCGCCAGGCATATCAGGCTGACATCACCTTCGGTACGAACAACGAGTTCGGTTTCGACTATCTGCGCGACAACATGGCAACGTCGCCTGCCGACCTCGTGCAACGTGCCCACAACTATGCCATCGTCGATGAGGTTGACTCAGTGCTCATCGACGATGCCCGTACGCCACTCATCATCTCCGGTCCTGTGCCAAAGGGCGACGACCAGATGTTTGAGGAGTATCAGCCATTGGTGGAGAAACTCGTCGATGTGCAGCGCAAGCTCGCCACGCAGTTCCTCTCCGAGGCAAAGCAGAAAATCAGCGAGGGACGCGCCAAGAACGACCAGAAACTGCTCGACGAGGGCTTCCTCTCGCTCTACCGCTCTCACAAGTCGCTGCCAAAGAACAAGCCTCTCATCAAGTATCTCTCCGAGGAGGGAATAAAGGCAGGCATGCTCAAGACAGAGGAAATCTACATGGAGAACAACAACCGCAAGATGCCAGAGGCTGTGGAGCCGCTCTATTTCGTGGTTGACGAGAAACTCAACTCCTGTGACCTAACCGACAAGGGTACAGACTGGCTTGCACGCCAGGTGAACGACAAGGACCTCTTCGTGCTGCCCGACATCGCGTCGCAGCTTTCTGCCCTTGAGAACGAACAGCTCAGCGACGAGGACCGACTTGCCAAGAAGGACGAGCTGCTCAACCACTACGCAGTGCAGAGCGAGCGCGTACACACCCTGCAGCAGTTGCTCAAGGCTTACACCATGTTCAACAAGGACGATGAGTATGTAGTGATCAACGGCGAGGTGAAGATTGTCGATGAGCAGACAGGACGTATCATGGAAGGTCGCCGCTGGAGCGACGGACTCCATCAGGCAGTGGAGGCTAAGGAGCACGTCCGCGTGGAGGCTGCCACACAGACTTTTGCAACAATCACCCTCCAGAACTACTTCCGCATGTACCACAAGCTGGCTGGTATGACAGGTACTGCATCAACGGAGTCGGGTGAGTTCTGGGACATCTATAAGCTCGACGTGGTGGAGATTCCAACCAACCGCCCAGTGCTGCGCAAGGACCTCGACGACCGTGTCTATAAGACCGCACGCGAGAAGTACAACGCCGTGATTGAGGAAATCGTGAAGATGCGCGAGAGCGGCCGTCCGACACTCGTCGGCACCACATCGGTTGAAATATCTGAGCTTCTCTCGAAGATGCTCAGCATGAGAAAGATACCTCATCAGGTGCTCAACGCAAAGCTCCACCAGAAGGAGGCAGACATCGTGGCACTCGCAGGTCAGAGCACCAACGGACTCGGAGCCGTGACGATAGCTACGAACATGGCAGGTCGTGGTACCGACATAAAGCTCTCGCCAGAGGTTAAGGCTGCCGGTGGTCTTGCCATCATCGGTACGGAGCGTCACGAGAGCCGCCGCGTTGACCGCCAGTTGCGTGGTCGTGCCGGACGTCAGGGCGACCCAGGCTCTTCTGTATTCTACGTTTCGCTTGAGGACAAGCTCATGCGCCTGTTCGCCTCAGAGCGCATTGCCAGCGTCATGGACCGCTTCGGCTTCAAGGAGGGTGAGATGATAGAAAGCCCGATGATCTCGAAGAGCATCGAGCGTGCGCAACGTAAGGTTGAGGAGAACCATTTCGGTGTGCGTAAGCGCCTGCTCGAATACGACGACGTGATGAACAAGCAGCGTACGGTGGTCTATGGCAAGCGCCGCCACGCTCTCATGGGCGAGCGCATAGGCATGGACATCTCAAACACACTGTGGGACCGCGTGGTCAGCATAATCGAGAACAACGACTACGAGGGCTGCAAGGAAGAGTTCATCCGCATCTTCGCCATGGAGGTGCCGTTCACGAGCGAGGAGTTCATCAACGTTCGCCGCGACGAGCTTGAGGAGCGCACGTTCCAGAATGTGATGGAGGCATTCACTCGCAAGACCGAGCGCATACAGACCGTGGCATGGCCTATCATCAAACAGGTGTATGAGAACCAGGGAGCCATCTACGAGCGCATCATGGTGCCGCTGACCGACGGTCGCCGAATGTATAACATACCTTGCAACCTCAAGGAAGCATACGACACCGAGTGCAAGACCATAGTGAAGGAGTTTGAGAAGATGATCCTGCTCCACATCATCGACGAGTGCTGGAAGGAGAACCTGCGCGAGCTCGACGAGCTGAAGCACAGCGTGCAGAACGCCTCATACGAGCAGAAAGACCCTCTGCTCATCTTCAAACTGGAGAGCGTCAAGCTGTTCGACTCAATGGTGAACAACATGAACAACCGCATCGTCAGCATACTCATGCGCAGCGGAATACCTGAGATGCAGCAGGCACCACAGCAGGCACCCGCTGAGGAACCACGACAGAAGCAGCAGTATGTGGAGTCGAAGCAGGACATTCAGGAAGAGCGACTCACCGACCCCAACCAGGCTGCAGCAGCCGCACAGGACACCCGCGGACGTGAGGCACAGCGCCGTGAGCCGATTGTAAGGGACAAGATGCCTGGACGCAACGACCCATGCCCATGCGGCAGTGGCAAGAAATTCAAGAACTGCCACGGAAGGGGAATAGTGTGAGGAATTATGAACGTTAAGAATTAAAAATTAAGAATTAAAAACGTTGAGAATTAAGAATTAAAAATTAAGAATTAAGAAAAAATGTATCAGCGATAAAAAATGCCGAGACTATCTCTCTTAATTCTTAATTTTTAATTATTAATTATTTTCGTTCTTAATTTTAAAACTTGGTTTTATGATAGAGATTACGAATCTAAAGAAGTCGTTTGGCGAGACTTGTGCCTGCGACATACCATCACTCACCATCGGTAAGGGAGAGATAATAGGTCTCGTTGGAAACAACGGAGCGGGAAAGACAACACTGTTCCGACTCATGCTCGACCTGCTGAAGGCAGACGAGGGCAGCGTGGAGCTGAACGGCATACGTGTGGATGAGAGCGAGGAGTGGAAGCATTTCACCAGCGCGTTCATCGACAATGGCTTCCTCATCGACTTCCTCACGCCAGAGGAATACTTCGGCTTCGTGAACAAGATTTCGGGCGTGAAAGACGACAACATCAGCGCCATTGCAGAGCGTTTCGAGCATTTCACGGGAGGCGAGGTATTCGGGCGCAAGGTGCTCATACGCAACCTCTCTGCGGGAAACAAGCAGAAAGTGGGCATCATCTCAACACTCATCACCACGCCAGAGATTCTCATTCTCGACGAGCCCTTCAACTTCCTCGACCCAACAAGTCAGAACACACTGAAACGCATCATCGAGGACTACAACCGCGAGACTGGTGCCACGGTAATCATCAGCTCACACAACCTGACTCACACGGTGGACATCAGCACCCGAATACTGCTTATGGAGCATGGTGAGATAAAACAGGACATCACCTCCATTGACGAAGCGGCTGTGAGGGAACTCAACGAATATTTTGAGCAAGGATAGTTAAATTGTATAAATTTACAGAAAAAATCCGTACGCAAATCTTGACAAGTAAAAAAACTTGCCGTATATTTGCATACGGATTTTTTTATGGTGGGAATTTATAGAACCCATCTTATATCCTTTACCCGAACAAAAACATGTCAAACTAAAAACTAAGAGAGTATGAAGATCGGTATTCCAAAAGAAATCAAGAACAACGAGAACAGGGTCGGAATGACACCTGCTGGGGTTGCCGAACTGGTAAAACACGGACACACTGTGTATGTGCAGCACACGGCTGGAGAGAACAGCGGATTCAGCGACGAGAAATACGTCAAGGCGGGAGCTGAGATCCTGCCTACCATTGAGGACGTTTATGCCACCGCCGACATGATTGTGAAGGTGAAGGAGCCAATAGAGCCTGAATATCCGCTCGTGCGCGAGGGACAGGTGGTCTTCACCTATTTCCATTTCGCATGCGACCGCGAGCTAACCGAGGCAATGATGAAGAGCCGCGGAGTCTGCATAGCCTACGAGACAGTGCAGCTTGCCGACGGCTCGCTGCCACTGCTCATACCAATGAGCGAGGTGGCAGGACGCATGGCTACCATCAACGGTGCCTATTATCTGCAGAAGACCAAGGGCGGCAAGGGAAAACTTATCTGCGGCGTACCGGGAGTGCGCCCTGCCAAGGTGCTCGTGCTCGGCGGAGGCATCGTGGGTCAGGCTGCGGCACGCGTGGCTGCGGGTATGGGTGCCGACGTGGTCATTGCCGACATCTCATTGCCACAGTTGCGCAAGCTCTCTATAGAGATGCCGCCAAACGTGAACACCATCTACTCCTCGCGCCACAACATAGAGCGTGAGCTGCCCGACGTTGACATTGTCGTAGGCTCGGTGCTCATCCCTGGCGATAAGGCACCACACCTCATCACTCGCGACATGCTCCGACTAATGGAGCCTGGCACGGTGCTCGTCGATGTGGCTATTGACCAAGGTGGTTGCTTCGAGACCTCTCATCCTACGACCCATAGCGACCCTGTATATGAGGTTGACGGCATCGTACACTATGCCGTGGCGAATATTCCGGGTGCAGTGCCAAACACCTCGACCATGGCACTCACCAACGCCACTCTCCGCTATGCCATCGCCCTTGCCGACAAGGGGTGGCAGCGTGCCTGCGACGAAGACCCAGCCCTCGCCCGTGGCTTGAACATCGTTGACGGAAAGATAGTCTTCAAGGCAGTAGCCGACGTATTTGGTCTGTAAAAGTAGAAACCATAAGCCCCCTCCAACTCCCCTTCTGGGAAAGCTGGGAGGGGCTTCCCTTGTCTATTATTATCCCAATATATACGTATATCAAGGCAAATATGAACGGAATACCCACAAACCTTTCAAACTCTTCAAACCCCTCAAACCCCTCAAACCCCTCAAACCCTTCAAATCCCTCAAACCCTTCAAACCCCTCAAACCCTTCAAACCCCTCAAACCATTTCAATGACCGTTTTGTGAATATTTTGTCAATCGCCATCCTTCGGTATGGTCTCGTGATGCCTTCGGGATGCTCCCTATAAGTTTGTCAATAAAAAAGTATTAATTATGGTCAGCAATTTCCAGCAATTAAACAGCAATAGTCGGAAATGTTTTCGACCTGTACGGTTGATAACCTCTGCCTGTCCGCCTCAGGTAGGGACTTTACTTTATGTAAGTCCGTAGCCCGCAAGGGCTAATATCGCGCTGCGAATTTAAGGATTAAAGAAACGAAGTTCGACGAAGTAAATTAAAGTTCCATTTCGCCGCCATTTCCGCCGTCTTTCCGCCTCGTGTAGGGACTTTACTTTATGTAAGTCCGTAGCCCGTAAGGGCTTTATGGGAAGCCCCCTCCAGCTCCCCCAAGGGGGAGAGCCACGTTGGCGTTTCCACTGTGCGCAGCCATCACTGCCCCCGGGGGGAGACATAGGGGGCTTCCAATAACGCCCGTTGGGCGTACGGACTTACATAAAGTAAAGTCCCTAATTGAGGCGGATTTGAGACAGCTTATTTACTGTCGATAGTTGACTAAATATAAAGAGGTGAAGAAGGAAAAATGAAGCATAGTATTAAAAAAGTTGAAGAAAAATTTGGCAGTTTCATTTTTATTTCTTACTTTTGCCCCCGACTTATGCAAGTCGCCCAATTCGTTTGGGCTTCTGAGCCGATTGCGTTTGGCTCCGCATTTGTCTCTATTTATGGATTTAGCGTTTATCATGCGCTTTGTTTCTGGCTTATCGAAATCTGGAAAATTTCATTTGCTGTCAGGACTTAGCAACGATAGATGCTCATGTAGCAGTTTATACATGGTTCTATACACAGATAGTGGACTATTTATAGTCTTCCTTAATGTGTTATGGATTATTATATAAACTCAACTGCGTGGGTTCTGCGTTGCCTGTTCAACAGCAAAGGGTATTCCAGAACCTCGATAAGTGGAACGGGCAAAGTTAGGTTCCACGCATTTCTATTTATAGGTTCACTATCAATAATTAAATAACAACCTGCCGACTCCGAGAACCTATAGGCAAACTAAAAGCAAACGATGTTTAGGTTACTGAGCGTAATATTACTTTCTACTACATATTTCTGTGCCGCAAAGGCTCAGACGGATAGCCAATTGGCTGTTACCCATGCTGTTGACAGTCCGCATTGTGCCAACCCACAGTGGATAGAGCTGATAAAACCATCATCAACGTCAAACAAACTTGTCAGCGCAAGCTCGTCCATCAGCCTTGTTGGCAAGGACAATATCGGGCAGTTGAAAACCCGCCGCTTCAACGAGGCGGTGGCAAAACACATATTGGCATTGGTCAGCTAGCTATCCTCCGACCGTGATATGATGGTGAAGGAAATAAAAGTAAAGGGCTATGGAGCCCCGATAGGCAACCTGCGTCGCAACACGATACAAGGCGAGATGCGTGCCTTCGAGCTGCGCAACCACCTTGTCAGTTCCGCACGGCTTGGGGCACAGACGGTGGAGGTGGCATGGATAACGGAGGACTGGGACAGCATAGCGACCCTCGTAGATGCTTCCGACATGCCCTTGCGTGCCGCAACACTCGACGTGATACGCTCGGTGGATGTAAGCAGCGGACGTGAGCAACAGCTGCAGATGCTCGGTTCGGGAAAGCCATACCGTTATATGATGCAGAACATATTCCCGAAGGTGTGTCGCATAGAATACTCCGTAACCCTTGAGGACATCACCGCCGACAAGCTGAGGCATGAGCGATTCCTTAAAGACGACAGTGGTATGGGCAAGCTCTCCGTAGCCAACCTCACGGCTGAAGCCTCTACCTACGGCAAGACGAGCCGTGAGTATGCCGAACTGCTCTATTTGGCAGCCCGCCTACATCCTTCCGACCCTGTAGCGAGAATCAATGCCGCCGGAGCGGCACTCATCAACGGCGACCTCGGCAAGGCGGCAGAACTGCTCGACGCATGCCAGTCGGACACACGCTCCTACGCCAACCTCGGCATACTCCACCTCTTGCGTGGCGACAGACAAAAAGCCTCGATATACCTCAAGATGGCTGGAAGGGAGATTGACCTTTAACACATTGGAAATATGAGAAGTCTCTTTATAGCTATATCATTCATCCTGTTACCGACAGCTGCAGCAAGCGCGAAGGGCGACGAAGGACTCTATGCCACCGACATAGGGCATCCAAACACCGTACATCTCCGCACCAACCTACTCTACGATGCCTGCCTGTTGCCCAACGTGGGTATGGAATGGAAACTTGCCGACCGCTATACGCTCGTGACATCGGTGATGGGAACATGGCTAAGCTCACGCCCCAAGAACCGTTTTTGGCGAATAAACGCCGCCGAGGTGGAGCTTCGCCGTTGGCATGGCGGCTTTTTCGATGCTTTCGCTACGCAAGGTTTCCACTATGGCGTTTATGCCTCCTGCGGCAGGTTCGACCTTGAGTGGGGCGGCAAGGGTCAGATGTCCGACTTCAGCTATAGCGGCGGACTGGCTCTTGGCTATGCCTTCCCCATAGGTCGCAAGCTGAGCATCGACGCATCGGCATCCGTAGGATATGTGGGAGGAAAATATAAGGAGTATGAGCCTGAGAATGGGCTATATGTGTGGAAAGCCGACAAGCAGCGGCACTATTTCGGACCCACGAGGGCAGAGCTTACCCTCGTGTGGCACGTGGAATTAGGAAAGGGGAAAGGAGGCGCGCAATGAGCATACCAATTCGTTTGAATATTATATCACCAACCAGTGCGTTTCTTACCGCACTGTGTCTCTCCGTTGCCGCCTCCCTTTCCTCTTGCCAGAAAGACCTGACATACGGAAACGTAAACGGTGAGACAAAAGTTGACATTGCCTTTGAGGGAGCACAGTGGGCTACCATGTCAACGTGGCTTTTCTCTCCCTCTGGCGGTCAGCTGTTCTACAGTCTTCCCACAAACAGGACAACTGCCGTTGATGCCCCGTCGCCGCAGTTCAGTGCCCTCTGCTACAACGACAACTCCGACATAAACCGCTTCGAGATAGTATCATGGGACGATGCCACAGTAACGACAGGAGCCACTGACTTGCTGAGCCGTTCGAGTTTCGGCGGCACGCTTGCAGAGATTCCTCGTGGCGGCGACCCCGATGAGCCGGTGCTATACCAACCTACGCCACTCCATGCCGACACATGCTCCATGTGTCAAGGCAAGGTGTTGACTTTGCGTCCGAAATCGGTGCTGACGGAACTTACGATAACCATAAGGGAGATAGAGAACATCGATGGTCTTCAGACCGCCTCCGCAGCACTGTCGGGCATGGCAAGCAGCATGAGCCTTTCGAGATTGCAACCGCAAGGCACGTCGTGCACCATTCCCATAGAACTGACCTTGTCCAAGGACAATGAGCTGAAAGGCACAGCCCTCTCGTTTGGACATTGCAGTGATGGGGCGAGGAAGCATGTATTGACACTGTATGTTCTTCTAAGTGACGGGCAGAAGATATACTACAACTATGATGTTACCGAGCAGCTCCACTCTGCCCATGGCACATCGGGCATAGTGCTTGAGATAGCGACGCTTAAGCTGCCAGAGACTATCCCCAATGGCGGTTTCAATCCACAACTTGACGGTTGGGGTACTGTAGAGGAAGAAATAGAATTATAAATATTAATCATTTTAAAAAAATCAGAGTATGAAACAAAATCATTTATTATTCTCGGCCGTCACGGCTTTGGCATTCCTTGCCTCATGCTCCAGTGACAATGTCGTGGCAGATGCCTCGCAAGAAGCTGATGCATCAATCAAGTTCAACACCTCTATGGGTAATATGACGAGGGGAACAACGTTGTATGACCAAAGTACAAACAATATTACGCAGTTTTGGGTTCATGCTTTTAAGAGCGATGGAAGTATTTATTTCACAGACAACGCTACCAATAGTGGTTCGGGATGGTCGCTGGCGGGTGGAAACCAGAAATGGCCATCGGATGGCTCAGACGTTACTTTCTTTGCATATACTCCACAATTGACCTCGCCTTCATTTACATCTACGTCAGGAAGCGTTGATGTTACTCAAACCGATAATCCTGAAAATCAGGAGGATTTATTGACAGCATATGCCAAGCAAGGATATAATGCAACTCAAGGAAATTCCTCTGTTACATTGAAGTTTAAGCATGCCTTTGCAAAAATCATAGTTAAGGCAAAGAATGAAAGTTCTGATGCCAACGACTATAGAATTGAGGTTAAGGGTGTTAAATTGCGTAAGATAGAAAATAGCGGTAAACTAACATTCCAAACAACAGCAGAAGGTTCACCAACATGGACTCCAGGTACTAACAAGCAGAATTATGTAATCGGAGGTGGCGAGCCTGGGGCAACGGACTATTCCGTATCTCTAACAAAAGGAGATGCAGCTTCTGACATAATGAACAGAAACGCATTCTTGGTAATCCCCCAAACTGTCAGTCCTTGGGCTTCGTCAACAATAGCAAGCGATGACACTTCTATATCTATTTATTGTAAGATAACACAAGGTGATGCAGGAACAAAAATATTCCCAACGTCAAGTTCTGGTGTTGATTATGCCTGGCTTGCAGTTCCTTTCAATACTACAACTACATGGAAAGCAGGAAATAGCTATATCTACACAATAAGATTCTTTGCCAACGGAACAGGTGGTGCAGGACAAGGCGACCCTGATGATATTAACGCAGGTGGCGGTTCAGTTATTCAGGATGTAAATATTGGATTTACCACTGAAATTGGAGACTGGGAACCGGGTAATAATACAGGTGAATCTATCCCATCAGAATCATGATAAACTGAGAATATGGCTTTTATAGCGAAAGACATAAGAAAACTGTGCTTGGCGATTGCAGCCGTGCTTTTCGTAGCCTGTGACTCCGAAGACTTCGGAGTTGCGGGCTACGAAGACTGTGCCATAACACTAAGCTATGGCACAAGGTCAACGTCTGGTGTTGATGAGACACAATTCATGTCGGGAGAAACAATTTGGCTGTGGGCATCAGGCTCAACAAACATCACAGCTTGGAAGCTTGGGACAGATGGCAATGGAGGATTTACGTCATCGACAAATCACTATTGGCCTAAGGACGGAACAACGCTGGCAATCAATGCTATACACGGCAATTTCACGACTTCGCCAACAGAAGGTTCAACTCAATGGACTGGCAGTTTTACACATACAGTCTTGGCAGAACAAACTACCGAAGCCAACTATCGCTCCTCTGACCTCTTGTACTGCTCGGCAACAATAGGGCAATGGCAACCATCAAATATCCTTACGTTTGAGCATCAGTTGGCAAAGGTGGAGGTGACACTCGCCTGTGCCTCTGGAGCATCAATATCAGACGAGGTGCTGGGTAATGCCACTGTGAAGCTTTCAGGTATAAAACCAACGGCAACGTTTGATTGCTCCACAAAAACCGTTACAGTCTCTGGCACAGCAGGCGAAGTCTCCCTTGGCAAGATATTCAGCAGCGACGCAAAGGTTCGTGAAGCTATCGTTGCAGCAGAACAGACAGTGTCGCCATTGAAATTCACTATAACGCTCAACAACTTCCCTGCTTCTGGCAAGTCAAGAACACTGACATGTAGCACATCTTCAGTCACTTTCTCGAAGGGCAAGAAATACAAATACACTTTGACTTTAAACAACAACATAATTGTCTCTCCTGTAACGGTGTCGTCTTGGACAGAAGACGCGGCAACAACAGTCACTATCCCAGCCGCACCTGTTGAAGGAAATTAATTGCAAGATATGAAACAGACAAAGATACTTTTCTCTTTCGGTATTTTACTTCTGGCGGCTATTTCCTGTACGTCAGACGAATATATTTCGAGCGCCAAGATCGGCACCGGAGTGTCGTTCGATGTCTCAGTGGCTCAGCTCCAAGAGCAGCAAGGTGAGTCATTCAAGGCACCTGCCATAACTAACACACCAATGAAAGGAAAAGGAACACAGATGTATCTGCGTCAGACAACCGTTGGCACTATCGACCAGCACATGGAGGCGGATTTTAAGACGAGAGGGACAAAGGTTAACG
Organism: uncultured Prevotella sp.; assembly: GCA_945833995.1. Taxonomy (GTDB): domain Bacteria; phylum Bacteroidota; class Bacteroidia; order Bacteroidales; family Bacteroidaceae; genus Prevotella. The sequence continues at coordinate 36,947 of CAMAGM010000008.1, forward strand.
CCATTAACAATTTTAAGCTCTATTCATATAAATATAGTGGCAGTTGGTCATCATCTTTCTCAACGGCAACCCAAGTTTCAAATGGAGTTATTTTGGAATCGGGAAATAATTGGAAGCTGACTACTCCATGGGCTGATACGAGCATGGCATTCTTCGGAATATACGATGAAACAAATAGCGCATCATTTTCAACTAATAGCGGAGGTGAACTGACATACACAGTACCTTCAGCAGTAGCTGACCAAAAAGACCTTCTCGTTGCAAAGAATGTTGATATTACAGAGGCAACAAACGACTCCAAAGTACCGATGACATTCAGCCATGCGCTAACTGCCGTTCAATTTGGAATTGGTAGCGTTATGGCACCTGGAACTATAACAAAGGTTGAACTTCAAGGAATTAAAAATAGTGGAATTTATCGCTATACAAACAATACTTGGACGGCTTCATCCACAACAACAACCTATACTATAAGCAATCTCAACGTCGATATAGCTTCAAATAAGGGCAGTGGTGGTACAAAGCTATTTACAGGCAACAACAACGACCTCTTATTGCTTATGCCGCAAACACTTGGCTCAGAAGCGAAACTTGTTGTATATATTACTGAAAATGGAACGTCTCAGACACTATCCGTGTCATTGACAGGAGAATGGAAAGCAGGGCATACTGTGACTTATTCCTTGACAACAAATAGTGAAACAGGACAATATGTTTTTATTGTTGGAGATTTGGACAAATCGAGCATTGATGAAAACGGCGGAACTGTATCAAGTACAGTCAAAAGTTATTATCAAGACTATTACGGAACTCAAACAGCAGTGGGATGGACAGCAACATACTCCGTTGATGGAGGAGCTGAAACATCTGCGGTAGGTGATGTTGTATCAAGTTTCACGGCAAATGGTACAGGTTGTTCAGACTGCTCTATGACAGTCGAGAAATCATATCCAATCAGTGACCCAAGCTTGAATTCTCATACTCAAACACTTAGAAATGCAGCGATCCAGGGGACAGACTCTAATCCAATAAATCTTGCTGGTAGTAGGGAAACAACCGCAAACTGCTATATTGTAAGTGCGCCTGGTTATTATAAGTTACCTCTCGTTTATGGAAATGGTCTAAAAAATGGAACAAATAATTCTGCCTCTTTGGTAGGTGGAACGTTTGTTAACCATGCTGGAACAGCAATTACTACTCCTTATATAAAAGACTATGCCACACCTGATAATGCTGTAATAGTATGGCAAGATGCCTATCACTTGGTGCATCCTTCGTCTTTGCAAATTAGTAGTGACAATAATTTTTTATCTTTCCAAGTCCCACAACAATATATTTGCCAAGGCAACTGTGTTCTTGCTGTTCGCGATGCATCGAATACAATATTATGGAGTTGGCATATTTGGGTTACAGACTACAATATTAATGAAACAGTGGAAATCATCAATAGGAGTAACACTCATTATCATTTTATGCCTATTCCATTGGGATTCTGTGATGAGGATGAAAGAAAAGCAACACGAAAAATTATCCTCAAGGTAGAGCAATCCCATAGCAATATGGAAATATCAAAAGAATTGACACAATCATCTTCATCTTCTTCTTTTTCTCTTGGAGTGAATGCAGTTTATTTCCAATGGGGCAGGAAGGATCCCATGTGTCCATCAAACGGCATCGCTGATGCGGATAAAACTCTTTACGATAACACATATTCGTTTGAAATACAGAATAGTTTGACATCAATGAATAATACCATTAAATATCCATACAGGTTCTTTTATATGCAGGACTCAAACTGGTCTGATATTACTCAAACAAATTGGTGGGATGTATCAAATACAACGGAGAATTCATACTCTTATGATGAACAAAGTCATAAAGTTATAAAAAGTATCTATGATCCAAATCCTGTTGGTTATAAGATGCCTGCTCCTTTGGCTTTTTCGAGATTTATATTAGGTGATAAAGTCTATACATATCAGGAAAGCGAGATAAATGCAGAAAATACCGATACATATAGTACAGATAAAGGGTACTATCTTTATGTTCAAAATGATAAAACAGGAAAAACTGACTTCTGGCATGCACTTGGTATAAGAGATGTTTGGACCGTAAGAGATGCTCATGGAAATCTCGAAGCTGTAGGATTACATGGAGTTTATTGGAACTCAGGATGCTTCTACAATGGGCGTTATGGTGGAAATATGTACTTTTTTAACTCTGACTTCACATCAGATAGATACCTTTGTACTTCTTATGGTTTTAATATTCGTCCTGTGAAAGACGAATAATATAAAGAAGAAACACAACGCAGTGTTCATATATTGAACAAGGGACATAGGTCGAGTAGAGCGAGGGAGTTTCACCATCACCCTCTCACAGAACCGTGCGTGAAAGTCTCCCCTAACACGGCTCTTCACACTCAACTCTTTGTACATAGACATAATCTGGGGGGACAGTGGGACAGGTGAGTGTCCTACTTGCTGAGTGTTTTCATCATAATAGTTTGGAATTGGTTTATGGGCAGCGACAAATAGCGTTTGCTGCCTTTTGTTTTGGCAGAAAGTTGGGGAAAAGTTTGGCGGAACGGAAAATAGTTTGTATATTTGCGGCGTGAAAACATAAGAATTTGAATTATGAGTGGATATAAAAGAACAAAAGAAGAAGCCCTGCTTTTCCTAAAAGAAGCAATTAGGCATAAGCAGGAATGGAAAAAGGAAATTGAGGATGAATTCGCCTCAAAAGGTGAATCTGTTAATGTTGTGTTTCTATGATAACATTGTCTTTAGACAGGATTAACGCAAAGTCCCCATACTTAGTTTCAGAATCCCATGGAGGTTTGGAATTTTGTACCTCATTGGGAATAAGGTATAGAATTCGTTTTATGTTAGAAAATGAAATAGGGGGATGTGAGACTTATCAATTCGCAATATCAAAATTGGATGATGTCCGTAGTAAGCATGATCCTAATGTGAGTGCTGTTACTTTTATTGTAATAGATGAGTTCTTTTCTGAAAATGATGATGTACTTCTGTATTATTGTGACTCAACAGATCATAGGGAAGCTGGTAGAAATCGATTGTTCATAAGATGGTTTGAACAGGCTGCAAGTCCTAACAGATTTACTATAAGGACTGCAAATGCCATGGTTGAAGGTCAAGGGTTATATGTCGCCATTATTGTAGAAAATCGTAATCCTCTATTACAGTCTATCTTAGCTGACTTTGATATGACATCTTCCATGTTGTCAGAAGGTAAACCATAATTGTTTGTAATTCTTCCGTGCCGGCGAAGTGGAAGCAGCAGTGGTACAAGGGTCGGGGACAGTGGGACAGGTGAGTGTCCTGTTTTACTTAGTGTTTTCATCGTAAGAGTTTGGAATTGGTTTAAGGGCAGCGACAAATAATATGAACAGGTGACAGGTTATGTTCACCCACCTATTAATAGAAGTGACTTTAACACCTTATATTCTCTCATCTCTGTGGTCATCTTATGATTCTCCGTAACTATGCAAAATAAACAGTAGGACTGCTCACCTTATGAATTCCTATGGTCAGTGGGTCTGAAGACAATTAAGACATAGGAATTGTATGGCAATTACGCAATGCAATTCCGTTTCATTC
>CAMAGM010000009.1 GCA_945833995.1 uncultured Prevotella sp.
TCATTGGTTTCAAGATGCTTTCTGTAGGTCATGTCCATAATCCCATGGCTCTCGGTCTGTCCATGGGAGCCGCCTCACATGCTCTCGGGACATCTGCCGCCATGGACCGCGACCAGTTTGTTGGTGCATACGCCAGCCTTGGCCTTACCCTCAACGGCATCCTTACCGCCATTCTCACTCCTACGGTAATAGACGTAATCAATTCGTTTTAGAATTTGAAAGGGTAATCCATCCTTTGGAATAGTAGTATGGCAATACATTACTTTGTGATATTCAGCCCTTTGTAATGCGCAGCGCTGGATATTCAACCACATTAAAGGGTGGGAAAGTTGAATTAAATATTATTTTCGGCTTGTTCGTGAGAGTAGCACGATTATTTAATATGAACAGGTGATAGTCTCTGTTTATCCTGTAATGAAAAGTCCAACGTTGCGTTTGTGGAGACGCAACGTTGGATTTGTTTTGACGCAACGTTAGGGATAAATTGCCGCAACGTTAGTTTTTCTTCAACAGATTCAGAGGTTCGGTGGGGGCGAGGACATCGGTGGTCTTCTCGGTGTATTGCTTCAGCTGGGCTGTTGCGGTGCAGCGCACGTCGTCGATGTTGGCGGCTATGCTGAAGGTGTATTTGCCGGCTGCCGTGAGCCACTGTGCGTTCTGCTCGTCGTAGGAAGCGAGGTCGCGGACGGGAATCTGCATCGTCAGAGTCTGGCTCTCGCCTGGGGCGAGCGAGCGTGTCTTGGCAAACGATTTGAGTTCCTTCGAGGGCTTCTCAAGTCCTGCCTCGGGAGCTGTGGCATAAACCTGCACTGCTTCCTTGCCTTCTACCTTTCCAGTGTTCTTCACCACGACGGTCAGCACCACGTTGTCGCCGTTGACCTTCACCGTAGGCTTGCTGTAGGCAAAGGTGGTGTAGCTCAGACCGTAGCCGAAAGGATAGGCAACGGGCTTCTTGAAGGTGTCGAAATATCGGTAGCCTACGTAGATGTCCTCCTCGTGGTTGGTGAAGTCAACGCCCTTGATAGGTGCGCCCCAACCTTTCATCTCCTTATACGAGTAGAGGGTCATGTCTTGTGGGAAGTTGGCTGTTGAGGGATGGTCGGCGGCTGTTATGGGCCAAGTCATCGTGAGCTTGCCCGATGGACAAACCTTGCCTGCCATGATGTCGGCAATGGAGTTGCCGCCTTCCTCGCCTGGCTGCCAAGCCATGATGATGGCATCGGCACGGTCGCGCCACGAAACGGTCTCAATCACCGAGCCGGAATTGATGACCACAACCACTGGCTTGCCTGCCTTGCGGAAAGCATCGCTGACGCGGTCGATGAGCTGGCGCTCAAGAGGCGTGATGTTGAACTCGTCGTCAATCGAGCGGTCGATGCCCTCGCCTGCCTGTCGGCCAATGGTGATGATGGCGGCGTCGGCTTCGGGGCAGCTCTCGTCGATGCATCGCTGCGACAACTCTATCTCAGGCAGCTTCACCTTGCCGAACATTGGCATCTGGAACCACTTCGTTGGCTCGCGGTCAGCCTCAAACTTCACCTTGGCATACTCTACGTATTTTTGATAGATGTCGGTAAGGGTCTTTGTAGTGGAGATGCCAGCGTTCTTCAGACCTTGTACCATGTCGATGACGTAAGGCACGTTGACGTTGCCCGAACCGCAACCGCAGTGGAGGAAGTCGTAGGAGTTCACTCCGAAGAGTGCCACTGTCTTGATGTCCTTAAGAGGCAGCACTCCGTTGTTCTGCAGCAGCACGATGCCCTCGGCAGCCGACTGTCGTGTGATGGTGGCGTGAGCCTTCAGGTCGGGTGTGTTTGATGCCTTGAACTGTTGCATCTTTGGTGAAAGGGTGCAGAGCTCCAGCACTCGGCGCACGCAGACATCAACGTCAGCCATGCTGAGTTTGCCGCTCTTCACCTTGTTTATAATGTCCTCGGTCTGTGAACCATAGCCTGGCATCATGAGGTCGTTGCCCGCATGCACTTGTGCGGCAGTGTTGCGCAGTCCTGTCCAGTCGGTCATAACCATGCCGCGGAAACCCCAGTCGGTGCGCAGGATGTCGGTGAGCAGTTCGTGGCTCTCCTGTGCGAATATGCCGTTTATCTTGTTGTACGACGACATGACTGTCCAAGGGTTGCTCTCGCGAACGGCAATCTCGAAGCCACGCAGGTAGATCTCGCGCATGGCACGCTTCGACAGACGCTCGTCAACCCGTGTGCGGTCGGTCTCCTGTGAGTTCACGGCGTAGTGCTTTATGCTTGTTCCCACGTTCTGGCTTTGCACGCCACGGATATAGGCAGCGGCAATGCGGCCCGTGAGCAGTGGGTCTTCGGAGTAGTATTCGAAGTTGCGTCCGCAGAGAGGGTTGCGGTGGATATTGACTCCAGGGCCGAGAATCACGTCGCAGTTGTATTCTCGTGTCTCATTGCCTATAGCCTTTCCCACCTGCTCCACCAGTTCGGTGTTCCATGTTGAGGCGAGTGTGGAGCCAACGGGGAATCCTGTGGCATAGTAGGTCTTTGTCTCGCCCTCGCGTTTCGGCTCTATGCGTACTCCGGCAGGACCGTCGGCAAGCACGAGCATCGGTATGCCGAGGCGTGGAATGGCTGCGGTCACTCCCGCAGCACCGGGGACGAGGTTCTTCGTATAGCCGCCCATGGCTCCACCAGTCTCAGCCTGGTTTGTTGCTCCCACGAGCAAGAGTGCCTTCTCCTCAAGCGTCATGGCTTTCAATACTTCGTCGATGTTGTCGGCTCTCAGTTGTGGAGCCTGTTGTGCCGAGGCAGTCAGTGCAGTTGCTGCGGCAAAGGTCAGTAATGTCTTCTTTATATGCATAATAAAATGGAAAAAAATGGTTATTGTGCTGCAAATTTACGACTTTTGCTTCATACGACCAAAAGTTTTTGTGTTTTTCTTGCTTATGTGTGGAAAAAAAGGAAAGGGATTCAAGAGGCGATGTTGCCTCTCAAATCCCCCAAGAGTGTATGTGTTGTTTTGTGTCGTTGTTATTTACACGAGATGTGCGATGAGGTCCTCACGGTCGCCCTCAAGCATATCCACTACAGGAATCTCTATCATTGTGTAGCAACCAGGCTGCTGGCGCATTGAGGCGCGTGCCACGTTTACGAGCACCTGACCGGTGAGTGCGGGGTTGTTGATGCTCATGTTGAACTCCAGTCGCTGGTTTTGTGTCTGTCCGCTCACACCCTTGCGAACGAGGTTCACGCCATGACCCATGTCGCGCACGTCGTCAACCGAAGCCACCTGGAACACGTGTGTCTCGTCGTTGGCGAAGTATGGGTCAGCCTTTATTGCCTTCGTAACATCTTCAAGCTTATAGCCTTCCTCCAGTTCTACATACACCATGCGGCGGTGTATGCCCTCGCCGTGAGGAATGGTCATTGAGAGAGCGTTCTTCACGCCTTCCTTCGAGCGCACGCAAACAGAGTGTCCCATCGACATGCCCGGACCGAAGTTGGTGTAGCTCAGTCCCTTTGGTGCGAGGCTCTGCATGAGTGTGCGTACTACGGAGTCAGAGCCTGGGTCCCAACCGGCAGCGATGACCGAGACGGTACCTGTCTCCTTGTTGATAGGCATCAGCTCGCGACGATAGTCGAGAATGCTTGTGTGGATGTCGAAGCTGTCAACGGTGTTGATTCCGAGTGGCAGAATGTCCTTCGCAAATTCTGGACAAGAGCGTGTTGGAGCTGCCAGTATTGCTACGTCAACGTCTTTCAGCTCGCGTATGTTCTTCACCACTTCATACTGTGCCAGTTCGGCTGGCTTGTTCTCTGCACCGTTGCGGCGCACTATGCCTGCTATCTCGAAGTCGTTTGCTGCTTCGAGGGCTTGGACTGTATATCGTCCAATGTTGCCGTATCCTACCACGGCTGCTCTAATCTTCTTCATATCCATTTAGTTGTTTGATGTTTATCTTTTTTTGTTTGCGGTTGCAAAATTACTCTTTTTCTGCGAAATGAGTATCAAAAGGGAAGAAAAAAATGTAAATCGGTAGAGGTTTTTGTCGATTTGATACATTTCCTGCGCCTCAGAGAGAGAATCCGTAAGCAAAATGCAAGTTTTTGCTAACGAACTCTCGTTTCCTCACTTTATCAACTTCAGAGCTGTCTTTATCACCTGCTCCACAGGCATGTCGGGATTGTCCTTGAGAATCTGCATTACCACTTTATGCGATGGGGCAGGCGAGAAGCCAAGCATTGTGAGTGCGCTTATTGCCTCTTCCTTCACTTCTGAGTTGACTGGCTGCTGTATGGCTCCGCCTGCTGGAATCTCTGCCGCTATGCCGAGCGACACTATCTTGTCGCGCAAATCGACAATGATGCGTTGTGCCGTCTTCAGTCCAATGCCCTTTATGGTCTTTATCATCCGCTCGTTGCCTGTGGATATGCAGTCGCAAAGCTCGGCAGGGCTCATCGACGAGAGCACCATTCGGGCAGTGTTTGGTCCTACGCCCGACACAGTGATGAGCAACAGGAACATCTCACGTTCCTTCTTTGAGGCGAAGCCGAACAGGACGTGTGCGTCCTCCCGTATTGCCTCATGCACGTAGAGCTTCACTTCCTTCTTGCCTTGTATGGCAGAGAAAGTGTTGAGCGATATGTTCATTCCGTAGCCCACGCCAGCGGCCTCTACGACAGCCATAGCGGGGGCAAGTTCTGTAAGTTCACCTTTTATATATTCTATCATAGTTGTTGCTTTTTTAGGAGTGAAGAGTGATGAGTTATGATTACTGAACTGTGCGGAATGGAAGACTTGACGGTAATCACAACTCTTCACTCATCACTCATCACTCTTCACTTCAATAAATCTCAGTTCCGCCTCAAGCATCTCAAGCTTAGGCATGTTGAATCCTACTGACTTCGCGTCGGCAATGGGACGTGAGTAAAGATAGTCAATCTCCATTGGTCGGTGGAAGTCGAAATCAAGTTTCATACTTGGCGAGTAGGGTGGCATCTTTATGGTGTTGGCAATCATCTTGTCAGCAAACGACTTGTCGATGTTCTTTATGCCAAGGGCGTTTGCCGCGCCAATCACCTCAAGCATCTGGTCGTAGATGAGCTTGTGGGTCGATGGACATGAGAGCAGAAGGTTTGTAGTGGTGTTAAGAGCCACGGTCATTCCGTTGAACGGCATGTTCCATACAGCCTTTTTCCAACGTGCCTCAAGATAGTCCACCTCGGCAGCACCGATGCCCGCAGAGCGGAAATCGTCGATGAGCTGTTGGAAGCGTACTGTGTCGTTGCAACTGTAGTTGCCAATGTTGATGTTGCCGTAGAACTGGTGGTTGATGTGTCCTGGCCCAGCCTTTGCCGAGCAGATGAAAGCCAAGCCAGCGGCGAGTGGCTGACCTGGAAACATCTTCTCCACGTCGGGCTCCACGCCAATTCCGTTCTGAATGAGCAGCACTATTGTCTCTGGTTTCAGCAGTGGTTTGAGCAGCGATGGAAGCAGATGGTTGTTGGTGGTCTTCAACGCCACTATCACCACGTCGCACTCCGGCATGTTTGCCGTGTTGTCATACACGTTTGGCTCCTTCAGGTGGAAAGAACCGTCGCAGGAGTCAACCCGTAGTCCGTTCTCCACAACATACCGATAGTCGGAGTGTAGTAGGAAATGCACCTCGAAGCCAGCCCTCACGAGACGTGCCCCGTAGTAGCCTCCTATGGCTCCCGTTCCTATTATTGCATATTTCATATTCTTACTTTTTGGGGTCAAATATTGTTATCGGGTGCAAAGGTAATGCGTTTTTGTGGAATTTGCAAGAAAAAAATGAAAAAAGGGTTGTCTCACGACAGCCCTTCTCCATTACGTTTTCTAACTAACTTATTATCAACTATTCATTACTCATTACAAAATCTGGTGCAAAGTTACGGCTTATTTTTAATAAATAGTAACTTTTTCGGTAAAAAAATAACGTAAACGTTTGCGAATTTCAAAAATATGGAGTATATTTGCAAGCGCAATTATCTTAAATAACAGTAAAGACCTATATTGATATAATGAATAACGTGAAACACAGGACTTCGCTGAAAGACCTTGCAGCGAAACTTGGAGTCAGCATAGCCACGGTGAGCCGTGCGCTGCGCAACAGTCCGGAGATAGGGCAGGAGATGCAGCAGCGTGTGAAGGCATTGGCAAAGGAACTAAACTACAGGCCAAATCCCTTCGCCCGCAGCCTAAGGCGTGAGGCTCCGAAAATTATAGGCGTGGTGGTGCCAAACCTCGTCACCCATTTCTATTCGGCTGTGCTCGACGGAATAGAGGAGGAGGCGGCAAAGTCGGGATATTCGGTCATCAGTGCCAACAGCCATGAGGACTGCGTGGCGGAGGCAAAGGCTGTTGACAACTTCATCGACATGCACGTGGAGGGCATCATTGCCTGTCTTGCACAGAACACCACCGACTACTCCCATTTCGAGGAGATAGCCGAGATGGGCATCCCGCTTGTGTTCTTCGGGCGAACCTGCATGAGCGACAAGTTCTCCACCGTGACCGCCAATGGCGACGAGGCGGCACAGATGGCAACGGAGCACCTCATAAGCACTGGTAGCCGGCGCATAGCCTTCATTGGAGGACCAAACCACCTCGACATGGTGAAGCGCAGGAAGCACGGCTATCTGGAGGCACTGCGCGACCACCGCATACCCATCGACCGGGAAATAGTGGTGTGCGACAGGATAGACTATCAGACGGCGTTGGCGAACACGCTGAAATTGCTTCAGCGTCCCGACCGTCCCGACGCCATACTGGCTTTCAACGACATAATAACCTTCGCCGCCTACACTGCCATAAGGCAGATGAAGCTCAACATACCTGACGACGTGGCACTCATAGGCTTCACCGATGACATTCATACGGAATACGTCACCCCACGAATGTCGGTCATTGCCGACCAGTCGCAGACTATGGGAGCCGAGGCTTGTCGCCTGTTGATGAAGGCGATAGGTGGCGACAGCAAGATAAGGAACGTCATAGTTCCGCAAAAGCTCGTAATCAGAGAGACATCGGCAAAGAAGTTGACGAGTTGACAAGTTGACAAGTTGACGAGTTGACAAGTCATTTGTCCTGCTATTAGCTCCTGTCATTTAAGAAAAAAACAATATGTCCTACTTGTAAACTTAAAAAAACGAAGAAACTATATTATGAGAAGAACCTACAAGACAATGTCTGTCATTTTCGCCTTGTTGCTGACAATGACATCATGGGCATCAAAACCCGACTTGAAATTCAAGAGACTTGATACACGCGACGGTCTCTCGAACTCACAGGTGAACTGCATCCTGAAAGACTCAAAAGGATTTGTGTGGATAGGTACGAGATATGGGCTTGATCGCTACGACGGCACTCGCTTCCGCGTGTTCCAAGCCAATATCAAGGACACTACAACCTTGATAAACGACTATGTTGACAAACTCTATGAGGACATCGACGGATACATCTGGGTTCAGCAGGAGACGAGATACTGTGTCTATAATCCCAAGACAGAGCGTTTCGTGCGCGACCTCACGCCATGGACAAAGAAGGCGCATGTGGAAGGCAATGTGGAGAAAGTGCATATCGACCAGCGCAAGAACTACTGGATAAAGGCCTGGGACCACGACCTCTTCTACTATAACCCAAGGACAGGCAAGAGGGCTACATTCGTCATGGGCAAGGAAAGGAACGGAGTGAAGGAGAACGTGCGCATCACCTCGTTTGCCGACTATGGACGCAGCACTCTCATGGTCACTGACAGGGGCATCATAACCTGTTTCGACGGCGAGAAGGGACGTGTGGCATGGGTGTCAAACCATGTGGCGAAGTTGAGGGCATCGGAGGTTTTGGACTATCGTCTCTATATCGACAGGCATGGAAACTACTGGGTGTTGGGCGGTGGCAGATGCCATGTCTATTCCCATAGCCATAAGCGCTGGTTCGACTCGCTCAACGACTATCTCAAGGTGCGTGGCTTGGCAGCCCTGTCAGGCAATGTCGTCACTTGGGACGTAATGGAGGACCTCGACGGACGCGTGTGGGTTGCCACCGACCATGACGGACTTTACATCATCGATTTCCAACAGAAGGATATCTACAACTACACCAACGACAAGGCAAACGATAAAACAATCTCGGACATCTCCCTCGTGAAACTATATTGTGACCCAGAGGGACAGATGTGGATTGGAACATACACTGGCGGCGTGAACCAAGTGGTGAGGAGCAACGCCAACGTCAGCAACTTCTTCCTCGGAAGCGTTAACACCGTGGTGGAGGATCACGAAGGCAACTACTGGCTTGGAACCAACGAGATGGGACTCATTCGCTACAATCCTTCCACCAGAAACAGCCAGACCTTCAACATGGCAAACGCGGGACTCTCGTCAAACGTGATAGTGGCAAGCCTCTGCGCCTCCGACGGCACGCTCTGGTTTGGCACCTACGGCGGAGGCGTGATACGCTATGCCAACGGGAAGTTTACGAGCATGCGCAAGGGCGACAAGCCTGGTTGCGTAGCCGACGACAACGTGTGGGCTGTGGTTGAGTCGCCCGACAAGAACATCTGGATAGGCACGCTTGGCGGCGGAGTGCAGTGCATAGAGAACGGCACGGAAACGATAACCACCTACAACCAGGCAAACTCACACCTTTCGAGCAACTATGTCTCGTCGATGCAGATGACCGATGCGGGCTGGATTGTGGTCGGCACGTCGAACAACTACTCGCTCATCGACCCCAAGACACGCAAGGTGGTGAACATGAAACTCGACCAGGACTCGTCGAGAATGACCGCCGTAACGGCTTCCAACACACAAGTCTATATGGACTCGCGAGGTCTCGTGTGGTATTGCTCACCTGCAGGTGTGCATGTGCTCGACAACTCCACAGGCCGTGTCACGCTCATCGACCAGATGGCGGGATTGGCGGGAAACTCTGTGTGCGCCGTGATTGAGGACTCGAAGCACAACGTCTGGGTGACCACCGAATACGGCGTGTCGTGCATCCTCATGACAAGTGCCAAGGGACACTGGAACTTCGACATCCGAAACTACAACAACCGCGACGGACTGCAGCCTGGACCGTACAACCAGCGCTCCATGTGCCTCACCCGCGACGGCAAGGTGCTTGTGGGCGGCAGCATGGGAATCGACATTATCGAACCCGAGCAGCTGAGCCGACAGGTCGTCTCTGGCAAGCCTTTGTTCAGTGGATTCCAGCTTTACGGACAGCAGATAGAGGTGGGCAAGGACTATGACGGAAGGGTGGTCCTGCCCGAGGCACTCAACGAGAGCCGACAGCTCACGCTGCGATACAACGAGAACCAGTTCACCATACAGATGGCTTCCGACCAGGGACTTATCGGCAACCGCTCGCAGTATGTCTATATGATTGAGGGTTTCAGCGACAAGTGGATGAAGACCGAGGCGGGCAACCCCAACATCTCGCTCACGGGACTTGCGCCTGGCAGCTATACCCTTGTGGTGAAACTGCTCGACGACCGCAACCAGATGGGACAGGTGGAAAGCCGTCTCAACATCGTCATTACACCGCCGTTCTGGGGCACTTGGTGGGCATACGTCTTCTACATACTATTGGCTGTGGGACTGATTTACCTCTGGCATAAGCGCACCATACGCAAGCTGCACCTTGAGAAACTGAAGATGGAGGCTGAGGTTGAGAAGCGCAAGAAGCGTGAGGCTGCCGATGCCTACAACAACATGAACGAGGATCTGCGTGGAGCCTTCGACACCATTCTCACCAGACTCGATACCCTCATGAGCGGCGAGAACAACGAGCACCGCTACGAGCAGCAGCAGGAGATATTCGGCAACGTGGAGTCGCTCATGTCAACCGTCAACGATACCCTGTCGGCTTCCACTAAGTCGGAGGAAAGAAAGGAGTTCATTGAGCCAAAGATAAGCGACATGCAGATAGTGAGCCTCGACCAGCGTTTGGTCGATGCGGCTACGGCATACGTTGAGGAGAACCTGTCCAATGGCGACATCACGGTGGAGACGATGAGTGAGGCACTCAATATGTCGCGCGTACATTTATATAAACGTCTCACGGCAATAACAGGCATGACCCCGTCGGAGTTCATACGCGACTTGCGCCTGCGCCATGCCGAGCAGCTCATACTGCGGAGCCAGCTCTCAGTGAGTGAAATTAGCTATAAAGTCGGATTCAACAATCCACGCTATTTCTCCAAATATTTCAAGGAAAAGTATGGCGTTATACCCTCGCAATACAAAAAAGACACCATTTAATAACATTTTAGCACCTCTTTATCGGGAATAATGGCTAATTTTGCACCGACAATCTGACAATAACTAAAATAAAAGAATAAGGACATGAGTTTAAGACTCCTATTAGTTTCGGCATTGCTTGCCACCTCTTTCGGCACAGCTGTCAACGCCGACGCGGCTGCCTACCAGCGCGACGGCAGAAAGATTAGTCTTGAGATTCCTCAGACAAGTAAGAACAACGTCAGGGCAATGCGCCTCACGGTCGTCAGCGACGACATCATTCGAGTTGAGGCTACTCCCGACGAAGCTATACCAAACAAGCGGAAGAGCCTCGTAGTGGTCAACCGCGAGGGAAAGTACAAGGCTGACGTGAAGGAAGACGACAGTAGCCTCACGCTGCAGACGGCAAAGCTCACAGTGACCGTTGACAAGGCTACGGGTAAGCTGACATTCATCGACAGGACAACAGGAAAGGTGCTGCTCAAGGAAGCCGACGGCAGCAAGACTTTCACACGCTACGTCTCCTCGCAGACAGAACTGCCAGAGAACTATCGTCCTACTTCGCCCGACGAGGTGAACTGGGGCAAGACCTCCGATTTGAATAAACTGTCATTGGAAGACCGCTCTGGCTACTCCTGGCACGCACTCTTCGAGAGCGATCCCAACGAGGCTTTCTACGGCTTGGGTCAGCACCAGTCGGAGGAAATGAACTACAAGGGACGCAACGAGGAACTTTTCCAGTACAACACAAAGGTGTCAATCCCATTCGTAGTAAGCAACAAGAACTACGGCATTCTCTGGGATTCCTATTCCTACGGTCGTTGGGGTAATCCCAACAACTATCAGCAGCTCCACCGTGCCTTCAAACTCTACGACAAAAACGGCAAGCTTGGCTCGCTCTCCGGAACATACACCGAGAACACGGGCAAGATAATCGAGCGCGCAGAGGACTCTATCTACTATGAGCACTCTGGCGTGGTTGGCCTGCTGCCACAGGACATCAACCTTGGCAACTCCAATGTCGTATATCAGGGCGAGATAGAGGCTCCACAGACGGCAAAATACCGTTTCATTCTCTACTATTCAGGCTATGTGAAGGTCTATATGGGCGGTCGCCTCGTTGTGCCAGAGCGTTGGCGCACGGCTTGGAACCCCAATGCCTACAAGTTTGAGGTAGATCTGAAGAAGGGCGAGCGAACTCCGCTCCGCATTGAGTGGCAGCCCGACGGTGGCGTTGCCTACTGCGGTCTCCGTGCCGCCACTCCACAGACTGAGGCTGAGCAGGGTAGGGTGTCTATCTGGGCTGAGATGGACAAGGAGATGGACTACTACTTCATTGCCGGCAACAACTATGACGACGTAATCAAGGGCTACCGCTTCCTCACAGGTCGTGCCCAGGTGATGCCAAAATGGGCGATGGGCTTCTGGCAGAGCCGCGAGAAGTATAACACCCAGGCAGAGGTGGAAGGTGTGCTCGGTGAGTTCCGCAAGCGTCAGATTCCAGTGGATGTCATGGTTCAGGACTGGCTCTATTGGGAGCAGGACAAGTGGGGCAGCTTCAAGTTCGACCTCAAGCGTTTCCCTGATCCAAAGGGAATGGTTGACTACATTCACGACAACAACGCCCGCATACTCATCTCACACTGGCCAAAATACTATTCTTCGACCGATAACTACAAGGCTTTCGACAAGAATGGCTGGATGTATCAGCAGGCTATAAAGGACAACATCCGCGACTGGGTTGGCCCTGGCTATCTCGGCTCTTTCTACGATGCATATTCCGCAGGAGCAAGAAAACTGTTCTGGCAGCAGATGCACGACAATCTCTACACCCTCGGCATCGACTGCTGGTGGATGGACGCATCGGAGCCTAACGTACGCGACTGCACTCCTATCGAGTATCGCAAGTTGCTCTGCGGTCCTACCGCCATGGGCACAAGCGAGGAGTATTTCAATGCCTACTCGGTTGTAAATGCCGATGCCATCTACAACGGTCAGCGCTCGGTTGACAACAACAAGCGTGTGCTCCTGCTCACCCGAAGCGGATTTGCTGGCGAGCAGCGTTTCAGCACCGCTACTTGGAGTGGCGACATAGGCACTCGTTGGGAGGACATGCGCGCACAGATGACCGCTGGACTCAACTTCTCAATGGCTGGCGTTCCTTTCTGGGGAATGGACCAGGGTGGCTTCTGCGTTGAGAACCGCTATGTTGCCGCACAGCAGCTCTTCGACAAGTCGGGCTATGAGAACGAGGATCTCAAGGAGTGGCGTGAGCTTAACGCACGCTGGAACCAGTTCGGTTGCTTCATTCCTCTCTACCGTACCCACGGACAGTGGCCTTTGCGTGAGGTTTGGAACCTCGCTCCAGAGGGACACCCCTGCTACAACACCATCGTATATTACGACAAGCTCCGCTATCGCATGATGCCTTACCTCTATTCCATGGCTGGTTGGGTGAACTACAAGGACTACACCATGCTACGTGGTTTGGTCATGGACTTCGGTTGCGACGAGAAGGTGCTCAACATCGGCGACCAGTGGATGTTCGGTCCTGCTTTCATGGCTTGTCCTGTCGGCACTTACAAGGCTCGTTCCCGCGATGTCTATTTCCCAAAGCAGTGTGGTTGGTACGACCTCTATACTGGCAAGAAGTATGCTGGCGGACAGACGGTATCCGTGCCTGCTCCTTACGAGAAGATGCCCGTTTTCGTACGCGAGGGTGCCATAGTTCCTTTCGGTCCTGAGATTCAGTGGAGCGACGAGAAGAAGCCTGAGCTGATCAACCTTTATGTATATACAGGTGCTAATGGCGAGTTTGAGCTTTACGAGGACGAGGGCACTAACTACAACTATGAGAAGGGCAAGTCGTCGAAGATTCTCTTCCAGTGGGACGATGCCTCACAGACCCTCACCATAGGCACACGCCGTGGCTCATTCAACGGAATGTTGAAAAACCGCCGCTTCAATGTCGTGCTTGTCAAGGAAGGCACAGCACTCAACCTCGACAATCCTCAGGGCAAGGAGGTTCAGTACAATGGAAAGGCAGTTAATGTGAAATTCTGATAGGATAGAAGATGAAGAAAACAATAGCACTCTTTTGCCTCTTGTTGGGTGTTGCCGCAAGCAACGCCCGCGAGAGGCTTAATTTTGATAAAGGGTGGCGATTCTGCCTTGCCGACTCGGCTCAGATGTCGTCGCCACGTTATAATGACAGCAAGTGGCGCACTCTTAACCTGCCCCACGACTGGGCTATAGAGGGCGATTTCTCTGCATCGGCTCCTTCGGGCAACAGCGGTGGCGCACTACCTGGTGGCACCGGCTGGTATCGAAAGACCTTTACCGTTGATGCCGCTGACCGTGATAAGCAGTTCTACATCGATTTCGACGGCGTGTATATGAACTCCACGGTGTGGATCAATGGTACAAAGCTTGGCACGCGCCCCTACGGCTACAGCTCATTCCGTTACGACCTCACGCCTTTCCTCAAGTTTGGCGAGAAGAATGTCGTTGCCGTGCGTGTTGACAACAGTGACCAACCCAACAGCCGTTGGTACAGCGGTTGTGGAATTTATCGTCACGTCTGGCTCAACAAGACTGAGAAGGTTCATGTGGCTCATTGGGGAACCCACGTCGTGGCAGAGGGCAACAAGGTGAAGGTCGATGTGCAGATTGACAATCTTACGGGCACCGACCAGAAGGTCATCGTGAGGAATAGGGTAGTGGATGCTACGGGAAAGACCGTGGGACAGACGCAGAAGTCGTTCACCTCGAAGGGTGCCATTCCCATGCTCACCATTTATCCGCCGAAGCCTGTCGATCCAAAGCTCATTACCGTCAGCTCTGTCGTCTCTGTAAAGAAACCACAACTCTGGTCGTGCGACAACCCCAATGTCTATACTGTTGTGACCACCATAGAGCAGAACGGCAAGGTGCTCGACACTTACGAGACCACAACCGGATTCCGCAGCTTCAAGTTCGATGCCGCCAAAGGCTTCTCGCTCAACGGCAAGTCGATGAAGCTCAACGGTGTCTGCCAGCACCACGACCTCGGATGCCTTGGGGCCGCCATCAACGAGGACGCACTGCATCGTCAGCTACGCATCTTGAAGGAGATGGGAACCAACGCCGTGCGCTGCTCACACAATCCTCCTGCTCCCGAACTGCTCGCTATGTGCGACACCATGGGCTTGATTGTCATGGACGAGTCGTTCGACATGTGGCGCCGCCGCAAGACGCAGAACGACTATGCCCGATTCTTCGACGAGTGGGCTGAGCGCGACCTTACCGACCTTGTGCTGCGCGACCGCAACCATCCTTCCATACTCATGTGGAGCATAGGAAACGAAGTGCTTGAACAGTGGTCGTCGGCCGATGCCGACAATCTCACGGCAGAGCAGGCTAACCTCATTCTCAACGCTGGTCACGACGCCTCTACGCTTGCCCACGGCGAGGAACTGAGCGTCAATTCAATCCTCACGCGCAACCTCTGCGCCATTATCCGCCGTTACGACACCACGCGCCCCATCACGGCTGGCTGCAACGAGCCTGACCCAAAGAACCACCTCTTCAAGAGTGGCGCGCTGGACATCATCGGTTTCAACTATCACCACCAGTGGGTGAAGGATGTTCCGCAGAACTTCCCTGGCAAGCCTTTCATCTTCTCAGAGAGCGTGTCGGCTCTTCAGACACGTGGCTTCTACATGATGCCAAGCGACTCTGTCTATACAGCCCCAGTAGAGTGGTGGCTGCCTTATAGCGACCCCTCGTTCCAGTGCTCTGCCTACGACAACATGCACGCCTCGTGGAGCTCAACCCACGAGGAGACATGGGACGTTGTGAAGCACAACGACTTCGTCGGCGGACAGTTCATCTGGACAGGCTTCGACTACATTGGCGAGCCTACGCCCTACGGCTTCCCTGCCCGTAGTAGCTATTTCGGCATTGTCGATCTTGCAGG
Organism: uncultured Prevotella sp.; assembly: GCA_945833995.1. Taxonomy (GTDB): domain Bacteria; phylum Bacteroidota; class Bacteroidia; order Bacteroidales; family Bacteroidaceae; genus Prevotella. The sequence goes on from CAMAGM010000009.1 coordinate 15,202, forward strand.
CTTCCCCAAGGACTCCTACTATATGTATCAGAGCGAGTGGACCGACAAGCAGGTGCTCCATCTCTTCCCTCATTGGAACTGGCTCGACGGACAGGACATTGACCTCTGGTGCTACTACAACAATGCCGACGAGGTTGAGCTCTTCGTCAATGGCATTTCGCAGGGAGTGAAATCCAAGGCAGACAGCCATCAGTATCACCTCATGTGGCGCGTCAAGTTCGAGCCTGGCGAGGTGAAGGCAGTGGCACGCAAGGACGGCAAGGTTGTTGCCGAGAAGACCATCCGCACGGCTGGTGCTCCCTCGCAGTTGCACCTTTCTTCCGACCGCCCCCATTTCGGCAACAATCCTAATGGCGACAATCTTGCCTTCATCACTGTAGAGGTGCTCGACAAGGACGGCAATCTCTGCCCACGCGCCGAGGACCAAGTGTTCTTCGAGGTTGAGGGTGGCAGGATAGTAGGTGTCGATAATGGCAATCCAGTCTCCATGGAACGCTTCAAGGATACGAAGCGAAAGGCGTTCAACGGCAAGTGCCTCGTAGTCGTTGCCACCGACGGCGGCGATGTCACGCTGAAGGCAAAGGGGTATCAGTTGACTGGAAGTTCGATTGTCGTTAAGAGGTAAGTTTTTGGGAATCTACCTTCTTCATTTACGTTATTTATTTTAAATCACATAAAAAAAACAATGAAAAAACTATTGTCAACAGCTTTACTTGCTGCCACATTCTCAGTAGTCTGTGCGCAGCCTTCACCCCTCCCCAGGGGGGGGCAGGGGGTGGGCCCCACTGCCCTCTATCTTGACCCTAACGCTCCATTGGAGTCAAGGGTGCAGGATGCACTCTCACGCATGACGCTTCACGAGAAGGTCCAGTTGCTTCACGCTCAGAGTAAGTTCACTTCCGCCGGTGTGCCACGCCTTGGTATTCCAGAACTGAAAATGGCTGACGGCCCTCATGGCTGTCGTGCGGAGATTGAGTGGAACTCATGGAACTATGCCAACTGGACCAACGACTCCATCGTGGCTTTCCCTTCGCTCACATGCCTCGTCTCGACATGGAACCGCGACCTTGCACGTCTTTATGGCGACAAGGTGAGCGAAGAGTTCGCCTATCGCGAGAAGGACATCATGCTCGGTCCTGGAACTACCATTGCCCGATGCCCATTCAACGGAAGAAGTTTCGAGTATATGGGCGAGGACCCTTATCTCGCCGGTGAGCTTGCAGTACCTTACATACAGGGCGCACAAAAGAACGGAGTGGCTTGCTGTCTAAAGCATTTCTTCCTCAACAACCACGAGGTGAACCGAATGACTGTCAATGTCAACGTCTCCGAGCGTGCCGTGGAGGAAATCTACCTGCCTGCCTTCGAGAAGTGTGTCAAGGAGTCTGGACTTTGGACTATGATGGGCTCCTACAACAAATGGCTCAACGTACACTGCTGTCAGAACGACTCTCTCCTCAACGGCATATTGAAGAAGCGTTGGGGATTCGACGGAGCCGTTATCAGTGACTGGGGCGGATGCCACGACACTTGGGAGGCTGCCACTGGTGGTCTCGACATAGAGATGGGCTCTTTCACCAACGGTATGACCGCCGACAACTCACAGGGCTACAATACCTACTTCCTTGCCGACCCATTCGAGAAACTGCTGCGTGAGGGCAAAATCTCTGAGGATATTCTCAACGACAAGGCTGCCCGAGTGTTGCGCACCATTTTCCGCACGGCAATGAATCCAAACAAGGTGCGTGGACGACTCTGCACCGACGACCATTACGACGTTTGCCGACAGGTGGGCGAGGAAGGTATAGTACTATTGAAGAATGGTAATATTGAAAAATTGAAGGAATCTATATTGCCCCTTGATGCCTCACGCTACAACCGCATCCTCGTTGTTGGCGACAATGCCATACGCAACATGAGCCAGGGTGGCGGCTCGTCGGAGTTGAAGACCAAGCGCGACATCTCCCCGCTCGAAGGACTGAAGGCTGTTTATGGCGACAGGATAGACTACGCACAGGGCTACTATGCCGGTCGCCCGATGTATGCACATGTTGAGGAACTCGACCCTGACAAGCAGGCAGAGCTGAAAGCTGAGGCACTGGAGAAGGCAAAGCAGGCAGACCTCATCATCTTCATCGGTGGCATGAACAAGAATCATCAGCAGGACTGCGAGGGTGGCGACCGCCTTACCTACGACCTCTCCTATGGTCAGAACGAGCTGATAGCCGAACTTGCCAAGGTGCAGCCAAACATCATTGCCGTGATGTATGCCGGCAATCCTTACGCTACACCTTGGATAGACAAGGTTAAGGCTCTCGTGCAGTGCTGGTATCTTGGCTCAGAGTCAGGCCGTTCGCTTGCCAATGTCATTTCGGGCAAGGTAAATCCAAGCGGCAAACTGCCTATCACCTTCGCAAAGAACATGATGGACTATCCTTGCTTCCAGTATGGCGAGGAGGGCTATCCAGGCATTCACGACCAAGTCTATTATAAGGAAGGCATCTACGTGGGCTACCGTCATTTCGACACCCGCAAGGTGCAGCCCCAGTTCCCCTTCGGCTTTGGTTTGAGCTACACCACATTCAAGTATGGAAAGCCAACCATTTCTGGCAACACCGTATCGGTCAATGTAACCAATACCGGCTCTCGTGAGGGCAAGGAAATCGTGCAGTTCTATGTAGGCGATGTGAAATGTTCAGTCGATCGTCCTGTGAAGGAGCTCAAGGGCTTCGAAAAGGTTAGCCTTGCCCCTGGTGAGACAAAGACCGTCACTTACACCATAGCTCCACGCGACCTCCAGTTCTACGACGAGGCAACCCATCAGTGGAAGTCTGAGCCAGGCAAATTCAAGATTTATGTAGGTTCCAGCGAGCTTGACATTCGCGGAACGGTGGATTATAATATTTAATTATAGAGGTGAGAGGTGAGTGGTGAGAGGTGAGAGATTTGTCATAGCCTTGATTTTAGGTCGTTGACTGCGCAGTGCAGTATTCTCTCACCTCTCCCCCCTCACCTCTCCCCCCTCACCTCTTCCTCTCACTCCTCACCTCTCTTTAGAAACTCGGATAGTTGTACCAATCCTTGTTGTTAGCCCCATTGCTCTCATACCAAGACTTGAACTGAGGATAACATTCCTCGATGCTTTTATATTCCGTAGGAACTTTAAATTTGGCTACCTCATCGCTTGTGGCTAAGATGTTGATGGCAAAGGGATGCCAGTTTGACTTGTTGCCAACATAGTAGAGTCCGTTGGCGGGGTCGCTCCTGTCGTCCTTGGTGCCGAAAAGGGCATTGTTCATCTTCTCTGTGGGTGTGAAGTGGGTCGGATGCACCTCATTGCGACCTTGTTCCTTGTATCCGTTTATCACGATGAAGGGGTTGAACTGGTAGTTCAGCGTGCCGTAGGTGAACATGTCTATTGGCTTGTTGAGTATTGTCTTCACCTTGAACGTTGTCCCGACGGGCACTTTCTGACTGTTGTCTAACAGCATCACAACTGGGCGCTGCAGGTCGGTGTCGAGACCCTGTCCGTCACACTTGTATGTCGATGTCACCTCGATGCTCTTGATGTCGCTACGGGTGAAGTTGAAACTGCCAAAATAGCTCTTGTCGCCGAAGAGGTCGTAGCCGAAGGCGTTCTTGTATTTGGCACCGTTGTTTATAAAGGTGAACTCGTCCTCAAGCATCACCACGCTCCATGTCTCATCGTAGTATGCCGCCCTATGGTATGTCATCGCCACGTCGTTCATGTCGTAGTCGCCCTTGCTTGGGAAAAGGTCCTCAAAGCCGAGAATGCCGTATGAGTCCTGTTGCCAGATATATTCAGGCTCTTCCTGTTTGTTCGGGTCTTCGCCCTCAGGCAGGTCGGCTGGCACTGTGGGAGTGACCTCAAGTATGACGATGTCGTCGCGGAAGTCGCCACCATACTGGTCTGTGCGGCTCTCGTGGTAGGGCTGGTCCTCGAAGGCGAGGGCAATGTGGGTGTTGTCGAGCTTGAATGCCATCATGTGGTGAACGTTTTTCGTCAGCACAGCCTCGCCACTGTTGTTGTATGCCGTATATTGGTTGAAGTTGTAGGTGAAATCACCGTTTGTTGAATACTCAGAGAACACGGCGTGGCACTTGTCGGTCTTCTTGTCCGAGGGATTTACGAGCAGCACGAATGCCATGCTCGTTCCTTGTGGGAATGTGGTGCTGCCGTTGAGTGTCAGCGTGGTGCCGTCGCCCTCGCGTTTCTTTCCGAGGCCTTCCATAGCCACGGTCAGGGGGTAGTCGCTCGGAGTCTTTCCTATTGTCACGTATTTGTCGCCGTTGAGGTTCGACTCAGCCCTCTGCACCCCATTGCCGAAGGTGTAGAATGTGAGGGTGTTGTTGCGCTTGTTGTTTCCGTGGCTCACGAAGAAAGCCTTGATGGTCACGTCCTTGTCGAAGGTGATGTAAGGCACGTCGAACTGGTAGGACACGTTGCCGTAATTGTTGCGCTTCTTCAGTGTCGCCTCTATTGTTTCCTTCCATTCCTTCTTTATCTGCGTGCCCTGAGTCTTTTGCTCGTCTTGTGTGGCAAGTGTGTATTGCAGCGTAGCCCAGTTGGAATATACTCCTTTTTGCGACTGTGCGTCGCTCACGTTGCCGTCCCACGAAGCCCTTGTGCCAGCCTTTGTCGCGCTTTCCATATCCACCTCGGCAAAGTTTGCCACCTTGCCGTTGCTGATTGCGCTCTTCATGAGCATTGGCGTGCCAACGGTTTTTGAGAATACGTAGATGTCAGCCGCGGCGGCTGGGATGTGGCAGGAGAAGTCGAGGCTGCCGTCTGCCTTGGTCCTGCCGGAGAGGAACGGGTGCTTGTTCTCGTCCTTGACGTAGTTGCCCATCTCGTCGGCAACGAGCGGATTAGACGTGAACATCTCCACTTCTGCCCTTAGCCCCATGTTGAGGCTGATGCTGACGCTCTGCACTGTGGAGAAGTCGAAGTCGTTGGCTTCCTCCTTCGGTGTTTCGGGTTGCGATGGTTGCTCAGGCTCGTCGGGCTGATACAGGTCGGTCTTGCTTGAGCATGATGTTGCCAGTGTTGGCAATAGTGCCGTTGAGGCAATAATGGTGCATCCCATTAATAGATTTCTTAATTCTTTTGCTTTCATAAGTTTTTATTTTTTGTTCTGAATACTTCTTCGTGTGTTTTTATGGCTGCAAAGTTACATTAATTTATTTAAACAAGGAATGTTTTGCGCAGTTTTTTTTGTTGTGTCAAGAAAAAACATTAATTTTGCAAGCGTTATCGCATACTCCTTTAGAAGGAGAATAATTATAAAGAACGAAAAACAAAGGAATGAGAAAGACATTTTTATTGGCTTGCGTAGCCTTGGCTGTAGCTTTCGTGGCATGCAAGGAAACGAAAAAGAGTACGGACATCATCGTGAAGAAGGAGGTGAAGACGGAGCCTTCGGCACCCATAAGGATGCAGGACTACAACCAAGAGACTGAGGCTGACCTTGGCGACAGCCACTTGACTTGCGCCATTCACCGCTCACCCGACGACAGCCTCCAGATGGTGAAGGACGAGTCGGGACAGCCTTTCGTTGACAACAGCATATCGCTCGTCATAACCCGACAGGACGGCTCTACGTTCTTCAAACGCACGTTCACAAAGGCAGCCTTCGACTCATGTCTCGACGACGACTATCGCAAGACAGGAATCCTGGAGGGCTTGGTGTTCGACCGCGTGGATGGACAGACCTTGCGCTTCGCCGCCAGCGTGAGCCACCCCGGTACTGACGAGTACATCCCCATAGTCCTAACCATCGACCGCTTTGCTAACGTAAGCATAAAGCGTGACACACAGTTGGATACAAATGCGCAGGAAGAGGAGGATGATGATATCTAAAACGCGGTTCTAATTTGATTATAATAGGCATCTGTTCTATGTTCCGCAATGGTGAACCTACATTCCGCAGTGGGGAACGTACATTCCGCAATGGTGAACGTACGTTCCGCAATGCGGAACATAGAATAGATACCCTTTCCTAATAATTTCCATACGCCTATCCTCACATTCATATCACTCCTATCCAAACACTATCGTAACCGCTATCCACTCACCATTATGGCACGCTTGGTGGCAACATCATTTCCGTTGCATTTTCTCCTTCTATACAGTGAATTTTCATTTTTATCTGCCACCTGCCACCAAAACGGTGCAACGTAACGATATACAATACATTAACATGGTGGCAGATAGAGGCTGTTTTTGCCTAAAAACGCCCAATTTCCGAAACGACACCACTGCTTTTAGCTTTCAACGTTACGTTTCCTGTACTCCAACGTTGCGTTTCCAACACTCCAACGTTGCGTTTCCAACACTCCAACGTTGCGTTTCCAGCACTCCAACGTTGCGTTTCCGACACTCCAACGTTGCGTTTCCAGCACTCCAACGTTGCGTTTCCATCGACTTCTCGATATAGCCAAATCGACAAGTCGATATTTGAACATCGTAAAGTCAAGTTGAGAAGACAACATGATAGTCACCGTTAGTGTCACCGATAAAGACAAAGGTAATCTAACTACGGAAACTACTACGGAAACTACTACGGAAAGTTCGGGAACAAGCGGAGATTGTTCGGAGAAAACTAAAAAAGTTCGGAAACAAGTTCGGAAACACAAGCAAAAAGTTCGGGAATTGGTTCGGAAACAAAAACATCATATTGCCACTAATAATGCCAACAGCTGTTTTAGCTTTAGACCATCTGCAGCCATGATACCTTTATTAATGTCATTTCCTACTGTTCAAAGTGGTTTTAGCTATTCCTCAAATGGATTTACTATAAATCCACTATTTCTGGTAAATGCTTCTCAAATGTTACTATATTCTATTTGCTTCTTCATATTATTACTCCAAGTTCTATTTCACCCAAAAATTCGGCATTGATGTCTTAAACTCAATATCAATATAATGACATTGCTCCTTGATGATTCCACGTCGCCTAATTGCGGGTTGAAGACAATAGTTGTCAAAATCGTCCTTCTCCACTTCGGCGAGATTTGTCCAATGTGGAAAGAGTAATTTCATATATGCGACTGCTATACGTTTTACGGCATTGAAATCACGAGTGTCCGCATTCTTGTCACATCCTACCAATTCATCAAAAAGCAAGCCATAGATATTTTGCGTTCTTAACGAATGTAGTATTTCGGAGAAATATTCAACATTAATTGTCCAACCTTTATATATTATGCCTTTGTTTATACGAGGGAGGTGCCAACCCTCTATAAAACAATGGAAACGGTCAAGAAGAGCAGATTCACGGAACGACTGTGGAAGGGAGTCGAAATATCTGAAATTAAGCGGGCATCGCTGGTCATTCAAGGGGATATTGCCCATTATCATAAGCCCACATTCAGAAGTGAACTCATTGTTGTCTATTGTCGTTTTCCCTGATTCCAGATACGATTTTAATGCCGCTTGAATCTCTGCTGGCTCTTGGAATATAATAGTTTGTATTTCATCAAAAGCAGTAAAATCATGGTTCTTAATAATGCCATTCTGTTGTTTTGCCTTGTCATAAAAAAGTTTTGCCCGTGTTACCTTACCTCCACTAACGAGCCAACCATATTTTGACAGATTTCCAAACACAAAAGATTTACCTGTCCCTTTGGGAGCAAGTTCTATAACATTCAGTCGTGGCTCTACAAATATAAGCAATCGAGTCAGGAACTCCATTTTCTGAGTCATAGTTTCAAAACCATCACTCTCATACTCCATTGCAGACAACAACACATCAACCCATTCCTGCACAGTAAAGGCTTTCCTTGCATTTCTAAAATAGTCGATATCGACAGAACGGTATGGTTTGAAAGGCTTGTAATCTACCATCTCAACATGGTTCTTCTTTCCATCCTCGTCAGGAAGAACAGACAGTTTAACGATATCCCATTTTTCACCATCCACCAATTCGCCCTGATGCTTCTTATAGACATATTCTGGTATCTGACCTTCATTCAGCTTTATCCCGAGGTCTGGGATAGCAAACCTACGAAGACCCTTAACCAAGTCAATGTATATTATAAATCTTGTCAGTAATGTTAGCTCATCTCCACCAGCAAGACGGTCTTTCACTTCTGTCTGCTTCTGCGGAATCACCATATCCAAGAAAGACGTAAGTCCCATTCTGTCTACAGAACCATCGTTGATAATATATCGTTTCAACACGAAATCCTTGACAAACGATGGAAGGTTACGCCCTGCAAACAAACTGTTGGTTGATACGGGGTCTTTATAAATTGCCATTGAAGAGAACAGTTCTCTTACTTTATTTGTAGTACTTGTCTGCATATTTAGAAACCGAATAAGTCATCCTCCTGCACACCAATATTGATGTTCAGAGAGTCTGTTTGTTTATAATCACCTATTTTCAACACTATTTTTGAAGCAGTTGCCACGAGGTTAAGTCGCTCACTCTCAAACGTGTCTCCTTTTGTGCGACGCAAAGAATAAGTAACACCATTGTACACAACTGCAGGAATATCAATACTGCTTACTCCCTTTATTATGTATTTTACTATTGGATTATTCGCCGAGATATCATGCTCCAACAGCTTTGCAGATACGTCTGATGCGTTCTTCTGGCTGGAAACTATAACGACGGGGACAAGAACCTCTTCTGGCGTTGCCCCTCCATGGGCTCCCTGACCATTTGGTGTTTTTGATGTTAGCGAGTTATGTGTAAGCGAGCATAAAGTTTTTCCATCTTCCAAGATAATATAATTATCATCTTTTACCACTTTGTTGTCGGTAAAATTCGCACACCGTCCACCATGGTCAGCTTCTATTCCAGCTATATTCAGCCCTTTTCCCAAACATGCCAAATAGCTTAAGCCATGATCAGCCACAAAGGCTATTTTCTTTCCATTATATTGTGCAAGTACTTGAAGAATCGCTTTCTCCACTATTTGCATCTCTTCAATAAAATAGAGCGGATATTCCTTTTGGCTATGGGCATAATGGTCGAGGTCGCCTATCTTACTTATGCCAGGTGCCAGTTCCTCCAACTTAATTTTGTTTACCATCGTGGTAGTAGGGAGTTCTGCTGTACAGATATGTATCTCATTTAGGTATACCCCATCGAGCCTATGCCTTTCTATTGCTTTAGAGATAAAAGGAATCCAATCAACGCCAAGACCATCAATCCAATAATAAACGTCAATGTCACTTCTGCTATTCATTAATGTCTTAACCGTCTTAAACCTACTCCTCCACGAGTCAAATGTCACCTCATTAGCATTCCTTTCCTTCAAGCATTCTACCAATCGTGGAGAAATTGAACATGCGAGTTTGGACTTTTTGTATTCTTCAAAATATTCATTTACCCACATGTTGCCCTCTGACATCTGCAAACTAAAGATAGAGGTATAGCTATACAACAAAGGGAACAAGTCTTTTACCATTTCCCTTTGTATAGCATCTTTCCCCAGCCATTCCACCATTAGGCATTTTTCAGAAATGGTCAAAGAGGACATGTATTTCATAGCTTGGAAATAACCACGCTCTGGGTCTGCGGCAATAGCCATCAGCTTGGCCTTGACTTTCCTTTCTGCCCACTCGGTGATTTGGACGTTATGTTTAGCGGCTTCCTTCAAAAGCATGCAACGCACTCGTAAATCTTTCTCGCTAATTGCCTCATCAAATGCCAATGTTGCCAATAGCGAGAATAGCTCCGACGTGCCAAGTGACGAGGATTTGCGTAATGCTTTTGAAAGATATGTTTCTTCGTCAATATGTTGTAGGTAATAGATTTTCAGTAGCCAGCGTGAGAAATCGTCTTCACATTCAAACCACGTTTCAACAAAGGAAACCGCATCTGTAAGATTGTAAGAATTGAATTTGCGGTTAACGAATTGCTCTAAATCAAAGTCTTCAATATCTATAAGATGGGCGAGTTTTCCCCAATAATCCATATTGTCTTTAGGATTATCATCTGTCCCAACGCTTACTCCAAGCCCATTCCTCAAAAAATCATACGCATTTCTACAAACAACATATTCAAAGGCATTGTCTGGTTGCGCGTTATGCGCATTATTGAACAAAGACTTTGACGTACAGATTATCTGTTGACATACTTTATTGCCAACTTTCCATAAATCAATCCATTGCCTAACGTTGGAACAAATGGTGTATTTGCCCGACAATCCTTTTACTCCGTATGTACTCTCTGCCAATATAAGCTTATAGTTGTCACCAGTTGTAGCAGAATGGTATTCCCATATATGTATGTTGGGGTCATCCTTGAACTTGCTGACCTTACCTTGCATTCCAATAACTGGCACATATATACGTTGATGCCCACGCTGCGCCTCTTCTGGAGATTGAATAAGACGTATGGTCTGCAACAAAGAGTCAAACTCCGCATAGTTCCCATTATCATAAAACCGTGCTATTTCGGAGAATGGGGCTATGACAAAATCATTAGCGGGGAGACTCTTCACATACTCTTCAAAACGCATGGCGAGTTGTGAATATGTAATTAATTGGTCATCGTATTCGTCTGCCATCCACTTGTCTATTCCTTGCACATAGACATTGTGGTTACTACATTCAAGGACGAACTCATTGAAGTCGCTGAACTTCTCAAAGAGGACAAACCTTAGTGGATACCGGTTACGCAATGCGCTTTCGGCTCCCACCCAGTTTTTGTCTTCCTCAATCTCCTTATAGAGTTCGTCAAGCGTTTCAAAAGCCTTATACATATACTACGAATTTATTCTGTCCAACAACCATTCGCCGCCTTCGTCGCATAATTTATTCAAGAGAGCCAACGCAACATTCAGGGAAGATATGCTCGCAATGTGCTCCTTCGCTTTTTTCCGCTTCTCGGCTATTACGCTATAGTTTGGCATTTGCTCGCCAACTCGTGTAGGAGTGTCGTTACGTTCTTCAACTTTTGTCCATTCCTTGTTTGAAGTTTGCTCCAAACGCCAGTTCTTGGCTCTTGCAACCACTTCCTCCTCCGTCCAGTAACCTACAGTTGATTGCAGATTCTGCTCAATATACTTTCTAACTTCATCCAGCTCGTCATCCTTAAGATTTATCAGCTCTATCTGTTTCAGGAAATTGTCAAATCCCTCAGCAAAAATATTCTCAATATTAAGAATATTCTTCATCTCAATACGCATCTCGTCAATCAAAGCCAGTGTCTCGTTAACCAACGCAGGATTGCGCAGCTCCCTTTCCATACAAATCTGCACTATATCATCAACAAGTTTTTTCACTTCGTCTGTGATGGAAACGCTAAAAGGAAGATTGGAAAATGCTTTCTCAGAGGCATATTTGATAGCCCATAGAGGACGATTCTTCTTTCCAAGGAATTCCGCAGTAATGGCATAACGGGCATCCTTCAGACTTGTCACGTCATTATAGGTGTTGTCCTTACTGTTGAGTTTGAACAATGATATTAGAGCTTTGCACAGTTTGCCCTCTTCAGGTGTTTGGAACTTGAAGTTGAGTTTGCTGTTCGACTTGTTGTCGTCCCAAACCTTAAAGAGCCATACAATATCGTCAATCAAAGCATTCTTGTCATGTGGTTTTCCTTGCATGTCGAATATTTTGTTCTCCCAACCTCGTAAGGCGAATGCTACCATAGCCATTGCGGAAAAACCTCCGTAAAGACCGTATGGCGGTTTTGTAAGCATAGAAAACTTGTCGTCGAAATTGAATGGCAAACTCTTGTCGGCATATTTGATGATGCTATTCACCTTGTCATATACCTTTTTGAAAGGATGGTTTTCAGACACGTCGGTTTTCCATTGCATATTGTCGTCCAAACAGTCTTGAACAAGATATTGTATCGGGCGCATCTGCGCCGTGATTTCCGCCAACTCTGCTTTTGATGTCGCAAACAAGAAGGTACGCACAATCTCCTTCGAGTTCTGTTGTTTCCAGAAAGTAGAAGGTGCTTTTTGTCGCAGTATCTCACAAGCATCTGGTCCGTATGGATAGATTGTTGGAGCAACAGCAGAGTTCACTATGCTCGAAAGATGTTTCACCGATATAGGTTGTTTCTCATTGCCGCTAATATATATTATGGCATTGTTGCGTTGGGCTGCCTCCATCCAGTCTTTTACCATTCCTATTGCATGGTCTCTATGGACTTTCTGTTGGTCAATAAATCCATGACTACTTGCACACGCATAATTTGCCTGATATTCTATGAACTGTTCGTATCTGCCATCGGTCATTACCTCGTCGAAAACAATATATACTATGTTTTGCAAATCCTTGTCTTGTTCGTCATTTGCACAACTTTCTGCAAAAGTTCGCAATGTGGCAAGCTCAATGTTGTTGCGTGCCATTAGTAGGGCAAAGAACAAGGCACTACCCTTCGTTTCTCTGCGTCCATTCTTAATCTGGCTGCGCAAAGAAGAATCATTTTGAACGTCTGAATAGAATTTGTAGTTATACGGACGAATTACCTTCTGCATATATTTCTTTTCAAACAAATTCGATGCAGCATCAGAGAAGTTGAGTATCTGGTGGGTAAAACGGAACTGTACGTTTCTCATCTCCGTTTTCTTTTCCTCAATCTCACCAGAAGGCAAGGCTGAGAACTGAACGGAATAAAGACCTCCTGGGGCACGCTGTATTATTCCTTGCTCATTAAACCATTGAAGCACAGTGTCAACCATTCCTTCATAGCGTGAGCCTTGGTAAAGTGCCTTTATGTTGTCCTCTGAAGGTGTAACGAGTCCGTTGTTATTCTCTCCAGACACATTATTGAATGCGTTGAGCAATAATATCCCTTTGAAAACGGCATAATAAGCATCACCCTCATTGGCAACCTGAAGGCGGTAGGAGTTGAAACGCTCGGTCACTGCGCCATAATTTGTCACATCGTCTTGGAACACCTTTAGAACGTAATCCCATAAATAGTCGGCAGTTATTGTATCGCCGTTCAAATATGCCTCTTCATTATCCAAGAAATCTCTTATGGCATCATTCTGCCCCAAGAACTCGAATACACTACGGCTTGATGAGCCAACAACAGTCGCATAGTGAGTTGCAAGATTAGCTGTTCCGGGATGCAATGGGTAAAGATTGAAAAGGTCTGCCTTAGTTGATTCCGGGTCATTGCTTGTCTGCGTGAAGACAGTGAGCAGTTCCGGATTTTGTTGATAAAATCTTAGGCACATCTGTTCGTGTCGCTCCTTATTCAAAATCTCAAACTTGCGCGACATAATCTTGAAAGCCGATACCGACTCCATATTGTATTTTTCCCGATGGTAACGGCCATCGGTTTGTTTCAATTGCTCAGAGTTGAATTTGTCAAAGGCTGACGGATGTGAAATAAGGAACATGAAAGAGTTGTTCTCTTCGTTGGCAAAACGCTCCGCAATCTCTTGCAGCTCTTTTAGGACTGGAATGCCTATGGCATTGGTCATCACATCGGTGAACTCATCCCAAACAATCAGCAGACCATTATAAGTCCCCATTTCCGCAAGTTTATCTTGCACTTCTATGAGCCATTGTTTGATGTTTTCGTTGTTCATGCGCACGTCAAGACCTGTCTCACGCAGTGTGTCAGATATTCTATGGAACGTACCGAGGTCGTTGTTCCTTAAATTGTCAATCAGTTGGGAGCTGTTCGATACAATTGAGGAAAGTGCAGTATAGGTTTCGACCAAATGTTCCCATATTTCTTTGTGGTTTTCAATATGATTGATATAACTCTCAAAGTCCGTTGGCACTGATACTTCTATCTTCTTTGCCTTGAGAGTTGCCATCACAGCTTTTTGCAACACAAGGGCAAGGTCGAGAGGATGTGTCATGGCTGCAAGGCCATAAACTTTCACGGTGAGCAGACGCTTCTCCTCACGCAAGTTATATATGGCATTTCTAATTGTGGCAAATTTTTCATCACCATATTCATAATCCACCCATTCCCTTATACTATTAATATCGTCACCAAGTAAATGGCTCAATACGGCAACAGCATGGCTCTTTCCTGTGCCGTAAGTTCCGTTTAGCCAAAACGACTTATGGCTATCAAGATCATTGCCTCTCACTGCCTTCAGCACAGTGCGAAGCACCTTGTTAAACTGTTCATTAGGGATGAACGATGTCCACTCCCCCTGTTTTTCGTCTTCTATGTTGTAGGCAGCCTTGCCACCACGCAACTTTATTATGTCGTCATATTTTGTAGCCATATCTGTATGATAATCTAATTATTCTTGTTTCGTTAAATATCTCTCAATGATGCAACGCTTTAGGTATTCCCTATTTTCTGCTTCTTGTAAAAGGTCCCACAATTCATCGTCCAACTTTGCGTATAATAGATTCTCGCGGAGGTATTTGGCGGAGGGTGTATGCCCTTTTATTGGAGGTCTGCATTCCTTAATCCAACAAAGGTGATAGAATTCCGAAGAACAAAGATGATAGTATGGAACTATAAATGGCACATGACCAATCTCATCGTAATATCTGTGTAATCCATCATAGCTATATATCAAATGTTCATCATTCCACATTATTACATTTTGCTTCAATCTCATTAACGATATGTTTTCAACGATTGAAAGCAGAAAAAGCGGTTTGGCATTTGACTTTCCATTCACGCCGTTCCCTCTTCTTATTGCAAGTAACATTTCTTTGTATAACTGAATTGAAAAGTTCATCCTATAATAAAGATTTAAGAGCGGAAATTGGAGACAAATCCTCTCGCAATGTTATATGCTCAAGTCCCATCGATAATTCTGCGATTAAAACCCGATTGCTATCAGAAGATAAGTATCGTAATACTCTCAAAAGGTCATTTCTTGCTATGCCAAATTCTTTATATACTCCATTTACTTCTTCTTCTCTATATAAATCAGAGACCCTAAGCATAGATATTTCTTTTGTCTTGCCATATTTATATAAAGAGTATGCAACCGCTTCTGGTGACAAATCGCTATATGGCAAACGCATCAATGAGAGTCCTTTTTGATCTTGACTTTCGAATTGTTTTAGTTCCTCGCCAATAGGAGAGTATTTGAACGTTTGTACCAATGCTTGAACTGCATATTTTATTGTTGTCTCCTTGAATGTTGGAAGAAAATACTCCGTTGCCAACCTATCCATACTCTTTCTGTCAAACAAGATTGCAAACCCAAATGTCAATACAAACCACCTCATTAATGGGCTGTTATATGTGAGATTAATATGAATAAGTTCCCAAAGCAGTGTAGGGGAATCCCTGTTGATTTCAACGCACAACTCTCCAAAATCTGTAATATGTCCGTTCTCGTCAATTATTTCAGCATCTTTTAACCATGCCTTAAAACTTGGCACTTGTTTTACTCCAAGATAATTGTCTTTCCAAAATGACTCTGGGTCAGACAAATATTGATCCACCCATTCTTGATGAATACCAAATGTTCCGTATTTTGAAATCTTCATATTTGATGTATTTATTACTGTAGGTTTTAACAATGAATCTGCTACAATGCACCCGACATCATGATACTCCAAGCACTTATGGCAATGAATGCATCTTGTTGTCTCTATTGATACATCAGGATAAACAGAAAGTGCTCCTGTCGGACATTCCAGCTCGCAAGACTCACAATTTATGCAATATGCTGATTTGTATATTACTCTTCTTATCAAGTATCTTAATTGAATATTGTTGTTGTCGTACAAAATAAAACGATAATCGTTTATTTTTGATTGATAATCAATTGAAAAGTTGAAAACTTCATCTTTGTACGACAATTCTCCCAGTACTTGGTTTCCTTTATATTTTACACTATATTTCCCTAAAGCGGAAAGCCATGTCAGCACATCCTTTTGGGAATAACTTACTTTAGCCTCCCATTTCGTAGAAGATGTTGATATTACAATGGAAGTTAGCGAATCTGAGAATTTTCCACTTCCCCTCATTTTCCATTTACGTTCGGATATATATTCCTCTTTATTGGGAATATTTCTTTCTTCAACCATATTCTCCAAACGAGAAAGAAATGGTTTGAGATTACTATGATAGCAATTGTTCACTATCATATCATCCCATGGTGAACCAAATGGACAAAGAATACAACCAACTCTTGGTTTTCCTACCCTGTATGCACTATTAATTGGCAGGTCGTGTCCAAAAAGATATAAAAATACTTCGGTAGTGTTCCATAAAAGAATAGGTCGCGCATTAACAACGAATCTGTGCTTTACGCCTTTGCCAATTCGGTTGTAATCGCTTCGTTTGACTGACTCTTCAGCTCGAACACCTTCAAAGGCAATGAAATGACGTTGCTTTTGGCCTTTTGACAACAAAGCCCTATATAATGGCGCTGTCTTCATAACAGAACAACACCAACGATGTGTGTCACTGGGTGTACCAATTTTGTCCCAATAGTTTAACACCGACTCATGGTTACGGGCGGTATGGAATTTTAAGGCAGGAAATAAATCCTTGTAATATTTCTGTATCTCTTCATACAACGAGAGCGACGGAGGCAACTCATATCCTGTGTCGCTATAAATAACCTCGAAATCAGTTGGAGGAATAGCACGAGTACACAAGTCGAGAACAACTTGCGAATCCTTTCCACCAGAGAAAGATGCAATGAAGCGGTCAATCTTTGTTGATAACAACACACGCTTACCTTCTTTTTGAGCAGCTTCTAAGGGCATGATGTCAAACGACTCACAATCCTGTTTAACAACTGCCATCTTTTGTTTACTCTTTTTCTCTACTCGCTCTGCCATTGCCTCAAAATCCATTTTGTTGGCATCAGCTTTATCAAAAGTCTTGTTTACTTTAGAGTAGGCTGTGTAAGTGTCTCTAATAAACTCGATAGCTTCATTCTCCAAAACGAACATATAGTCAGATGTTTTTCGCAACATTGCATCAACATCCACAGGTATGAGCTTTTGCGGTTCTATACCTTTGCAAAACTCAAGAGTTGGCTTAGTGTAGATATTTGCTCCTTTCGCGTCAAAAATATGTTCACCTCTATACCAATATTGCTTGTTGATAGCCCACATGATGGGGGCATCACAATGAGGATAATCCCAACCGAGCTTGTTTAACCCTAATAAGTCAAGTTCTTCATAGAACACAGGACGAGGGGAGATACCCAATGTACCCTCCACTATGCGGGAATGTAATAACACGCCCCCAGTCTCCTTGTCCCATGTTATTTTATACACGATTCTTTCATATCTATATTCCGACAGAATTCCCAAGAATCGGAAGGTTCTTAGTTGTTGTTCAAGCCAATACAAAAAGAAAGCGTGGGAATCTTTCCTGCTGCCCATCCCACAACTCGAGGCTTCTCGCATTGCCCAACAGTCGAGACGGACAACGCAGAAGCCCACGCATGAGGTATATAATAATCCATAGCGTGTTATTGCCTACATACATCAATGATATACATACGACAAAACACGGCTGGAGATAATATACCAACCGTGGACATTCACCGTTGTCTTGTCCTTTGACTGTTAATTGTAACTTTGCGAGAATTACGAGTTGTCAAAGACAAGCGTCAGATAAACGCCCTTTTCATAAAGACTGCACCCGCCACTCTGCCCCTTGCGAAGCTTCTGCAACGGAATGCAACTGCAAATATACGGCTTTTATTTTTTCCAACCAAATGTTTTTGCGACTTTTTGACTTTTTGCCTTTAATTCCTCCTTTGGACCGGGGATAATGTGCAATGAAATACTAATTTTTATGAAGATACCTTCGTTAGCCATCTAAGATACCTTCGTTAGCCATCGAGGATATCTTCGTTGGCATTTGAAGATGCCTTGGTATCTCAAGAAGTGGAGTTCATAAAAGAACCTGTTGAGTTCACAAAATAGTTCGTAAAAGGCCGTCCAAGTTCGCAAAAGAGTTCGTAAAAGCAAGTCGTCAAATATACAAGTTGATTTCTCAAAATCCTCATATCAGCGCTATACAAATGAGCGAGAGCATGGATCTTTCACCCCGCCAGGTTCAGAAATACCTGAAACGTCTTCAAGAATTAGGAAAGATAGCTCGTATAGGTGGGCGAAAAATGGGGAAATGGAAGATTATCGATCAAGAATACGAGGGATTCTTTGATAGAATATAAAGGACGAGGCTTTAGCGATCTGTACGAACTTATATGCGCAAGTTTTATTTTGCTTTTGACCCTAATACAGCTCCTCGTTATATGAAGTATATCCCGGGGAGGTCGTGAATTTAATTTGCCGGTAATTTGCTATCACCCAAATAAGAAAAAGGGGCGGACTCGTTGGCCCGCCCTTTTACAATCGACGATAACAATCGTTATTTCACTATAAACTTCTTGCCGTTTTTAATGTAAAGTCCGGCAGGAAGATTTGTCTTGTTGGTGTATTCTATGCCTGAGATGCTGAAAATGCGGTCGGAGGTTGCGTTTTGCTTAACGGCGGTGATGCCCGTAACGTCTTCCTTGTTCCAAGTTATGTAGTCGTAGCCTCCGCCAAGGTATTCCTCTCCTTTGTAGAGATAGACATAGAACCAAAGTCCAGGCTCATCGCCCTCGCCTTCCCAACCACTGTAGCCTTTTCCTTTGTCATAATAGACACAAAGGCTGTAGTCGCCACCATAGAAATAGTAATATGGAGCTTGTGCTGAATAATAGTTGGTGAGGACTATTTCTGGCACGCCTTCAACGACGCTCTCGTTGTCAATCGTAAACTCGATGTCGTACTCTGATCCATATATGCTCTTGATGGCGTATGTGCCGTCGGTGTAGGCAACAATCTTGCTTTCAAAATTCTTGTCGATAGCTTCTGCATAGTAGTTGGCAGGAGCGCTCCATGCTTCTTTCTTCTCGCCTGGAACTACGATGTCTTCCTTGTTCCAAGTTATGTAGTCGTAGCCACCGGCAATGTAGTTGTTGTCTTTGTCGTAGAGATAGGCATAGAACCAAAGTCCAGGCTCTTCGCCCTCGCCTTCCCAACCAGTATAGCCTTTTCCTTTGTCATAATAGGCACAAAGGCTGTAGTCGCCAGCACTGAAATAGTAATATGGAGCTTGTGCAGAATAGTAGTTGGTTAGGACTACCTCGGGTACGCCTTCAACGACACTCTCGTTGTCGATGGTGAACTCGATGTCTTTCTCTGAGCCATAGATGCCCTTTATGGCGTATGTGCTGTCAGTGTAGGCAACAATCTCGCTCTCAAAATCCTTGTCGAGTGCTGCGGAATAGTAGTTGGCTTTCGCACTCCATGCAATAGTCTTTTCCTCTGTTGGATTTTCCTCTTCCTGTGCCATAGCCTTTGGACAAACTGCCAAGAGCATGAGGGCGATTAATGCGTAAATTTTTCTCATAGTGTTGTTGTTTTGTTGTTGCAAGACCTTGGGATTTGAAAATGACCTTCTCCGAAGTTAAGGTCTTGATGAATGGCTCCGGAGAAGGTCGGGGAGGGTGGGATGTTATTTCTTTGTCAGCACACTCGTTGCGCCTGAATAGACGTAGGAGTATGAATATGGTGCATACCAGATTGTCCAGTTGGAGATGGTTATGGTGCCATCTTCCTCTATCGTTCCGACTACTGGCGTGTCGGGCGAGTCGTGTTGGCAGAATGTGTAGTAGCCGCTCCAATCGGTCTTGAGGTCGATGGTGATCTTACGCAAGTCGAAGTCAACCTTTGCCGTGAAGGTGTCCTCCCAACCATAGAAGTTGTAGATGGAGATGGTGGTGTCGTCCACTTTCGATATCTTCACGTCGCTCTCCTGGTCGGTTACCTCAGTCCATGTTGCCCAGTCGTAGGTCATGTCGTAGCAGTTTGTCACCTCGGTGTAGTCGCCCACGATGTCATCAACCGTCAGTCCCGCAGCACCGGTGTCCCAAGTCACGTCGTCGAAGCCACCGCCGATGTAGTTGTTATCCTTGTCGTAGAGATAGACGTAGAACCAAAGCTCGCCCTTGTTGCTGTTGCCGTTCTCCCAACCGGTGTAGCCAGTGCCACGTTGGTAGTAGAGGCAGACGTTGTATTCGCCCGCATGGAAATAGTAGTAAGGAGCCTGGGTGGAATAGCTGTTGGTGAACACCACCTCAGGTATGCCGTCGATTACGCTCTCGTTGTCAATGTAGAAGTCGAGTGCGTCGCTTGAGCCATAGGCGCCTTCGATGCGCATTGAGCCATCATCGTAACCCACTATTTGGCAGTTGAAGGTCTTGTCGAGGGCTTCTGAGTAGTATTCTCCGTCGGTGCGCCAAGCCTCTATCTTACTGCGTGTCACTGTAAACTCGAAGGTGATGGAGTTGGAGTAGTTCTCGTCTTCGGAGATGGCCTGAATCACCACGCTGTGGTCGCCCAGCGTAAGGTTTGGCAGCGTCACGCTGTTGCTCGATGTTGTGAGGTTGATTGGCTGCTCGCTGTTGCCGTCGTAGTACAAGATGTAGTAGTAGTCGGCGTGCTCAACGGCTGGCCATGTGAGCACGATGCCCGCTGAGGTCTGCTCCCATGTCGCCTGTGGCTCGGCGAGCTGCACCACGTCGTTTGTTGTTGCCTGCAGCGTGGCTATGGGCGATGTGGATTTGTCGCCCGCTATGTCGGCATACGACCATACGTTGAGTGTGTATGTGGTGTTTACCTTCAGTCCAGTCGCGAGGAGTGAGGTGGTGTTGGTTATGCCTCCGAGCACCACTTGTCCGTTGGGGTCGGTGAGTTCGTAGGCATACTGTGTCGCACCGGTCACGGGTGACCAGTTGAACGAAAGTGTGCTTACTGTCTTTGCGCCCTCTGTTATTGATGTCGCGTCGAGTGGCGACTTCACGATGTCGTCGTCGCTGCACGATGTGATGCCCAAAGTCAATGCAGCTGCCATCAGCAATATTCCGTATATTCTTTTTTTCATAGATTCAATAATTACGATTGTTTATTCTTTCCACGAGAACGACACTGCGTTGTAGTAGTCGTAGGAGCCGTCGGTGTAGTCGGTGAAGTAGATATAGACGTAGCCGCTCTTCTTGTCGAACGAGATGCATGAGTAGCCCAGTGATGTGCCGTAGTCCTCGAGTATGCAGATGTCGGCAACCTCTATTGTGCCGTCGGCAACAGTCCATGTGGGATAGCTTTGCGTGGCGTCGTCGAAGAGATAGGCTGCCTTTGCCTCAGCGCCCTCGTAAGGCTCGTAGTTGGCGTATGTGGTTATGCTGTTGTAGCCAACGTATGCCGTAGAGGCACTGCCCACGACAAAGATATAGTCGATGCCAGAGTTGAGGAAGTTGACGAAGCGGTAGCGGTTTGTCTCGCCGAGCTGCTGCAGTGTGCCTGTGAATGAGTTTGCCACGCCCAGTGTTGTCCACGACATCTTCACGTTGCTGCTGATGGTCTGCCATGCAGCCTCCATGATGTAGCCCTTGAACGCCGTTGTGCCATCGACTATGGTGTAGTGGTCGGCATATTCCTCGCCCACGCTGATGCTATAGTTGTATTTCTTCGATGCCTCAAGATTGCTGAACGTTATCTTTATAGTTGTAGTTGCCTGACCTGCGGCAAAGGATGCTGTCTGTGGGACGTTGAGTCCTGCGTCGGCGGTGACGATGAGAGGCACGTCGGCAGCGCTCTCAGTCTTCAGCCTCGACACCTCCACGTCAATCTCCGTTGCCTCGCCAGGCTGGAATATCCTCTCGCTGGCGTTGCTGCTGTTGAAATACACGCCCAAGCAACCCTCTGCCGTTGGTGCTCCAGGCTCGTAGTCGCTGTCGTTCTTGTCGTCGCATGATGTGGCAAAGGCTACTGCCGCCACCATCATCAGAATGTTATATATCGTCTTTATCTTCATAGAACTTTAATTCTTTAATGAGCGAATCCGCATTGAACTCTAATTCTTTAATGAGCGAATGACGCATTGAACTTTAATTCTTTAATCTTTTAATTCTTTAATTTGCGAATGACGCATGGCGTCATTCACAATACGGTGTTGGATCCGGATTCATCTGGTCCTCAAGTGCGGAGTTGAAGCTGCGCTCGGTCTCGGGTATGTAGAAGTTGAGCCAAGGTGCGGCGTATCCGTCCTTTGAGTTGATCAGATAGGTGTCGAGATAGTTCGTCCCGACGTAGTCGCGGATTACTGCGAGGCGCAGACGCTTGAAGTCGTTGTAGAGAATGCCCTCACCCCAGAACTCGATGTACTTCTGTGCTATCATCTCATACACGAAGTCGTTGTTGTACGAAGCATCGCAGTAGTAGCCCGAGTTGGTGTAGCGGTAGGTGTTGAGGAAACTCTCCAGAGCCTGCTTTCCTGCTGCGAGACCATTGAGATAGAACGTACACTCAATCATGTTGAAGTGCATCTCCTCAACGCGGATAAGAGGAATATCAACCAGCATGCCTGTCTGCTCGTCGTCGATGCTTCCGCTGCCTGGGCGGAACTTGAGGTTTGAGTAGGCGGGCAGTCGGCTGAAGTTTGTCTTGTCAGACTTCGTGGCTGTGGTCTCCTCTTTCAGCAGCGAGTTGTATTTCTCGGGAGGCGTTGCGGCTCCAGCGTCCTCTGGGGCAATCCACGAAGTCTTGCGCCAGTCGCCCTCCTGCATCCTGTTGTAGTATTTCGTGGCAAGGCAGCGGTAGGCACCGCCGTAGGCTGGCATGCCCCATGTTGGCTCTGATGCGGTGAGTCCGACGTGTGAGCACCAGTAGTCGGTGAACTGCTCCTTCGACGAGAATCGCATTTCCCATATCCAAGCCTGGGTCTCGGTGTTGAAACCTGTCTTCGAGTCCTTCCACTGTGCCTCGGTCACTGGTGTGTAGCCTGCAGCAACCACCTTTGCGGCATAGTCGTAGGCTTTCTGGTAGCATTCGTTGGCTGTCTTTATGCCAAGAGCCTTGCCGCCGTCGTTGTCGCCCTCGTGCTCAAGCTGTTTGGCAAGGTCGTCGGGATATTTGCGGAAGCGTGTGGCGAGGTTGAGCCAGAAGCGTGAGAGCAGTCCGTTCACCACGTCGATGTTTGGCTCCGTCTTTCCACTGCGCGAGTAGTTCCTCAGGGCACTCTCGGCTATCGAGAGGTCGTTATAGATGTAGCGATACATGGTGTAGAAAGGAGCTCGTGGGTTGTTCTTTCCCGACTCGCGTGTTGTCTCCTCCGTCACGAGGGGAACTGTAAGACCATAAATCTTCGTTGCCTTTGCGTCGAGTTCGGCAATTCCAGTTGGATAGAACTCATACATCAGCGAGAGGTCGCTATAGGCAAGTGCCCTATACACACGCGCCATGGCATAATACTGTAGCATCTCGTCGGAGGCATCGTCGGTGAGCGTGGCGAGAATGCGGTTGGCGTTGTTGATGAGTCCGTAGTAGTAGTAGAACGGACAGCCCGAATAGCCAGTCAGGTTGCTTGCCTTCTCGTAGTATATCTGGTAGTTCCAGCTCGCGTCGGTTGTTGGGAATCCGTCGAGCATCGTCTCACGGATATACATATAGCATGGATAGCCCCAGTCCTGAGTGGCATACCATGTGCCACGGTAAGCCTCGCCGTAGTAGTTCTGCTGTGAGATCATCTTCGAGCTGAGTCCGTTGATGAG
>CAMAGM010000010.1 GCA_945833995.1 uncultured Prevotella sp.
CCTTTAACTCCTTTAACTCCATGAACTCCAAAGGTTTATCAAATCAGAAACTTGAGTAACTAATTTCATTAATTTACCCTGCTTCACAGCTCCTATGTCATTGGCAGCACTACGGTGTCTCCAATGGTGTGGGAGCTTTTTTTGCGATACAATTATAGTTAAAATTAGAAAAAGTTAGGAAAGTTTCGTGATTTTGTAGTACTTTTGCAGCCAACAATGAAACACCTGTTACAATAGTGTTACAATTCGGTGAAATAACAGTTAAGAAACTTTCTTGAACTTATGTCAATTTGGATATTCTTCAGGCTTATAGGAGCCCTCGCCCTTCTGATGTTCGGTATGAAGTCGATGAGCGACAGTTTGCAGAAAATGGCAGGACCACAGCTCCGCCATGTGTTGGGAACAATGACCACCAACCGTGTCACGGGCATCCTCTCGGGAGCGTTGATAACCGCAGCCGTGCAGTCGTCAACCGCCACCACGGTGATGACCGTGTCGTTCGTCAATGCCGGTCTGCTGACCCTCGCGCAGGCAATCTCCGTAATCATGGGAGCCAACATCGGCACCACGCTCACGGCATGGATCATGTCGGCGGGCTTCTCCTTCAACATCACCGATTTCGTGTGGCCAGCCTTCTTCCTTGCCATTCTGCTTATCTACAGCAAGAAGCGCAAGATATTCGGCGACTTCATCTTCGGCATCTCGTTCATGTTCCTCGGTTTGGGAACACTGCGCCAGACGGGCATCGACATGGACCTCGCCCACAACCAGCCCGTGCTCGACTTCTTCGCCAGCTTCGACCCCAACAGCTTCGTCACCACCATAACATTCCTCGTAATAGGCAGCATACTGACCATGTGCGTGCAGTCGTCGGCAGCGGTCATGGCAATAACCATGATACTCTGCTCCACCGGCGTGCTGCCCATCTATCAGGGCATAGCGCTCGTGATGGGCGAGAACATCGGCACCACGGTGACGTCGAACATTGCAGCCCTTACGGCAAACACGCAAGCCCGCCGTGCGGCTCTTGCCCACATGTTCTTCAATGTCTTCGGCGTGCTGTGGATATTGTGCGTCTTCCGTCCGTTCATCGACATGGTTTGCGGGTTCGTCAACTACGATGCCACGATGATGAAGACCGACCCCGGCTTCATCCGCAATGCCGCCAAGCTGTCGTTCGTGCTTGCCGCGTTCCACACCTCGTTCAACATAGCCAACACCACCATTCTCGTGTGGTTCATTCCGCAGATTGAGAAACTCGTGTGCAAGGTGATAAAGCCAAAGAGGAACATCGACGAGGACGACTTCCGCCTGCGCTTCATTCAGTCGGGCATCATGAAGACCCCGGAGATCTCGGTGCTGGAGGCACAGAAGGAAATCCACTCCTTTGCCGAGCGCATACAGCGAATGTTCGGCATGGTGCGTGAGCTGCTTGGCGAGACCAACCAGGACAAGTTCGTGAAGCTCTTCTCGCGCATAGAGAAATATGAGGGCATTTCGGACAGCATGGAGATAGAGATAGCAAAATATCTCGACAACGTGAGCAACGCCCACCTCTCCGACGAGACGAAGGCAAAAATCCGCGCCATGCTGCGCGAGATCTCAGAGTTGGAGAGCATCGGCGACAGCTGCTACAACCTTGCCCGCACCATAAACCGCCGCATAAGGGGCAAGGAGGACTTCACGGAGCAGCAGTATGAGCACATACACCAAATGATGGAGCTCACCGACGATGCCCTCTCGCAGATGATCATCACCCTCGTGGGCCACAAGGCAGACAACGACGCCAACCGCTCGTTCAACATCGAGAACGAGATAAACAACTACAGGAATCAGCTAAGGAGTCAGAACATCAACGACGTCAACAACCATCTCTACACCTACGCCATAGGAACAATGTATATGGACATCATACAGGAGTGTGAGAAACTCGGCGACTACGTTGTCAACGTCGTTGAGGCACGCATGGGAGTAAGGAAGTTGAAGAGTTGAATGACAAGCCCCATTCAACTCCCCTTATTGTAATGTTGCCTTTGCGCCCACTGTGAGCGCAAAGGCAGATGCGAAGAGCATCGTTGCTATATTTTTTCTCTTAAGTAGTTTTTTAGGGTTCGTATATTATTAGGAGTTAAAGGAGTTAAGGGAGTTAAAGGAGTTAAAGACAATAGTTAATTTGCTTCCTTCGGGAGTTATCAAGGCTCAAACATACGTCTTTAACTCCTTTAACTCCTTTAACTCCCTTAACTCCTTTAACTCCCCACTTCCGAAAGTTGAGTGTTTTTATTTTCCGAACAGTTCGTCAAGGTAGGTGTAGAAAGCGGGATCCTCGCCAACTACGATCTTCGCAATAGTTCCGTCGGGAGCCACCACGATTTTTGTTGGATAGCCCTTTACGGCATAGCGCTGTGGCGTAGCGTCCTTCGTCTCGTTCTTCACGTTTATCCATGGCAACTCGTTGTCAGCCACTGCCTTCTTCCATTTCTGCTCAGAGTCGTTGCAGTCGATGCCCACAATCTCAAACTTGCCACGATATTTCTCGTAGTATTTCTTCATGTCGGGCATTCCCTTTATGCACCATCCGCACCACGAGCCCCAGAAGTCGAGGATGACGTATTTCCCGCGCAGCGACGAGAGAGTGAAGGGCTTGCCGTTGAGGTCGTTGAGTGTGAAGTCGGGAGCCATCTTTCCTTCTGCCACGCTCTTCTCAGCCTCTTTCTGCTTCTTCTCGGCTTCCATGCGGTTAAGAGCCGCGTCGATGGCAGGTTTCATGCGCCCTTCCTTTGCCTTGGGCGATAGGAGTTTCAAGTAGTCGTCAAGATATTCGGTCTGAATGGACGATGCGAGCAGAGCCGTTGTTTCCTTGTCGGGGTTCTTTCGGGCATAGTCGAATATTTGATCCATCATTTTCTTTCCAGCCTCTTCTATTGTTTTTTGATATGCCTCGCCAGCCTTTTCCCTTTTCAGCGAGTCCTTTGCCGCTGCGGAGTAGCTTTCTGTAGCATTGAGCATAGCCTTGTTGAATGACATTATGATGTCGTTTATTGGAGCATAATCCTGATAGAAGCCTGTTCCCTTTACGGTTGCCTGCATCACGGTGCCACTCACTTCCACGTTCTCGTCTGGAATGGCAGGTATTGACAACGTCTGCATCATCATTTGTCCTTGCTGCTGTGTGAACGGACGGTAGAGGATGAGCGTCTTTGGCTTGTCCAAGTTGATGCTGTATTCAAACTTTCCGCCATCGGTCACGAGGTCGGCGAGCTTCGTCATGCTTTGCTCACCCAGTTCCACACTTGCAATCACCACCGTGTCCTTCACGTCGGTGAGATGACCTTTGATTGTAAATTCGCCCGTTTTTTGGGCACACGATGCGGCAGCCCCCACAAGAAGGGCCACCGCTGCAATAGAGAGAGTTTTCTTATTCCTCATAGTTGTGTTTTGTTATGTTTGGATTGTTGTTGAGCACGCTCTGAGGGAATGGGAATATCCATAGCTTCGAGTCAGGCTTAAGCGAGTAGGTCTGTCCGCCTATGGTGCGTGTGTATGTGGCTTCCCAACCGTTGATCTTGTTCCAGCGCTTCTTGGCTATGAAGAGGTCAACGGAGAAGAGCAGTTCGTTGCTCGTCACCTGCTTCACGTGCTCACGAGCCTCGTCGGCTGTCTTCACGTTGCCCTGCAGAGGCTGATAGACGTCGGGCGAGATGCGGTTCACGCGCACCTTGTCGAGCCATTCCATCGACGCGTCGATGTTGCCCTTGTGCAGCTCACACTCGGCGGCAATGAGATACATCTGAGGCGAGCGCAGTCCGCCGTCGTTCCAATAGGAGAAGTCGTAGGTCATGGTCCAGCCAGCCTCGCCTATCATCGACATGGAGGCATCCATCATGTAGTCGTACATCATGTTCATGCTGCTTATTCTCCTGTAGGCATGTCCCTCCTCAAGATAGTTGAACGAGTTGGGGTTGATGCTGTTGAAATACTCCAAGGTGCTGTTTTGGAAATAGTCCTCGTCGGTTCCCTTCTTTCCGCGGTCTATAATGTCGTAGGTTCCGCCAATGAAATATCCCATCGTGGTTCCGTGATAGTTGTTGTTGTAGTCGTTCACGGTTCCGTTGATGGCGAGAGCCTGCTTTGCCTCAGCCTCCGCCTCGTCCCATTTCTGCATGCTCAGCAGGGCCTCTGCCTTCACGGCGTGTGGGCAAGCACTGTTCATGCGCATCTTGTTCACCGCCTGTGGCTGCAGTCCGCCAGTGGCTATAGCCTCGTCGCAGTCGGCAATGATCCTGTCATACACCTCCTGCACCGTGCTCTTCGGCTGTGGCACGGTGATGTCGATGTCCTCTGTCATGATGATGATTCCTGGGTCCTGTGCCGCTGTGGCAGGAGTGTAAGCCTTGGCAAACTTGTTTACGAGCATATACATTGCCCATGCCCTCAGCGTGAGAGCCTCTGAGCGCAACATTCGCTTTGCGCTCTCGCTGCCCTCGGCTGCATCCACCTGCTTGAGTATAGGGTTAGCTATCTTGCCTACCATCTCATAATAGTAGCTATAGTCGTTGTCGCTTGCCGTCAGCTCCGCCATCTTGTCGATGTTTGCCTCGTCCCAAGTCCACATTATCACGCTGCGCGACTTCGTTGGCTTGCTTATCTCGTTGACAAGTGGCGAATAGGCGTAAATCATGTCGCCTGCCATAACCCTCATGTCGGAATTTCCTCCTGAGTATTCGTAGTTGAGCAGCATCTCAAGCTGGTCGGTGGTGGAGAGCAGGTTCTTGCCCTTTGGCTGCAGGTCGGTGAAGTCCTCACACGACACAGTCAGTGCCAGTGTGGCTGCCGCCATTAATGTTCCATATATAGTTTTTTTCATGTCCATATTTTGAGTTTAGAAGTTTACATTGAGTCCGAAAATGAATGAGCTTGGATTGCGCAGTCCGAGAGTCTCGGGATCGACGTTCACGTCGTTCTTCACCCAGAGATATTTCGGGTTGTCAATCTGGAAGCGCAGTGCGAGGCGGTTGATGCCCAGTCGGCTTATCAACTGCGACGGGAAGTCGTAGCCCAGCACGATGTTGCGGATCTTGAGGAAGTCGGCATCCTGCACATAGATGTTTCCGTAGGTTGACTCTGAGCCAATAGAAGTGGATGCATATCGTCCGATACCTGGTGTGTTTGTCGGATTCTCCGGTGTCCATGCATTGAGGAAATAGCTTGCTAATGCAGTTGTTGGTACGCCGAATGTCTCACTCTCCTGCAGCACACGCATCTTGTGTCCGCCGTAGTATGCCATAAGAATGCTAAGCGAGAAACCGTTCCAGCGCACGGAGTTGTCCATACCCATGATTATCTTTGGCTCTGCCTGACCAGAATATTCCATGATGTCAACGCTTGCTCCCGATGCAGAGTGCTTCTTGTTGTCGTCCTCTACATACCAAAGGGTCTGTCCCTTCTCGCCTTCCTGGTCGCTGATGCCGGCGAAGCGGTAAGACCACATTGCGCTTGAGGCGTAGCCCTCAACGTAAGGATTGCTGATGAGCTGATAGGCTCGTGTAGAGGGGTTCTCAACGCTCGTCACCTTGTTGCTGTTGTGCGAGAGGGTGAAGTTGGTAGTCCATGCCCAGCCCTTGCGGCTCTTGGCGCGCAGCCAGTCGTAGGTGAGCTGCAGCTCAATGCCTCGGTTGCGCATCGATGCCATGTTGACGAACATTGATGAGAAACCTGTAGTTGGGTCGAGCGTGAGGTTTGAGAATATGTCCTTGCCCTCACGGTTGTAGTAGTCGAGCGAACCGCGCAGGCGGCTGTTGAGGAAGGCGTAGTCGATACCGATGTTTATTGTTCGGCTCTGCTCCCATTTCAGATTGGGGTTTGCAGGGCTTTGTATCTCGCCCATAGGCAGGTTGGTGTCGCTGTTGAGGTCGCCCGACGTTGCGGTCATGTAGCTTGTAGCTCCCTGGTAGATGTTACCAGTCACACCATAGCTGGCGCGCAGCTTGAGGAAGTTTATCCATTTCGCGTCCTCCATGAACTTCTCGTTGTGGATGAGCCAGCCAGCACCTACTGACCACAGCGGCTTGCCACGGAACTTGGCGTTGAGGCCATAGACGTCGGCATAGTCCTTACGGAACGAGCCAAACAGGTTGTACTTGTTGTCGTATGTATAAGTAAGGTTGAAATAGCCAGAGGCATACTTGTGGTGAGTGTCGGTGACAACGCCCATAGCGTCGCGCAGATATGGGTTGAACACGAACTGCGCGGCAGGATAACCGCCTGACGCGCCGAAGAAATAAGGGGCGTTGGTCATGGTGCTCATGGTGCCGAAGTCAACGGTGTGTGTCGCGCTCGACTGCAGCTGGTCGTCGTAGCCAAGGGCAAGGGCCTTGCTGCCGTTGAGTTTTGTCTCGCGGAACTCAAGACCCGCGATGGCGTTGATGTCGTGCTTGCCAAAGGTTTTCACATAGCTCAGTTGTCCGCGGGCTGTCCAATAGCGTCCGTCGGTGTTGGTGGTCTGCAGGTAGCCTCCGGTCTTTGGCACCATGGTGGTGAAGTTGCCCTCAGCGTCTTTAGAGCCGTAGGCGTTGCGCATGGTGCGCATCATGTGGCTGTCCTGTGTGGCATACCATTCGGCAGTAGAGTGGTCGCTCTCATAGACGAACTGTGCGTTGGCGGTCAGTCCGTCGATGATCTTGAACAGCAGCTCGCCGTGGTAGCGCATATACTGGCGGCGGGTTGTGTTGGTGTTCTTGTAGTATTCGGCGACGGGGTTGCTGCTCATGTCCTCAAATCCGTCCTCGAAGGTCATGTAGTCGTTTCCGTCATACCAGTAGTGCTGTCCCCTCACGCTGCCGTCGGCATTGTAGAAAGGCATGTAGGCTGGTTGTGCCCAAATGTCGGCATAGGAGCCGTTGTAGTCGTAGCCTGCCTCGCGCTTCTTGCCGTAGATGCCGTTCACCGACACGGTTGCCGTGAGCCATCTCGAAAGGTCGAACGAGCCTTTGTACTGGAGGTTGAACTGGTTGTTGAAATGGTTGATGAGTCCTGAGTTGTCATACTTGTAGTTCACCGTGAGGTTGTTGCGGAACTTGTCTGAGCGTCCGCGCAGCGAGAGGTTGTACTGCTGCATCACGTGCTGCTTATAAACGGCGTCGGCAAAGTCGCGTGCGTAGTTGTTCTTCTTCAGGTTTGCCAACTGGCTCTGCAGCTCGGCGTCGGTAATGTTGCCAAGTGCCTTTTGGTAGTAGGCGTACTGTATCGGCGTAATCATCGACGTTCCGTTTGAAATGCTGCTGGCTGTTGACTTCAGTGGGTCTGCCACCTCGCCGTCGTTGTTGAAAAAATAGTAGTCCCAGTAGTTAGCCTCGGTATCTACCTGCTGCGATGGTGTCATGTAGAAGTTGTCGGAATAATCTACGTTCTTGTTCTCATACACTGTGAGGTTTGCCGAGAAGTCGATGTCAACCTTTCCCGCTTTCTTGGCGTTCTTCGTGGTGATGACGATCACACCGTTTGAGGCGCGCGCACCGTAGATGGCGTTTGCGGCTGCGTCCTTCAGCACGTTGACGCTCTCTATGTCGTAGGGGTTGAGGTCGTCTATCGAGCCTTCTATTGGCAGACCATCCACTACGAGCAGTGGCGAGGTCTCGGCATAGAGCGACGACGTACCGCGGATGGTCATCTTGCCGTTGTAGGTGGAGAGACCAGCCACGCGGCCCTCAAGGTTGTCCATGATGTTGGCTGTATAGCGCTCGTCGAGCTTCGATGCGGTGATGGTAGTTACCGAGCCCGTCATCTTCGGTTTCGATATTTCCTGATAACCTGTCACCACCACTTCCTCAAGCATGAGGTCGGTCTGCATCTGCACGTTGCGCTTCAGTGCGGCTGTGCCTTTTGGCAGGTGTACCTCGGAGGTGAGCGAGCCGATGAAACTCATCCTCAGCGTGCAGGCGCTTGTTGGCACGTCGAGCTGATAGAAGCCGTCGTTGTTGGTGATGGTACACACCTTGGAGTCGCCAATGCAGATGGTTACGCCAATGAGTGCCTCGCCGTTCTCGTCGGTCACGTAGCCCGACACACGTCTTGTCCTCGTGTTAGTGGGCTTGCGGTTCTGCTTCGTGACGTTGACTATCTTTCCCTTCACGGTGTAGTCAAGCGGTTTGTCCTTCAGGAGGAACACCATCACGTCGTTGATTGTTGCCTTGTTCACATCGCCAGTAACTGTGTATTGGCTTACGTCGTTGTAGGCAAACACGAACTTGTAGTCAGTAGCCTTCTCGATTTTCTTGAATGCCGAAGGCAAACTCTCGTTCTTGAACTTCATGGAAATGCCCTGTGCCATGGTCGTCATGCAGACGAGCAATGCGACGAGCAATCCAACAATTCTTTTCTCTCTCATAAATTGCTATTTTTTTTATTGTTGTTAATATCTCGTTTCTATTGTCTTCGACATTGGTTGCAGGCATGAGCGGTCGTCGCATGCCTGATAGTTGATGGTGAACTTTATGCTTCCATTTCTTCCTGCCGTGAACTTCTGCTTGAACACCACCTCGTTCTCATACACCACGGTGCCTGTGGTGTTGAGCATGCGTCCTGTAGGTTTCTGAAGCTCGCCTACGAGTTTTCCTTTGCCATTCAAGTCAATGTCGTAGGTGGTTACGATGTAAGGGTCTTGCTCCGACACTGCAGAATAGATATGGTAGCCGGGATGGATTTTTGCCCTCACCATGAGCGTCTTGTTGCCGTTGCCGTTGTCCTCAACTGCGGCAGAGAGCTGCACGGGCTCTTCGGTGGTAGTGGCTTGGGTCACTCTGGCAAGCTGGCTCTCGTCCACGTCGTCGTATTTCAGCACCGAATAGTCGTTGCCCGGTGTAGCTGGGTCAAGGTCGTTGACAAGCCACAGCCAACCGCCGTTCTCGGTGAAGAAGAGCTTCTTCTCATATTTCTTGTACCAAGCGCGGAACTCTTGCGCATTGTCGTAGCGCAGCAGCGTGTAGCGGTAGAGCAGTCGCTTAGCCTTCTCCACGTCCTCGCCTTTCTCCCAAAGGCTAATTGCCTTGTCCAAGATGCGCTTGTCGTTATTGGCTATGCTGAGGCTCTTGGCATCCTCGTCGAGCAGAAGTCCATAGTTGCTGGTCGTGCCGTAGAAGTAAGGACGGTTGTCGGTGTAGTATTTGTTGTATTTCTCAATGTCGGTGCCAAACTGTTGGAACAACTCGCCCGCAGCTTGCTGCACAAACTGCTCGTATGTGGGTTTTGGCTGAGGGTGCTCTGCCATCTGCAGATACATCCTGTCCATGTCGGTGAGCTTTCCGCCAGCAGCCTCAATCTTCTTTACCGAGTCTGCCACGTGTCTCGTCTGCTCATCATATTTCTTTAGCATTTCGATGTAGTCGTCGTAGGTTTCCTTGCGCAAGCGTGACTTCATGTCGTCGGCATTGGTGCGGGTTGAGATTCCCTCGTAGAGCTTGCGTGCGATGACATGCTGACCGGCAAACTTGCTTATGTAGATCACTGCATTGGCAAACACGGGCTTTGCCTCGTCGGTCATATCGGCTGGCGAGGCTGCGAATCCCCAGTGCAGCCAGTTGGCATGGCGACCTATGGCAATGGCATCGTATGACTTCGCGCTCTCGCCGCCTGAGATTATCTCTGTCTCAGGCGAGTCGGCATAGCCCCATGGGCGCGACACCATTCCCACCTTAAAGCCATTGTGGGTCATATAGCCCTTGTTCTGCACGCGCCACATCTTTGTGGTCTCAGGCAGCGGAGTGCCGTAGGTGGCTGCATACTCCTTCGCTCCCTCTGGAGTTGGGCGGTCAACCATAGTCAGCTTCACTGGATATGGCCCGCGGAAGATGTCGTGCTTGGTGTTCATGCCAAAGGCGTGAGCGTCGAGGCAGAGGCAATACCAGTCGTTCTTCACTCCTATGCGCCTGCCCACGGTCTCGCCTTCCTCGGCAATGGTGATTACGGGGCGGTCGAAATTGTCGGGCACATAGCGTGCATAGACGAGCTTCGAGAATCGTCCGTTTTCGCTTATCGTCCGGCGTGGCTCAATGGGTTTTGGGTCGCCGTCGATGATGGTCACGTCGTAGTCGTTCGACATGGTGTAGTGGTAGTCCTTGCCACTTATCGCCTTCACTGTCGTGAAATATTCCTTCAGATATGTCTCCCATGCCGCCATGCGCTGTGCCGCGCTCCTGTCGTAGGCAGCGGTGTCGTAGGCTCCTATGCCCATTGTCTCCATGTCGGAATGGCCGCCAACGTAGAG
Source organism: uncultured Prevotella sp. (assembly GCA_945833995.1). Taxonomy (GTDB): domain Bacteria; phylum Bacteroidota; class Bacteroidia; order Bacteroidales; family Bacteroidaceae; genus Prevotella. Next base: position 10,262 of record CAMAGM010000010.1, read on the forward strand.
AACCCTCAGGTTGGTCTTCTTCACTGCGGCTGATGTCGTGACGCATATAGCGAGAGCCATCAAGATTGCACTAAATACTTTTTTAATCATAGTTTGCATATTTTTTGTTATCGTTTTATATCTTCTACAATCAAACGAGACAAAAGGCTACGATTTTTTACAAATTTATTGCATTTTGGTTGTTTATCCGAAAATTATTCGTAATTTTGCAGCCAAAATGTTACGGTTTTAATGAATAAAGAAGAGTTTGAGGAGGCTTTCAGAAAGCACTACACGCCACTGGTCAGCTACGTCAGGACTTTGGTAGCCGACGAGGAAGACTGTCACGACATTGTCGGGACGGCATTTGAGGGCATCTGGAAAAACCTTCAGAGGATTAACCCCGACTCGGTGCGTGGCTATCTCTACAGCTCTGCGAACCACCTCGCCATAAACCATCTGCGCAAGCAACAACGCCACCGACAATACATCGGCCACTACAGGCACATTGCCTCAGAGGCAGTGACCGACGACACGCTGCGCGAGCACGACGAGAGGCTAAGCATGGCAATGAGGGTGGTCGATACGCTGAAAGAGCCTACAAGAACAATACTCATAAGATGCTACATCGACGGAAAACAATACAAGGAGGTGGCTGAGGAAATGGACGTAAGCATAAGCATGATAAAGAAACACATTGGGAAAGCACTGCAAATGCTTGCGGAATTTAGACAAAAAATGCTAAAAACGTAGCCATTGCGTACCATTTGATTGTATTATACACTAAAGCAAGCTTATTATGGACAACGAAGAAAAAGACAATATCACGATAGACGAACTGAAAGACCTGATGGCACTGGCTCAGGCTGCCGACATGCAAGGCAGAAACGAGGACGTGGAGGAGCGTCTGCAACAGTTCTACGGCAAGCAACAGGCAAAGAAGCGGAAGGCAAGGCTGTGGCGCATCGGCATGGCTGCAGCTGCCGCCATAGCCTTGTTGCTCACGATGGCGATTTGGAATGGAGTGGCAGAAAACGAGACTCCACAGGAGCAGCAGCCCATCGTTTTCTACATAGCCAAGCCTAAGGCAAACATAGAGGTGAAGACAGAGCGGGGCACAAGGCTGCGCTGCCTGACAAACAACAGCGACGAGGAGCTCGTGGCGGAGGCGTTGCCCACTGAGGCAGAGGCAGAGCGCATTGTGGTGGACGTGCCACAGGGAGAGAAACTCACAGTGGCGTTGCCCGATGGCTCAAAAGTGTATATGCACGCCGGAAGCAGCCTGAAATTCCCTTCGCGGTTTGCCGACTCGCTGCGTCTCGTGGAGCTGCGAGGCGAGGCTTATTTCGTGGTGGCGAGGAATCCGGAGCAGCCTTTCGTGGTGCGCACGCAGACGATGCAGACAACGGTGCTCGGCACGGAGTTCAACATCTTGGCAGAGGGAACGCCCGCCGACTGCGTCTCCTTGGTGTCGGGCAGCGTCAAGGTGTCGGCAGGTGGTAAGCGCCGCATCATCAAGCCAGGACAGCAGCTCAGCGTCTCGCCCGAGGGCAAGCTCACGGTGAGGGAGGTTGACATGACTCCTTACACCTCGTGGCGCGACGGCTACATATATTTCGACAACGTAAGCCTAAAGGAAGCCCTCCTAAACATTGCCAAGGAGTTCAACTGCAACGTTGAGTTCTGCCATCAGGACCTTCTCGACACCAAGGTGCATTTCGTTGCCGACCGCTCCGAGGGCATCAAGGGTGTCATAGATGGGCTGAACATGATGAAGATCGTGAATGTTGACTTCGAGGGCCACATGATCGTTGTATATTGAAGATTGAATATTTAATATTGAAGGTTGAATTGCTGCGCCTACAAACAACGCATAGCAATTCAACCTTCAATATTCAATGTTCAACCTTATTTCCTTCCCATTCTTGCTTCTATGACATTAACTACGTAGTCGCCAAGTTTCTCACACTCGCTTACGATGTCCATATACATGGTGCCGATGGCGTAGGAGTATTCGTGGTCGTTCACGTCGTTGATGTTTTGGTTGCGCAGCTGGTTGCGGTAGTTGTTTATCTCGTTCTCGATGTTGTACGAGCGGTTGATGTCGAAGTTGTCCTTCCTGCCGAGCAACAGGACGTTCATCTGCGTGAGGCTGTCGTCGGTGAGCTCCATCATCTGGTGGATGTGCTCATACTGCCGCTCGGTGAAGTCCTCCTTGCTTGCCTTCTTGCGGTTGAGCGTGCGGGCAATGTTGTAGCAGCTGTCGCCGATGCTCTCCAGCTCGGAGATCTCGCGCAGCATGGCGCGGATTTTCGCCTTGGTGTCGTCGGAGAGGTGGGCATCGCTCACTCCGTCGAGATATTTCGCTATCTCAATCTCCATGTTGTCGGTGATGCTCTCATATTTCTCAATCCTCGAGAAGAGCTTGTTGAAGGCGGAGTCGTCGGTGGTCCCGAGCAGGTCGCGCACGAAATAGTACATCTTGTGTACGCGCTCGGCGAAAATCTGAATCTCCTTCTGTGCCTCCAGCACGGAGAGCTCTGGGGTCTTCATGATGGTGTTGCCGCCAATGTAGGTGAGGCGGAACTCCTCCTCCTCCTCAGTGGTCTTAGGCTTTATTATCTTGCAGACGAGCTTCTCTATCTGCGGGATGAACCAAATGAGGATGAAGGTGTTGGTGACGTTGAAGCAGGTGTGGAAGGCGGCGAGGATGATTGGCAGTCGGGCGGCGAGCTGCGCGGTGGTGAGGCTGTGGTCGTCGGGATTGTAGCCCACGAAAGAGCATACCGTGTTGACGAACGGATAGAACAGGCAGAGCACCCAAACGACGCCTATGACGTTGAACACGAGGTGTGCCATGGCAGCACGGCGTGCCTGTGCGTTGGCACCGAGCGCGGCGAGATTGGCGGTGGCGGTGGTGCCGATGTTCTCTCCCATCACGAGGGCGATGCCAAGATAGATGGGCAGCACGCCTGTGGAGCAGAGGAGGATGGTGATTGCCATCACTGCTGCCGACGACTGCACTATGCAGGTTATGACGGTGCCTATGAGCAGGAAGATGATGATGGTGAGATGGCTGCCCGTGTCGAACGAGCTGAAGAACTCAATTACCGAGGGGTTGTGCTCGAGGTCGAGCTCCTTTCCCGCCCCACTGAGCAACACGAGGGAGAAAAACAGGAAAGCGATGCCGAAGAGGAAGTCTCCAATGTAGCGCTTGCTCTTGGAGTAGATGAGCATGATGCCAAGGAAGAAGGCGGGGAAGACCACCGTGGTGAGATCGACGTTGAAACCGAGGCTCATGATCCATGCCGTGAGCGTGGTTCCGATGTTGGCACCCATAATCACCGAGATGGCTTGCGCGAGGGTCAGCAGTCCGGCATTGACAAAGGACACCGTCATCACCGTTGTGGCGGAGGACGATTGCACCGAACAGGTCACGAACATACCGGTGAGCATACCGGTGAAACGGTTTCTGGTCATCGTGGCGAGAATGTGTCGCAACTGCGATCCAGCCATTTTCTGAAGGGCCTCGCTCATCACTTTCATACCATAGATTAGTAAAGCGAGTGACCCGATAATCTTAAAAAAAATCCAAATCGACATATTTTTATTTAAATTAGTTATGCTTTCTTTGCAATGTCGTTTTTTTGGCGTAACTTTACCCTCGATAAACCTCAAAACGAAATGGAAATGAAACAGACTGTACAAATCCGTTGCAAAAATAATAAAAAAACGGTAAACATCAGCATCGGAAGCTCACTTTCTGAGATTTTTGATGAAATTAACCTAAAAATGGACTTCGGACCGGTCAGTGCGAAGGTGAACAACAAGGTTGAGGGTCTAAACTACCGCGTCTATAACAACAAGGACGTGGAATTCCTCGACCTCCACTCCCACTCTGCCATGCGCGCCTACACGCGAACGCTATTCTTCATCCTGTGCAAGGCTGCCAACGACATTTTCCCCAACAAGAAGATGGTGATCGACATCCCAGTGTCTAACGGCTACTACTGCGACCTGCAGCTTGGACGTGAGCTGACGGAGGAGGACGTGGAGCGAGTGAGGGCGAGGATGCAGGAGGTGATAGATGCGCGCATGCCAATACACCGCCACGAGTGCACCACGGAGGAGGCAATACGAATATTCTCCGAGGTGGGCGACGAGGCAAAGGTGAAGCTGCTCAGGAGCACGGGGAAGCTCTACACCTTATATTATGATATAGACGGCTACAAGGACTACTACTATGGCACGATGCTCACCAACACCAGTCAGATTCATCTCTTCGACCTCGTGAAATACTACGACGGTATGCTGCTGCGCCTGCCAACGTCGGACGACCCCTCGAAGCTGGGCGAGCTGACACGTCAGGACAAGCTATTCGACATTTTCAAGGAGCACCACCGCTGGCAGGACATAATCGGACTGCGCACCATTGGCGACCTGAACAACGCCGTTGACAAGGGTTTCACCACCGACCTCATAAACCTCGCCGAGGCTCTGCAGGAGAAGAAAATAGCACGCATTGCCGACACCATAGCCGAGCGCAAAGGTGTGAAGATGGTGCTTATTGCAGGGCCGTCGTCGAGCGGAAAGACAACCACTTGCAAGCGTCTGTCGATACAGCTGCTCACCAACGGGCTGAAGCCCGTGGGCATATCGCTCGACGACTATTTCGTTGACCGTGAGAAAACTCCGAAGGACGCCTCGGACGACTACGATTTCGAGCATGTGGAGGCTCTCGACATTCCTCTGCTAAACCGTCAGATGAACGCCCTGATGGCGGGCGAGGAGGTGGAGCTGCCAAAATACAACTTCCAGACGGGAAAGAGCGAGCGGAGCGGAAGGAAGCTAAAGCTAAAGGGCAACGAGATTCTCGTGGTGGAGGGAATACACGCCCTGAACCCCATGCTCACGGCTCAGATACCGGAGGAATACAAGTTCCGCGTGTATGCCTCTGCCCTTACCACCATACTGCTCGACGACCACAACTATGTGCCTACGACCGACAACCGCCTGCTGCGCCGCATAGTGCGCGACTACAAGTATCGTGGCGTGAGCGCACAGGAGACAATACGCCGTTGGCCTTCGGTGAGGGCTGGCGAGAACAAGTGGATTTTCCCATTCCAGGAGAATGCCGACGTGATGTTCAACACCGCCATGCTTTTCGAGTTTGCCGTGATAAAGCAGCAGGCTGAGCCACTGCTCGAACAGGTGCCAGAGAACTGCGAGGAATACAGTCAGGCATACCGCCTACTGAAGTTCCTGAAATACATACGCCCAATTCCCAACCGACAAGTTCCCCCAACCTCGCTCCTAAGGGAATTCCTCGGCGGAAGCTCGTTTAAGTATTAATGTATTGGGAGATATATTGGGAGTTAAAGGAGTTAAGGGAGTTGAAAGGAGTTAAAGACAAATGTGATTGCGCTGAAACTGGGCAGTTAACTAATGTCTTTAACTCCTTTCAACTCCTTTAACTCCCTTAACTCCTTAACTCCTTATCTCCACAACTTCCTCGTCTCCTCAAGTATTCCCTCAAGTTCCGCCGTCGTCGTGGCACGCAGCATGGCTATGCGGGTTTGACGGAAGTCGGGAATGCCTTTGAAGATGGGTGAGGCGGCGAGATGGCGGCGGGTGTGGAGAATGCCTCGGTACTCGTCGATGCGCTCAACGTTGATGCGGAGCTGCTCCTTCAGCACGTCGAGTTTCCAACTGTTGTCCAACGACGGGTCGGGTTGGCGGCCTTCGAGATGGTCGCGTATCTCCTTGAAAATCCATGGTCGGCCGAAAGTGGCACGACCTATCATCACGGCATCAACGCCATAGTCGGCAAAGGCTCGGCTGACATCTTCGGGCGAGCAGATGTCGCCATTGCCGATGATGGGGATTCTTATGCGTGGATTACGCTTAACCTCAGCTATAGGGTTCCAGTCGGCAGAGCCAGTGTACATCTGCGAGCGGGTGCGTCCGTGGATTGTCAGTGCGGCTATGCCACAGTCCTGCAGCTGTTCGGCAAGAGTGGGAATGATGATGTTGTCGGCAGTCCACCCGAGGCGTGTCTTGACGGTCACGGGCAGGCTTACTGCCTTTACCACCTCGCGCGTAATGTCGAGAAGTAGGGGAATGTTCTGCAACATTCCCGCTCCAGCACCCTTGCCCGCCACTTTCTTCACGGGGCAGCCGAAATTGATGTCGATGAGGTCGGGCTTTGCCTGTTCCACAATCTTTGCCGCCTCCACCATGTCCTCGACGCTGCGTCCGTAGATCTGAATGCCCACGGGTCGCTCCTCGTCGCTGATGGTCAGCTTGTTCATTGTTGATTTAACCGACCTCACCAGTGCCTCGGCACTGACAAACTCGGTATATACCATCGATGCTCCGAACCGTTTGCAGAGCAGTCGGAATCCAATGTCGGTAACGTCCTCCATTGGTGCCAGGAACACTGGCTTGTCTCCAAATTCTATGTTTCCTATTTTCATATTTTCTTTTTGGGAAGGGAGATTTTTTAGAAGGTAGAGGGGAGAAGGTAGAGGGTAGAGATATGTTCTACCCATGGTTTTTAGGCAGTTCAGTAATCTCTACCTTCTACCTTCTACCCTCTACCCTCTACCTTCTACCTTCTACCCTCTACCTTCTACCCTCTACCTTCTCTACATTATCAAATGATAACTGCCTCCTGCCAATGGCCTTACCACACCTGCCATCTCAAGCTCGAAGAGGAGTTGGTTGAGGTTGGAGATGGGGAGACCGGTCTTAACAAGAAGCGTGTTCAGCTGTAGGTCGCCGAAACGTTGCAGTGCATCGACTATGTGCTGCTGCTCTGCCGTGATGTCGGGAAACAGCTCACGCTCGATGCCATGCGACTGGGCTTTGGCAAGCAGGGCATCGGTATGCCAACCCATAGTCTCGACGAAACTCTCGGCAGAGGTGATAAGGGTGGCGCGGTTGTCGCGGATGAGGTTGTTGCAACCCTCGGAGTATTTGTCGTTGACGCGCCCTGGGAAGGCAAACACCTCACGACCATATTCCTGTGCTATGCGGGCAGTGATGAGACTTCCGCCGCGCGAGGCTGACTCCACCACTACGCAAGCGTCGGAAATGCCAGCCACGATGCGGTTGCGGCTGATGAAATTGATGCGGTCAATCTTTGTCGCCGACATATATTCCGTCAGCAGTCCTCCCTGGCTGACCATTCGTCTTGCCGTGTCGCGGTGGGATTGCGGATAGAGCGTGTCGAGTCCGTGTGCCAGCACTCCCACGGTGTCGAATCCGTTGTCGAGTGCCTGCAGGTGGGCATTGATGTCGGCTCCGTAGGCAAGACCGCTGACGATGAGCACGTCGGGGCAGAGCGTGCGCAGTGAGGAGACGAACCGCCTGATGGTGTCGATGCCGTAGGAAGTGCAGTGTCGGGTGCCAATGATGCTGATGACGTGCTTTCGGTTGAGGTCGGCATTACCTTTATAATATAGTGCCACGGGAGCATCGGGGCAGTCGTTGAGGCGTTGCGGATAGTTTTCGTCGCCATAGCACAGGATGCTGATGCCGTGGTCGTTGCAGAACTCCATTTCCTTCTCGGCAATGGCAATGGCATCGTTCCAGTCGCAGCCCACCACTTCCCTCAGCCGTTGTGAGCAGTCGGGAATGATGGTTGTGAGGTCGTCGCGATGTGCAAAGATCTCCTTGCCGTTGCCTACTTCCTGATAAAGCCGAAGCATGACTTCCGGATTGACGTAGCCGATGCGCGTCAGTGCCAGCGTGTAAAGTTTCTCTTCTTCAGTCATCTTTCACTCCTCTCTCCTCTCTCCACACTCCTCACTCCCCATTTTCCCCAACAACGCCTTGTCATATTCCTCGCTTGTAGCCAGTCTGCCATTGACGAGGCAAACGATGTCTATCTCGCCGTGGAAGCAGAGTTTCTCGTCGGAAGCGCGGAAGATGTCTTGCAGGAAGACATATTTCAAGCCATCCTTCCTCAGTGCGAGGCGTGAGATGAACTCGTCGTCGCACTGCAGTGGTGTCTTGAACTTCAGGTTCATTCGCGCCACCACGGCATCGACACCCTTGCGGTGCATCTCAGCGAAACTCAGTCCACGCGACTTTAGGAACAGGTGGCGCGTGTGTTCCGTGTAGTGAAGATAATTGGCATTGTTCACTATGCCCTCGATGTCGCACTCATAGTCGCGAACCATCATTCGTGTCTCAAAAATATATTTCATTTTTCAACCTTTTTCAAGTATTCATATCCTATGCGGCAACGGAGGCAGTCGCGTTTGTCGCAATACATCTTCTTAAGCTGTATCAGGGCTTGGGAATCGCCTGCGTTGGCTACTTCGAGTCCGCACTCCCGCCACATGCGTATGATGTGGTTGTTCTCAGCCTTCAGCTGTTCGAGAATGTCGAAGGCAAGCTCGCAGAGCTGTTCGCGGCACGAGTGCCTGCCATAGGCGAAAAGTATAGGCACGGCGGTGTTTATCAGCAGCAGGTTGATGGAGAAGGGCGACATGCTCTTGCTGTTGTGGGGACTCTCGGCACCGAAGGCGTAGTGGGTGCCCCAATATGGCGTGACATGTGTCTCCAACAGTGAGCTTATCTCGTTTGCCGTCCTACACTCTATGAGGCTGCTTAGCGACAAGCGGCGCTCGTAGTAGAGGTTGGCAAGTTGGGAGATGCGTATGTGTGGGAAGTTCTGAGGGCGGAGCCTCAGGAAGCGCCACTGCTTGAAATCCATCGGTGTGAGCGAGAACTTGTGGGCGAAATAGCGGTACTCTCTTGCCATCTTCTGATAGTAAGGGTCTGCCAACGCTGCCTGCTGATACTTTGGTGGCACGGAGGAGATGTCGAGCAGACCAGCCTGCCCCATGAACATTGCCTCAATCTGGAACAGGTCGTCGCGGTGGTGTGCCACGCAGTTGAGGTGGAGGTTTGTTGCCCATTGCTCAAAGGCGTCGCCATTGATTCCGAACCCGTAGTTGCGTGCCAAGGTGACGAAGAGCGCGTCCTCCCACGAGCCGCCAAGTTTCTCGGCGCGCTGCCTGATGGCTTCCGTCTTCTGTTCGAGGCGCTCGGTCTCAAGGGCTGACATCCACGAGTGGACGGTGAGCGTGGTCAGCTGTGGCACGATCTTGTAGCAGGGCGGATAGTTGTCGGTTGCCATGAGGGTTTGGTAGTTGTCCCTCACGTGCTGCGGCACACTGAGCTGCAGTTGTGGCAGAGCCTCGCCCTTGGAGTTCACTACGTCGGCATCGACGGTCTCAGCAACGTGGAGTATTACGTTGTCGTAGGCGGAGTCGTGGTCGTGACCGTGGGCGAACCAGTCCTTCGAGTGGTCGTGAATCTCAATGTTTCCCACCCATGTCTGTCCGTCAATCCTCACTTTGGCGTTGAAGAAGTCGGGGCCTGCGTTGCGGTTGTGCAGTCCCGGGTCGATAATCTCCACAAAGCGTCCGTCCGTTGTCCTTAGCTCGCCGAGTGGAGTCATTCGGTGTTTCCAAACGTAGTGCAAGAGTTGTTCCATATTTTGCCAGTTTTTCTCTTTTCTTGCACAAAAGTAATCAAAAAAAATGCAAAAAAGGCAGCTAAAGCGGCTTTGTTCTGATTTTTTAACTGAAAACCAATTGATTATGCATAAAATTCCGTAACTTTGCACCGAAATTTAACAAGAACAGTATGAAAATAGCATTAATAGGTTACGGAAAGATGGGCAAGATGATAGAGGAGATTGCCCTGAGTAGAGGTCATGAGATAGTAAGCATTATCGACATTGACAATCAGGAGGATTTCGACAGTCCTGAGTTTGCCTCTGCCGATGTGGCAATAGAATTCACGGCACCACACGTCGCTTACGGCAACTATCTGCGTGCCTTCAGCCACAACGTGAAGGTGGTGAGTGGCTCTACGGGCTGGATGAGCGAGCATCGTGAGGATGTGGAGCGTCTGTGCCGTGAGGAGGGTCAGACTCTCTTCTGGGCATCGAATTTCTCCATCGGCGTTGCCATTTTCTCGGCAGTGAACCGCTATTTGGCAAAGATTATGAACCAGTTCCCACAGTATGACGTGGAGATGGAAGAGGTACACCACATACACAAGCTCGACGCGCCAAGCGGAACTGCCATAACACTGGCAGAGGAGATTGTGGCTGACGTGGACCGCAAGGCTTCGTGGACCAAGGGAACTTTGCTGCGTCCCGACGGAACAATTGAGGGCACGGCACAGGCTGCCGCCGACCAGCTCCGCATCGACTCCGTCCGCCGCGACGAGGTGCCGGGAATACACACCATAAAGTATGACAGCGATGCCGACTGCATCACCATCACCCACGATGCCCACTCGCGCCGCGGCTTTGCCCTCGGCGCCGTGCTTGCTGCCGAATACACAAAAGACCATAGCGGTCTGTTGACTATAAGTGATATGTTTAAATTTTAGAAGGTAGAGGGTAGAAGGTAGAGGGTAGAGATTACCACACTGCCTAACAACCATGGGTAGAACTATTCTCTACCTTCTACCCTCTACCTTCTACCCTCCCAAAAAATAACCAATGGAAGATCTAAGTAAAAAGAAACTGAACATGAAGGTGCAGTGGACGAAGTTTGCCGTAGTCCTCGCACTCTACATCGCATTCCTCATTTGGGTGAAAAGCTGGCTCGGAATAGTGGTCATACCTTTCATCTACGACGTCTATATAACAAAGAAGATAAAGTGGCAGTGGTGGAAAGAGGCTGAGAAGCCCGTGAAGTTCGTCATGTCGTGGATTGACGCACTCGTCTTCGCCCTTGTCGCAGTCTATTTCATCAACCTCTTCTTCTTCCAGAACTACGTCATTCCATCGAGTTCGTTGGAGAAATCGCTGCTCACGGGCGACTATCTCTTCGTGAGCAAGGTGAGCTATGGACCGCGCATACCAGAGACTCCGCTGACCATGCCGCTCACACAGCACACATTGCCAGTGGTGGATTGCAAGTCGTATATCGAGTGGCCACACTGGGACTACCGCCGCGTGAAGGGACTGGGAAAGGTGGAGCTGAACGACATCGTGGTGTTCAACTATCCCGCTGGCGACACTCTCTGCTCGGCACCACAATACCAGAGCTACGACTACTATGGAATGTGCTACAGCATAGGCTATCAGCTCTATCCGCAGCGACCCAATCCCGACTCGCTGTCGGCAATGGACCGCATAAGGTATTTCAACACCATCTACGAGGCGGGACGTGAGGAACTGCGCCGCAACCCGCACGAGTATGGGGAGATAACGACTCGACCCACCGACCGCCGCGAGAACTATGTGAAGCGCTGTGTGGGACTGCCGGGACAGACCTTGCAGATAAAGAACCGCATAGTTTATCTTGACGGTAAGGCAAACAAGGAGCCTGAGGAGGTGCAATACTCCTACTACGTGAAGCTCCGCCAGCGCCTGCCAGAGGAGATGCTGAAGGAGCTTGGAATATCGTCGGAGGATTTGCTTAGCCTCAATTCCGCAGGCTATATGCCTCTCACGAAGCGTGCCGTTGCCACACTGTCGCAGCGCAAGGACTTGGTGGAGAGCATAGAGATAAACACCGAGGCAAGCGACCTTGAGATTTATCCACTGAACGGCAACAAGCACTGGACGCGCGACAACTACGGCCCGATTTGGATTCCCGCCAAGGGAAAGAGCATCGACCTCACGCTCGACAACATTGCGGTGTATGAGCGTCCGATAAGGGTGTATGAGCACAACGACCTGCAGATACGCGACAATAAGATTTACATCAACGGCAAGGAGGCTAAGTCCTACACGTTCAAGATGGACTACTACTGGATGATGGGCGACAACCGCCACAACTCTGCCGACTCGCGCTATTGGGGTTTCGTGCCTGAGGACCACATCGTGGGCAAGCCAATATTCATCTGGTGGTCGAGCGACCCTGACCGCAACGGATTCTCAGGCATACGCTGGAGCCGACTGTTCCGATTTGTGGACAACATCAAGTAGAATTAAAAATTAAGAATTAAAAATTAAGAGTTAAGAGTTAAGAATAAATAAAGGTCATTAGGGTTGAGCATTGAACTGGAGGAAGACCATTATCGCCATTGTGGTGGCAACAGTAGCCCTCTTCGCTTTCAGGGCATTGGTCCTGACCATTTACACCATAGGGGGCACCGCTCTTGAGCCATATTTCAAGAGCGGCGACCGAATAATGGTCAATCGCTGGAGCTATGGATTGCGCACAGGCGAGATAAACGGGCTCTTCGGCTACGGAAGACTTGGCGCAAGAATGCCGTCGCGAGGTGACTTCGTTGCCTTCGACAATCCTTCAGGGAATGTTGAGGGACTGTTTGTGGGGCGGATAAAGTCGCTGCCAGGCGACACCATTACCACCAAGCAGGGACCATATCTCGTGCCAGGAATAGTGACGTGTGCCAATCAGAACTACTATGTGGTGGAGATGGGAAAGAACCGACAGGCGTGCACCATTCCCGAGACAAGCATAATAGGGCGCGTGGTGCTCGTAGTCTATAATCATGACGACTCAAAGGCTTTCTATTCGGGTTTCGACCCTAAGCGATGGTTTATGGGAATAAGGAATTAGGAATGTCAGAAAGGGTAATTCTATCAACTACATATTTCGGGCCAGTGCAATGGTATCAGAAACTCAACGTGGCTGACGTTGTACTTGTTGAGGCGCATGAGAACTATTGCAAGCAGACCTATCGCAACCGTTGCGTCATAGCTACGGCAAACGGGGCGCAGGCTCTCACTGTTCCCGTGGAGCGTCCTGCCGACATCGACCTCAACCGCTGTCCTATACGCGACTTGCGCATCAGCGACCATGGGCGTTGGCGACAGCTGCATTGGAATGCGCTGCAGAGTGCTTATAGCGAGTCGCCGTTCTTTGAGTATTATGCCGACGACCTCCATCCCTTCTTCGACCGCCACTATGAGTTCCTGTTCGATTTCAACATGGAGATATGCGAGACGCTCTGCTCGCTTCTCGACGTAAGACCTACCATAAAACTGACGACAGAATATGTAAGACATGCTGACCTTGGCGAGGGATTTGCAGATTTCCGCGATTCCATCGTGCCAAAACATCCGCAGCCTGACCCATCGTTCACTCCGCGTCGCTACTATCAGGTGTTCGCCACGAAGCATGGCTTCCTGCCCAATCTGAGCGTTCTCGACCTGCTGTTCAATATGGGTCCAGAGGGAATATTCTTGTTGAAATAAAGGAGTTAAGGAAGAAGTTTCCTTGAGCAAAGCGAAAAAAAGACGTTTGTTAGAGCTTCTCAAATAAGCAAGTAAAAATAGAACGGATATGGATAAGAAGAAAATCATTGATCTCAGTATGCGTGTGACCCAAGTGACACATAGTGGCACTGACTTCATCGACGGCGATGTGCTGTTGAGCGACAGGCTCAACAAGGCTTCCATGCCAACAAGTCCACATCGTATGACCTTCATTCTCGTGGCACTATGCACCAAGGGCGAGTGCACCCTTTCCCTCGATACGCAGCAGCTGACAATAAGGAAGAATGACGTGGTGATAATCTCCGACCGCCATATCGTGGACAATTTCCAGTCGAGCGACGATGCCGACGGACTTGTGATGATTCTCTCCGTAAACTTCTTCTACGAGGTGGTGAGCAATGTGAGCGACGTGTCGATGCTATTTTGCTTCTCACGCAAGCACCCCGTGGTGACGCTGACCGACAGTGAGGTGGAGCTTTTCCGCAGCTATTTCTTCATGCTGAAGGAGAAAGTGGGTGCTACGGACAACCATTTCCGCCGCGACATAGTGCGCACGCTTATACTTGCCATGTTCTACGACCTGAGCAATGTGATTGTGCGCATACAGGAATCGGAGAACAGGAAACAGACACGAGCCGATGCTATTTTCACCCAATTCATCAAGCTTGTTGAGCATAATTTCCGCATTGAGCGTAGGGTTGGTTGGTATGCCGAACAACTCTGCATCACTCCTAAATATCTATCAGAGACAGTGAAGACTGTGAGCAACCGCACTCCCAACGATTGGATAGACAGTTATGTGACGTTGGAGATGCGCGTGTTGCTCAAGACCACAACAAAGTCGATAAAGGAAATATCAGACGAACTGCACTTCCCAAACCAGTCGTTCCTCGGCAAGTTTTTCCGTGAGCATGTGGGAGTCAGCCCCTCCGCCTATAGAAGGCAATAGCATACGTTCTTAATTTCCAATTTCTCATTTTTAATTTTTAATTCTTAAGTTTTAATTTTTAATTCCCAACTCCTCCGCTGCTGCCTCCAGCATCTCATACCATTCTGCTCCGAAGCGTCGTGTCAGCGGCTCTTTTAGGAATTTGTATATTGGAAGGTCGAGCTCCTTGCCTTTCCTCACTGCCTCGCGGCAAACGTTCCAGCGGTGGTAGTTCAATCCCACGAGACCGTTCTTTAGCTTTACCTCCCTGATAGGATAGAGGGCGCAGCTGATAGGTTTGCAGAAACGTGCCTTCCCTGCGCGGTAAGCCTTCTCAAGGGCGCAGAAGCAGCAACCCTGTTCGTGGCATGTGAACACACAGTCCTTTCCGCCTACTATGCTTGTCACAAGGTCGCCCTCTTGGTCGGTATAAGCCACTCCCTGCTTGTCGATAATGGCTTGTGCCGAAGCTGACAGCTCGTCCCATACCACGTCGAGAGAATCCTCAATGGCAGCAACCTCGTCGAGCGTAACAGGCGCGCCAGCGTCGCCCTCAACACAACACTCGCCCTTGCAGGCATCAAGGTCGCAGCAAAACCTTTCGGTCAGTATGTCAGTCGTAATCAATACGTTGTCTATTTGAAAAAACATAATCCTGTAACTTATTTAAAACCTTTCAAACCCCATTAATTCTTAATTCTTAATTTTTAATTCTTAATTCTTAATTTTTAATTCTTAACTCTTAATTTCTCACTTACCATTCAATCTCCTTCTTGCCATGCTCACGCAAATAAAGATTGGCACGTGAGAAATGGTGGTTGCCAAACCAGCCGCCACGGTTTGCCGACAGTGGCGACGGATGGACAGACTGCAGAATGAGGTGGCGCGAGGAGTCGATTAGCGGAGCCTTGCTGCGTGCATAGCCTCCCCAAAGTATGAAGACGAGGTTGTCGCGATGGGCATTGAGCGCCTTTATGGCAGCATCGGTGAATTCCTCCCAACCCTTGCGCTGGTGGCTTGCCGCCTGATGGGCACGCACGGTAAGGGTGGCGTTGAGCAATAGCACTCCTTGCTCTGCCCAACGGGTGAGGTTGCCGCTTGCAGGCATTGGAGTGCCTATGTCGTCGTGAATCTCCTTGAAGATGTTGATGAGCGAGGGAGGGAATGGCACTCCGTCGTTTACGGAGAAACTAAGCCCATGCGCCTGTCCCGGCTCGTGATAAGGGTCTTGTCCGATGATGACCACTTTTACCTTGTCAAACGGACAGAGGTTGAAGGCGTTGAAGATGAGTTTGCCTGGCGGATAGCATGTGCCGTTTACGTATTCCTGACGCACGAAATTTGTAAGATTGACAAAATACTGCTTGTCGAACTCCCCACCAAGTTGCTCACGCCACGTCTCTTCTATCTTGACATTCATGTTCGTTTTATTATATAATTGTTAATATGAGGTGCAAAAATAATGCATTTTCATCGTTTTTCCAAACTAAATGCACAAAACTTGCTTTTTTTAACGCGTCATTTGCCACAACATGAAAAAAATAAAGTATCTTTGCCGCCATAAAGAAGAAACATTATGAAGAAAAAGACTATTATAGCAATCACCGTTATTGCCTCACTGATCCTCTTGATGCATTCCTGCACGAACAACTATTTCGACCAGGAGAGGTATGAGGACATCATGAATGAGGTCTTCCCTGTTGACATCATTGACAAAGACCACGACTGGAACCTCGTGAAGAACATCACGGCGGTGGTAAACCTTTCCTCTGCTCCATCGGCGGAGTATGTGGTGAACATCTACGACAAGAAGCCTACCGACCCATCAGCCCGCAAGCTCACCACAGGCGCGGTCAATGGCGAGGAGGTGTTCAAGATCAGTGTACCTAAGGACTTGACCTATAAGGAGCTTTATGTCACTGCCGTGGATGGCAGTCAGTGCGTGGTTGATGGCTATTATCCCGTCAGCAACGATGCCATTAAGGTGACTCCCTCCGGTTCAGTCACCACGCTGACAGCCACTCCCGACGTTCCGCCACTGGAGTTTACCTTCTGCTTTGAGGAAACTTTCCCTGAGGGCGGCGACTTCGATTTCAACGACTGCGTTATGGGAGTTTCAATAGAGAAAAGTCCAAAGGCGTTGAACAAAGAGGGAAACTATCTCGACATAACAGTCAGGTTGCGTGCTGTTGGTGGCTATAAGACCATGGCGAGCGCTATGCGTCTCGTGGGTATTGACAAGTATGACATTGAGGACTCGCTGATGGTATTGAAAAAGGGTTGGGGCTTCTTCAACTATGCCGTTGACTATCTTGAGGACCCGCTGGGCAAGATGAAGACAGCGAAGAACGGCGATGCGGTGATTAATCTTTTCAACGATGCCCATTTCGCACTTAACGGCGGAAGGCTTGACGGAACGGGAACCATGGTGCCTCATTTCACCATCAACACCGATCCAAAGACCGAGAACACCGAGTGGGAGAAGGCAACTCCAGTCTCCTCCACCTACCGCATCAGTTTCAATAACACCGACGCCTTCAACGACTTCAACTTAAGGGACGTTGACCTTTTCATCATCACCGGCTACGGAATGGCATACTACGAGACCCACTCACCGGCTTTCATAGGAATAAATGCCATCAAGGACTATCCTTGCCAAATAACCTATATGCCATGGGCACTGCTCATTCCCGACGTGTTCCGCTATCCCAACGAAGGCATCAGCATCTGCAAATACACCAAGGACCTCAACCTCTTTGAGGGTGCCTATCAGTTAGGCATCTATTCCTTTGGCTCCTGGGCGCGCGACCACACCAACACCAAGACATGGAGCTGGTTCCGCTATCCTCTCAACTCCGAGGTATATCCCGCAAACTAACGTAATCAATATGGCACTTCTTTCTCATCAGTTAATTTAGTTAAAAAAACGTGTGGGTATGTGAGGCGTTTTTGAGTAAATCTTCCAAGGGCTGAGCGTGTTCAACATGATTCACATGGTGCTCGGCGGCTGCCTTGGCTGTGCCATCTACGCAAAAGCCCTGGGCCACTATGTAGCCCAAGGCTTTATGAAATACACCTGTCCCGCGTTGTGGCTCCACAACAGCACGCCGATAGGCGGTGAGGACATGGTCAGTCAGATGTTGCTCTATGGCGTTAAGGCAATCTACGGTTGGGTGTGCTTCGCCTGCATTGCCCTCATCCTCGGTTTCTTCCTCTTCGACTCCCCAATCCGCCGCCACCGTTCCTATATGTTGCCGTGGAGGCTTGTGGGCGAGGCGGTGAAGAAATATTATGAGCTTAAAGAGAAATAGTCACTTTCTGCAGCGCGGCGTCGCTTGCGTTCGGTCCAACCATTATCTCGAATTCGCCTGGTTCAAACACCTTGTTGCCCTCTCCGTCGTAGAAAGAAAGCATGTCGCGGGTAATTTCAAACTCAACGATACGTCTCTCTCCCGGAGCAAGCGTCACCCTCTCAAATCCCTTCAGCTCCTTCACCGGACGGACAATAGAAGCCGCCAAGTCGCGCACATATAATTGCACCACTTCAGTGCCAGTGCGGGAGCCGGTGTTGGTAAGGGAAATTGAAAGAGTAGTGTGGAGTGGGGAGTGAGGAGTGAGATTACTGCACTGCGCAGTTTTCTGGCTCTCACTATTCTCACTCCTCTCTCCTCTCTCCTCACTCCTCGAAGACTCTCCTCTCTCCTCACTCCTCAATAAAGGCTTCCCATACTCAAACGTCGTATAAGTCAAACCATATCCGAACGGATAGAGAGGATCGTTGCGCACGTCGATATAGTTGCTCTGATATTTGCGGTATTCCTTCGCACCCTCGGGCACTGGGCGACCAGTGTTCAGGTGGTTATAGTAGATGGGCACCTGACCGAGCGACTTTGGCATTGTCGTTACGAGACGTCCCGAAGGGCTCTTCTCACCAAATAGCACGTCGCAGATGGCATCGCCTGTCTCCGAGCCTCCAAACCATACGTTCAATATGGCAGCGACATTCTCCGCCTCCCACGACATCACCGTTGGGCGACCGGAGAAGTTGAGCAGTACCACGGGCTTGCCCGTTGCCACAAGAGACTTCAGCAGCTCCATCTGTACGCAAGGCAGCGAGATGTCGGCACGCGATGAGCTCTCGCCGCTCATCTCTGCCATCTCGCCCATAGCGCAAACCACCACGTCTGCCTCGGCAGCAATACGCAAAGCCTCAGCCTTAGCCTTTGCGTCATCAACACGATCGATAGGACGGCCGAACGTAGCGCCATTCTGCGTCGCCTCGTCGGCATATATGTTGCATCCCTGTGCAAACAATATCTGCGCCTTGTCGCCCACGGCACGCTCCATAGCCTCCTTCAGAGTAGAATAAAGCTCAGGCGTGTCGCCCGTTGACCAGCAGCCCACCATATTCGAGCGGTTGTCGGCAAGAGGTCCGATGAGGGCAATCTTACCTTGCTTTTGGAGGGGAAGAATTTTAGAAGGTAGAGGCTTCTCCCCTCTACCCTCTCCATTTCCAAGGGGGGCATTCTTCAACAGCACAAACGTCTCTGCCGCCATATCCCTTGCCGCCTTCCTATGCTCTTCCGTATATAAGTCGGTCTTCAGACGCTTGGGCTCACAGAAACGATATGGGTCATCAAAAAGACCGAGTTTGTATTTCGCCTCAAGCACACGGCGACAGGCAGTGTCGATGTCCTCCATCGTCACCCTTCCCTCGTCGAGCAACTTGCCCAACTGCGCTATGAACGCATTTGAGCACATGTCCATGTCCGTTCCTGCCTTCAGCGCACGCTCGGAAGTCACCGACTGGTCGCCCAAGCCATGTACTATTGCCTCGTTTATCGAGCCGTAGTCCGTCACTACAAATCCGTCGTACTGCCACTTGTCGCGCAGCAGGTCGGTCAGCAGCCAGCGGTTGCACGTTGCGGGAATGCCATCGACGATGTTGAACGACGACATGAACGAGCCCGCCCCAGCCTCAGCGGCAGCCTTATATGGCTCCAGATACTGGTTGAACATTCTCACACGGCTCATGTCCACCGTGTTGTAGTCGCGTCCAGCCTCCGCGGCACCGTAGAGGGCGAAATGCTTCACGCATGCCATGGCGTTCTCCTTGCCGTAGTTGCCCTGATAGCCGCGCACCATAGCCTCGGCAATGCGGCATCCGAGGAATGGATCCTCGCCCGAGCCTTCGGCAATGCGTCCCCATCGTGGGTCGATGGCAATGTCAACCATTGGACTATACACCCAGTTTATGCCCTGTGCCGTAGCCTCCTTGGCGGCTATGCGTGCTCCACGCTCTATTGCCTCCAAGTCCCACGAGCACGCCTGTGCCAAAGGAATCGGGAACACCGTCTGGTTGCCGTGTATCACGTCCTGCCCTATGAGCAGCGGTATGCCGAGTCGGCTCTGCTTCACTGCAATGCGCTGCAGGTCCTTGATTTTCTCCTGTCCCTTCACGTTGAGCACTGCGCCGAGCTTTCCCTCGGCAGTGAGCTGTGCCAGCGGACTGTTCATCACGGCTCCCGTGGTGATGTCGTTGCCAGGCAGCAGGTTGAGCTGCCCGATTTTCTCCTCTACGGTCATATTCTGCATCAGTGCGTCGATGAACCGCTTCATCTCGTCCTGTGCGAAAGCCGTGCCACAAAGAGCCACGGCGAAAAGTAGTGTTACGATTTTCTTCATTCCTATTTATAGTTTTATGCCATTTTGATGCTGCAAAAGTAATAAAATAAATCTGAAATTCAACATTTCAGCCCCATTTATTTCACTTTTTCACCTCAAATGCCACCTTCCCTTTAATGTCCGTTGCCGAAGTGCCGACGATAGCCTCAAATTTCCCCGCTTCAACAACCCACTGCTGTCTTGAATCGTCGTAGAAACTGAGCATCGACTCGTCGATGTCGAATGTCACCTCACGCGTCTCTCCCGGCTCCAGCCACACCTTCTTGAATCCCTTCAACTCCTTCACCGGACGTGGCAACGACGACTTCACATCGCGTATATACAGTTGCAAAGTCTCTGCGCCACGGCGGGAGCCGGTGTTGGTGAGGGAGATTTTTATAGAGGTGAGAGGTGAGGGGTGAGAGGTGAGAGATGTGCTTGAGCCTGGATTTGAGGCGATTTGGTATTCTCTAACCTCTCCCTTCTCACCTCTCACCTCTAATTGCCCATACTCGAACGTCGTATAACTCTCCCCATGTCCAAATGGGAAGAGGGGTTTCAGCTTGTTTTTGTCTGCCCAACGATAGCCTACGAAGATGCCTTCCTTGTATTCCTCGTCAATTATCTTCTCATCGCTGCGCCATAATCCTGGATAGGCGTTGAGAGCGTGGGCACCATAGTCGTTGAGGCTGCGCATCCATGAGAACGGCAACTTGCCGCTTGGGTTGACGTCGCCTACCAACACCGAGGCAAGGGCGTTGCCAGACTCTGAGCCGATAAACCATCCTTGAATTATGGCTGGAATACGGTCAACCCATGGCATTGCAACGGCGTTGCCCGATATGTTGACAAACACAAGTCGGCTGTTCACCTTTAACAATGCCTCCACCAGTGCGTTCTGCGCGTATGGAAGGTCGAAGGTCTTGCGGTCGTGACCCTCACAGTCCTGATAGTCGCTCTTGTTAAGTCCGCCAAACACAATCACGCAGTCGGCAGAATTCGCTTTCTCAACAGCCTCGGCTATCAGCTCTGCCTCACTGCGCGATTCGTTGAGGTCCTGTCCAGTGGTCACTCCGTTGTAGGCTCCTGTCACGTCACCTACATATCCGCGGGCATAGTCCACCTCTGCAATGCCCTTCAGTCTCGCCTGCAAACCAGCCAATGGTGAAATCTCGTGTTGCGCTTTCAGCGATGACGAGCCTCCGCCCACGGTCATCATCTTTATTGCGTTCTCGCCAACGACGAGGACACGCCTCACCGTGTTTAAGTCAATTGGCAAAACAGATGCGAAACTTTCATTTTTTAATCCTTTAATTCTTTCATTTTTCAATAAAACTATTCCCTCCTCGGCCACTTTCCTTGCCACCTCATAGTGGCTCTCCGAGCAGAGGAAGCCGTAGGGGCGCTGGCGGTTCATCGTCGTTCGGTAGAACAGGCGCAGCACGCGGCGCACCTTGTCGTCGAGTTCCCTTGTGGTGTATTTTCCTTCCTTTATCATGCGCTTGTAGGCCTCGGCAAGGTAGTAGTTGTCGTAGGCGTTTGTCGCGCCCATGGTCAGTCCGTCGGTCCATGTGCCGAACTCAAGGTCAAGACCGTTCTTGACTGCCTCGTCGGTGTTGTGTGTGCCGCCCCAGTCGCTCACCACTACTCCGTCAAACTTCCAATCCTGCTTTAGTATTTTGTTCAGCAGTGTGGCGTTGTGGCAGTTGTGTTGGTTTTGGTAGAGGTTGTAGGCACCCATTATTCCCCACGCCTTGCCCTCGGTTATGGCAGCCTTGAATGCAGGCAGATAGATCTCGTGCAGTGCGCGGTCGCTCACTATTACGTTCACCTGATGGCGGTATTCCTCATCGTTGTTCAGCGCATAGTGCTTCACACACGCCGCCACTCCCTTCGACTGCATTCCCTCTATGTAGGGCACCACCATGCGCGACGCCAACCATGGATCCTCGCCCATATACTCAAAGTTGCGTCCGTTGAGCGGGGTGCGATAGATGTTCACGCCGGGACCCAATATCATGTTCTTGCCACGATACAGCGCCTCCTCTCCAAGGCTCTCGCCGTAGAGTCGCGAGAGGCATGGGTTCCATGTGGCGGTAAGACAGGTCAGTGCGGGAAACGCCACACACGAGTCGTTGGTCTGTCCTGCCTGTTCCCATTCGTCCCACAGCACGTCGGGACGCACTCCGTGAGGCCCATCGTCGGTCCAGAAGTCGGGGAATCCCAAGCGTGGAACACCTGCCGATGAAAACTTGCTCTGAGCATGAATGACTCTGATTTTCTCGTCGAGCGTCATTCGCTTCAAAGCGTCCTCCACCCTTGTCTCGATGTCTTTCGTCTCGTCGAGATAAACGGGCAGCTGCTTTGCGCTCTGCGCCCCAACTGTGCCACACATGGTCACAGCGAAGGCAATAGCCACATATCGTTTCAATACTTTCATATTAAAGCAACTTTAAATATTCAATCTTCAACATTCAATCTTTATGAAACACTCTCACGTATTCCACTTCCATTGTGCAAGGCAGTGCACCCTCGTCAACACCGTTCATACCACCCCATGAACCGCCCCATGCAAGGTTGAGTATCACGTAGAACGGAGTGTTGTAGGGCCAGTTGCGCTTGCCGCTGCCGTCGTTGGCATAATAGAGCAGCTTCTCGCCATCTACGTATGTCTGTATATAGTCTGGAGTCCACTCCATGGCATAGACGTGGAAGTCGTCCTCAGCACCGGCAAGATAGCGTTCTTTCGTCACCTGCGTGTTGTTGGCATGATAGTGTCCGAGGGCGTGTAGGCTCGACGAGACATAGTTCGGATTCGTACCCACTTCCTCCATGATGTCCATCTCGCCGTCGTCGGGCCATGACGTGAACTTCACGGGCATCATCCAGAAGGCGGGCCATGTACCCTTGCCCTTCGGCAGCTTTATCTTTGCCTCAATGTAGCCGTAGGTCCAGCCAGTGCGCACATTGCCGTAGAGGCGTGCGGAATACACCTTCCCGTCTTCCTTAAAGCACTTTATGCGCAGCCTTCCATCCTTTATGTCAGCCACACGCGTTCCCGCCGGAGTCTTCTCCTTCACGTAGGTCTGAAGCTCATTGTTCACCCAACCAGGGTTTGCCTCTTGGTAGCTCCACTTGTCGAGGTCGGGAACCGAGCCTGTCTCAAACTCGTCGTTCCAAACCAGCCCATAGCCTGGAATTGGACAAGTTATGGTTGTCTCGCCTGCCTCCTGCTTTACCTGAATGGACGCACGTGCCGTTCCTGCCATCAGCGTCACCGACGCCTCACGGCTTTTGCCGGTCTCGTTGCGCTGCACCTTGATGGTGATTGTCGCGTTCTGCTGCGTCGAATTGTCGGGACTGACGTTTACCCACGTGTCGCTCACCAGTGCCGACCACTCATGATTTGCCGTTAGCGTCACGCTTTGCTCACCTGCCTCGACATCAAACTCCAATGCCGACTTACTAACGGAAATGGCGTCCTGGCTCACGCCAGGATCGTCATTCCCATTGTTGTCTCCACCACAAGCGGTTAGGAAAACTGATAAAAGCAGGTATATGATTAGTGAAATCTTTTTCGTCATTATCTACCTTGTTTAACTATTCCTTCACAAACATGATGTTGCTTATCTTGACATGCGTGCCGCCAGGAGTGCCGCCGAAGTCGAAGAAGAGCGACAGAGCGTGGGCATCATTCTGAGGCAGTTTCTGACCAGTCACCTTGTAGGTGTAAGCCTTGTCTGCCGTTATCTCGTGGCGGTCGGCGAAGAAGAAGTTGTTGTCGTGCTTCGTGCCGTCGGCATCATCCGTCTCGGTCAGCTTAATCGTCAGACCCGGTATGTCGTTGTCTGCCTCCACGGTACATGAGAAGGTGTAGCTGTCCGCCATCGTTGCGGTGAGAGTGGTGTTTATTGGGAACTGTCCCTGCCACTGCTGCGAGCCAATACCGTCTGGAATGTCAATTTCCCAAACACTTCCGTTCTGGCTCCATTTCGGGTTGTCAATCTGACCCCAACCGTCGTTGGCAAACCATGGAGTGATGCTTACGAAAGCGTCACCGGCATCTACTGCTTTCCATAGGTTGGCATCGTCGTTATACGACAGAGCTTCCTCGAAGTAGATCTTGCTCACCTTGACAACAGTTCCTGCAGGAGTGCCGCCAAAGTCGAAGAAGAGCGACAGTGCGTGTGCGTCGCCCACTGGCAATGTCACGTTCTCAGCCTTGTAGATATAAGCCTTGTCGGCTGTAATCTGATGGCGGTCGGCGAAGAAGAAGTTGTTGTCGTGCTTCGTGCCGTCGGCATCGTCTGTCTCGGTCAGTTTTATTGTCAGACCTGGTATGTCGTTGTCTGACTCCACAACGCAATAGAAGTTGTATGCCTTGCTTTGTGAGGCGGTCAGTGTGGTATTGATTGGGAACTGTCCCTGCCACTGCTGTGAACCAAGTCCCTCAGGCATGGTGATCTGCCACGTGTCACCATTCTGTTTCCACTCTGGATTGGCAATCTGCCCCCAACCATCGTTGGCAAACCAAGGTGTAACGCTGATGAATGAATCGCCCGTGTCAACACCCTTCCAAAGGTTTGAGGCTGCGTCGTAGTTCCAGTCCATGGTAGCTCCCGGTTCGTCGCCTGGCTCTGGCAGACCAGTGTCCTCGCGGCTTGTGAATACGAGACGCCATGCTATTCCGCCATCGTCGCAAACAAGTGCGAGTCGGGTGTTTGTCAGTGCCTCTACGCGGTAGTAAGGATTGTTGTATGTTCCATCGTTAGGTATGTATGGCAGCAGGGTCTGTGGAGGGAACTGGATGTAGAGGCAGTCCTCGCCATTGAATGTGCCTGGTATCAAGGTGTAGCTGCTGTTCTGCTCGCTAACGTTAGCCATGAAGTCGTTGCCGTCGTTGGTGTTGAACTCGGCAAACACCGAGCATCCTGTGTTTACATACACCGTTCCGCCCTCGCCGGGGTTGTATTTGTAGGAGCCGCCTGTTGCAGGGTCGCCATCAGAATGTGAGAATGTAACGCGGTCGTCATATATTCCCCAGTCAGCCTTGTCGTTGACACCGGCAGCCCACCATTCCGAACCGTCTGTTCCTGAAGGTCCACAGCCCATGTGTCCCTTCTCGGCATAGTCTATTCTCCACTCCTTGTTGCAGAGGCGGTTGAAGTATGGGGTATAGTCTATCTTCGTCTCGTTGAAGGTGAACGAACCCTTTGCCGATGCCTGTGATATTCCGTTGCGGTTCATCACCTTTACCTCAAGTTGGTGAGTTCCCTGTTCCATGCTGCTATAGCTTCCTGTTGCAAGGAACGAATAAATCTTGCCGTCGAGGTACCACACTGGATAGCAGCCCTTGAAGTCGCCGCTCACGGAGAATTCCGCGGTGTTCGTCTCTTGGTCGGTGGTCACTGTCACTTGTCTGCCATCCACCGTAGGCAGTCCGTTCTGGTCGGCTCCCTCAAACTCCTCTGGCGAGCAAGCCGTCATTGCAAGGCTTGTCATGAGGGCACAACCTATATATCTGAATATCTTGTTCATATATCGTATTTTTAAATGTTTTGTATGTTTTGCCGTCCTATCACCCCTCCCCGGGGAGGGGCTGGGGGTAGGCCTAATAATTATTCTGCTTCAACGTTGGGTCGGCGTCAAGCTCCGACTGTGCCAATGGAATGTGCTTCTTGCTCTCTGTCCATGAGTTGGTGCGATAGCCATACTTGTCGGGCACGAGTGTCGTGGCGGCATAGCCAGTGCGAACGAGGTCGAAGTAGCGCTTGCCCTCGCCGCAGAACTCCAAGTGGCGCTCGTTCAGGATGTTGTCGATGTTGCACTCGGTGTAGCCTTTCAGTCCGGCGCGTGTGCGCACTTGGTTCAGGTAGTTCAGTCCGTCGGCAGAGTTTCCTCCAGTGAGCACTATCAGCTCGGCAGCGTTGAGCAGTGTCTCGGCATAGCGGTAGATGCGCTTGTTGTTATTGTAGTTGAGGTTCTTCGATGTCGGGCAGTCCTTGTTGTTGTCAGAATACGGACGATATTTCTTCAACCACAAGTGAGTGTCTTGGTAACGCTCGGTGTAACTGAATTCACGCACGTCCCATACCGTAGCGTCACGACGGACATCACCCTCGGGGAACATCTCCATAGTCTCCACTCGCATCGGCAGGAAACCCCATCCTTCCTCACCGGCATTCCAACCATCGCCACCAGGCCAGGTATTAGGAGAAATCAGTGTAGGCAACACACTACCGCCTGCAAACATAGATGTACCCCAGTCGCGCTGTGCGGCATTGTCATCATAGTTTACCTCGAAGATTGACTCCTGACACCACTCGCCAGACTCCTCCCAGAGGGCAGCGAAGTCGGGATTGAGTTCATAATCTGATGAACTGATTATCTCCTTCATATAGTTGAGTGCCTGAGCATAGCGTTGTGTATCCTTCTGATACATCACCATCTCGGCATAGAGCATATATGCCATAGCCTGTGACACACGTCCTGCATCCTTTGCAGGCCATCTCATTGGCAGCACGTTGGAAGCGATGATATCCTCGAGCTCAGGCAACAGCTGGTTGTATATTTCGTCGGCTGTCAACTGAGGCGCTGTGTATGGCAACTCAAGATTCTCGAGATAGAAAGGCACATTGCCATAATAATGCCACAATATATTATAATAGTACACGCGAAGGAGTCGGGCCTGAGCCTCACATTTTTTACGGTATTCTTCTGTTGCGCCACCCCAAGAGCAATACTTGATGACGTCGTTGCAACGCTTAATACCTGAATAGAAGTCTGTCCAAAGTGTGGCAAGGGTGTTGTTGCCGTCGCCCTCGA
>CAMAGM010000011.1 GCA_945833995.1 uncultured Prevotella sp.
CTTAATTTAAAAGACTCCGTCTTTTTAATACCATTGCACCGCATTGCTGTAGCTGCTACGCTTGTCATACTTCAAGGCATCGGTCAGCGTTGCCGCATTGCATCGGAACGAGAAATTGTAGCTTGTGTATGGAGCAAGCACAATGGAACAAGACATGTTGAAGCAGTGGAGGTCACGACCAAGCGATGCGGTGGTCATTGAGATCTTGTGGTTCTCGAAGTCATAACCCGAGGAGAAACTGATGTTCCAACCATCGCTGATGCGAACGTTTCCACTGACGTTGAGTGTCTGCGAGAACGCGTATGGATAGCGCATCTTGTCGTAGTCGAACTTTCCGCCAGTGTTCTCCCTCATCGTTATACCATAGCCAAAGCTGAGCGACCACGGCATGCTGAACGTCATGTAGCCGTCGTCGTCGGTCTCTGCCTTGCCGGCATTCTCCTTTCTTGCGCCACGCTGTCCTTTCTGCATGGTGTCGTCCTCGTTGGTCTCACGGTTGAACTCGTCTTCCTCCTCGTCGTCAAGACCGTTGCGCTTGTTCTTGTCGTCCTTCTTGTCAACCTTCTCGCCTCTCAGCTTTTTGAAGAAATCGGAAATCTTCTTGTTGTCGAGTGTGTAGGAGAGGTTTTGTGAAATTCCCTGGAAGCGTCCGAACTTGCCCTGACTGTAAAGGGTAGTATGGTCGCTAAGCCGTGGGTTGCCGTTCTCGTCAAGCTCGTAGGCGTAAGTGGCGAACGTTGCGTTGAGGTTGAGCGTATAGCTCTTTGTCAGGCGGAGTCGAAGGCGTGTGCTGAGGTCGCTCCACGGACGAATGTCGGTGGCGAAGTTGTATGACATTGAGGCGCCCAACTCGTCGATGATGCTTATTTTCTTGAAACCAGTAGAGTCGTCGTCGGTCTTTATCTTCATCTCGATGTTGTTGGAGATGTCCATAGAGATGCTTCCTGTCTTTCCCTTTCCAGGCACGCCATAGAGACCGCCGGAATAAGGTGAGTACTCAACGAGCGAGACATTTCCGTCCTTGTCGGTCTTCTGGTATGTCTCGTAGTAGCCATATCGCGACGCACTGAAGTCAGGCGCATAGCTGAAGCTGACCTGTGGCGTGAAGACGTGGCGTATGGCCTGTATCTTGTCGCCGAATATCTTTCTTGACGGGATGAAGAATCCATAGAGTTTCGTGGAGGCACTGATGCTCATGTTCCAATCGTAGATGTTGTAGAAGCCATCGATAGTGTCGTTAACCTCCACCTGGCGCACGTCGTCCCACGATTTCTGCACCTTGTTGGTGTACATACGGTCGGAGAAGTTCAACGATGGGTTGATGTTCAGATAGCCGAAGAGCGTGAAGTTGCCACTGATTGGAATATTGTGCTTCATTCCGTTTCTCCAGTCGCGTGTGAGGCTTGAGTGGAGCAGTTTGTCCTCCTTCGTTGTGATGGAGTTTGAGAGCTGACCAGTGTATGACATTGAAATCTTCTCATACCAACGCTCGTTTCCCGCAGCCTTCTTACGTTTGAAAGGATAGAATCGGCTTATGGAGATGTTAAGGTCTGGAAGTGTCATGGCAATGGTTGAGTCCTTCACGTTCTGGCTCAAGTTCATCGTTGTACTCAATGTCATACCGATGCTTGAGAACGTGTTGGTCATGGCTATTGACGATGTACGGGTTGTCTGTGCAAAGCTCTGTGGATTGTACATCGAGGTGAGGTTGTTCTTCTCGTAGCTGCTCGTGGCAAAGTTCACGCTTGCCGAGAGAGTACGGAAAGGATTTGCCTTAGCGTCCTGACGGTGGCTCCACTGAATCTTGAAGCTGGTCTGCTTCATATAGTCAGGCATGTTCTTCTCACCATTGATGGTGTTCTGATAGCTGGCGAAGAAACTACCGCTAAATTTGTAGCGTTTGGTGTAATTCGATGCTGCTGACAAGCCCCATGAGCCTTTTGTGTAGATCTCGCCAAGCAATTTCAAGTCCATCTTGTCGCTGATGGCAAAGTAATAGCCACCATCGCGAAGATAGAAACCCCGCTCAGTCTCATCACCGTATGTTGGCATGATAAGACCACTCGAATAGCTCTTCGTGAAAGGGAAGAAACCGTAAGGTACGGCAAGAGGCAGTGGAACGTCGCAGACTACGAGATAGGCAGGGCCGAACACGGCGTCCTTTCCTGGTCGTACTTTTGCTCTCGACATCGCAATATAGAAATCGGGATGCGGGTCGTCGCAGGTGGTGTATTTGCCATGCTTCAGGAACATCTCGCCTTTCTCGTTGCGCTTGGAGATCTCGCTGGTCATATAGCCCTCGTCCTGTTGTGTATATACACCTGAGATGAGACCCTTCTTTGTCTTGAAGTTGAACGCCATGGTGTCGCTCTCGTAAGTGTCGCTTCCCATCTGGAAAACAGGAGTGCCAAACATAGCGCCAGTGGAATCCTTTGAGCCAGTGGCATGTACAAGACTGCTGTCGAGGTTCATGTAGATTTTGTCGCTCTGGAGGTCCATGTCCTGATACTTCACGTTGGAATTGCCATAAAGATGTGCCAAGCCTGTGGCAGCCTCGTAGGTAAGCGAATCCTCGGCGGTGTATTTCACAGGCGAGTCGATGCCGTTTTTCCTTCTTCGGTTGATACTGTCAAAGGCGAGCGAGTCGTCGATAGCCTTGTTGTGGTGGTATATGGCAAGTTGCAGCGAGTCCATCCTTGTTGTGTCAGGACCTGCCGTCAATGCTGTCGTGTCTTTCTGTTGTGGTGCTTTGCCCGTTGTAGTGTCCTGTGGCACAGTGTCTGGAGTCAGTGCAACGCTGTCCTTCCCATCTGTATTCCTGCCACCTCCGAAATACTTGGGAGGAACGGATGCCCACAGGAAAACGAAGGCAAAAAGCAACAAGAATGTCAATGTATTTTTTCTCACGGCTGCAAAATTACAGCAAAAATGTCGAAAAACATTACACTTTTCCTTATTTAACACAAATTTTAACGTACAATATAAAGGGAGGTGAGAGAATTGTTTATTCAAACATTGCTGCCCATTTGTTGAAACGGTGAAGGGACTCCTCGCCGAACTTCTCAAGACTCTTGGCTGTCTGTGCAACGGTACGGACACGATCGGGATGGGACTTGGAAAAGAATTTGTCGGCATAGCATACTATCTGCTCCTCGATGGTCTCTGGACTATAGTCAGCTTCGGGCATAGGGAGATTGCGACTTCGTATCTGTTCAATGGTTATCCCAGTGCCTGTATGACGCTCACAGACACGGGCAAAATCGGGATAGCCCTCACCACGGAGCATCTTGCCTCCGTCAATGCCGTGAAGTATGTAAGGGTCAGTGCCATGACAGTGTATTCCAGGGGCATCAGTCATGCAAATGCCAATGTCATGAAGCATTGCAGCATCATGGACGAACTGAGCGTCGGCACCCAATTCAGGATGCCGGCGCACTATCTCAAGAGCCTTGTTGGCAACGTCTCGACTATGCTTTAACAAAAGTCGCTTAAGTGCGTTGTCCTCAGGATAATACTTGTCAATCAGTTCTATTACATTCATTCTTAAGTCTTCAACCTTCCCGTTCAATCCAACCAAGGTTGTCGCCTCTGCGCACCTTGGCACCTTGCTTTGCCGCTACCTCTACGAGCTTTCCTCCAAGAGCCGCTGGGATAGGAACTATCTCACCCCATGTTGCCTGAATGTAGCAATAGGTATCGCCTTCCTTGTACTGCTGGCCTACGAAAGGCTCAAGACACTTGTTGACACCCTCGCCTGCGAAATCGTAATAAACGATGCCTGCGATAGGAGCCGTTAGCGCATCTGCCTTTGCATGCTTGAATGCTGCGAGCTCTTCTGGCGAAAGTTTGCTTCCAAGCTTGGCATCCTTTGCCTTCTGGAGGTCGGCAAGGAAATTCTTCTTTGCCTGTCCGCTCTTATAGTTACGGTACTGCTCTGGGTGCATGGCAAGCTCAAAGAGTTCCTCGTCGTCCTTGCCAGTCTCCCAACCATTGTCTGCCATTTCCTTACGGAAGTCGTCAAGCGCATTTGGAATGAGAGTGTGCGGGTCGTCGTTGGTGAACTTGCGTCCCTGCTTCTCGGCAAGTGCGACAAGCTCTGGGTCGATCTCGCCAGGAACTTTTCCACTCTTTCCGAGAATCATGCCCCACATAGAGTCGTCCATCATTACGAAACGTCCCTTGCCCTGCTCTATGGTGAGAAGGTTCATCAATGCGATATTCTTCACATACTGTGAGAAAGGAGTGACGAGTGGTGGATAACCAACGCGTGGCCAAACGTATGCCACCTCGTCGAACAGTTTGACGAGCATCTCGTCGATGTCGAGTTCCTTTGCTCCCTTTGCCACACGCAGTTTGTTTATCACAGAGTGGATGCCACCAAGGTCGCTCATCATTGAGCCCATCATGCCGCCAGGGAGACCGCAGCCCAGAAGGAGTGATGACATGTGCTTGTTCTGCGGATTGATGAAATAGCCAAGCCAGTCGTCGATAAACTCCTGAGTGAGAGAGCGTGCCTGCATGTAGGCTGTCATATTGATTTCAGGCACCTCGAATCCCTCGTTCTTCAGCATGCTCTGAACAGAGATGATGTCTGGATGCACTTTACCCCAGCTCAATGGCTCAATGGCAGTGTCGATGATGTCGGCACCGTTGTTGCAAACCTCAAGTATCGACGCCATGGAGAGTCCTGGGCCAGAGTGACCATGATACTGGATTATCACGTCAGGATGCTTTGTCTTAATCATGTTGGTGAGCTTGCCAAGCATTGCAGGCTGACCAATTCCCGCCATATCTTTCAGGCATATTTCCTGCGCACCGGCAGCAATGAGCTTGTCAGCAATCTCGCTATAATACTCAGCAGTGTGTATCGGCGAGGTAGTGATGCAGAGGGTGGCTTGTGGTGTCATTCCAGCCTCGGCAGCCCATTTGATGCTTGGTATGATGTTGCGCACGTCGTTCAGTCCGCAGAAAATTCGAGGGATATCCACACCCTGTGCGTGCTTCACCTTATACATAAGTTGGCGCACGTCGTCAGGCACAGGATACATTCTAAGAGCATTGAGACCACGGTCAAGCATGTGGGTCTTTATCCCCACCTCGTTGAAAGGCTTGCAGAATGCCCTTACGGCATCGTTGGGGTTCTCACCAGCCAAGAGGTTGACCTGCTCAAAAGCGCCACCATTAGTCTCAACACGTGCAAAGCAGCCCATGTCAATGATAACTGGAGCTATTCGTTCCAACTGGTCTTTACGCGGCTGAAACTTGCCGGAAGATTGCCACATGTCTCGATAGACAAGACTAAATTGGATTTTCTTTTTCATAGTTTATTCGTTAAAAAGTTATTGTATCGTTATCGTCTGCAAAAGTAGTGTTTTTTTTTATTCGCACCAAATAGTTTTGCAACTTTTTTTTCAACGATTCATTATTTTATAATGATTTTACTTTTTCTGTCCAAATCAAAATGAATAATTATACATTAGGAATAACTGTATCAACAAGGTCGCAAACCCGAATTTTTTCCCTCAATCCCCCAAAATCACTCCATAATAACCCTACCACTCCTCCGCCACTACTCCGTCATACCTCCGTACCAAAGTCGGTGCAGGTCTATACCAAAGTCGGTGTAAGTCCGCTTTTTTGCCCGAAATAGGCGTTTCTACACCGAGATTGGTGTTGAGGCATGCTGGAGGTATGCTATAGTTACAGAAAAGTAGGGTGAGGCTGATGAATGAATAAATATACCGCGATTTGGGCATATTTTGCATATTATGTAGCTTTGAAACTTTTTTGTAGTTAAAAGGAGTTAAAGAGGCTCGTTATTGGCTTTTTTTTCGTATCTTTGCCGCCGTAAACTGAAAACTGAAAACAAATATAAAAACAATTTATGAAGCACATCAAACTATTTTTAGCACTCTTGATGTTCCCAATGGTAGCTTTAGCAGATGCCTGGGACACACAGTACAAACAAATCGAACAGAGCATCAGGCAACCTGAGTTCAAGGACAAGGATTATGCCATCACGGCTTACGGTGCAAGCACCACAGCCACGGCAGCAGTCAACCAAAAGGCTATCAACAAGGCTATAGCAGCCTGCTCGAAGGCAGGAGGCGGTCGTGTGGTTGTGCCAGAGGGTACTTTCAACACAGGTGCCATCACCCTTCTGAGCAAGGTGAACCTGCATGTGGAGAAAGGTGGCGTTCTGCTGTTCGCGTTCCAGCCAGAGCTCTACCCTATCGTTCCTACACGTTGGGAAGGACTTGACTGCTACAACCTCCAGCCATGTATCTACGCCTACAAGCAGACCGACATTGCCATTACCGGCGAGGGTACGATCGACGGTGGCGGAGAGAATGCAACATGGTGGAAATGGTGTGGCAAGGACACCTACGGTTGGAAGAAAGGTGAGGTTGGTCAGAACATGGGAGCACGCGCCCGACTTCTGAAGTATGCAGAGGACGGCGTGGACATGAAGGAGCGCCGTTTCACTCCTCAGGATGGTCTTCGCCCACAGCTGATAAACCTATATCTCTGTGAGAACATTCTCATACAGGATGTCACCTTGCTTCGCTCGCCATTCTGGGTTATCCACCCACTGTTGTCAAAGAACATAACGGTTCGTGGCGTGAAAATCACCAACGACGGACCTAACGGTGACGGTTGCGACCCAGAGTCATGCGACGGCGTACTCATTGAGGACTGCTTCTTCAACACAGGCGACGACTGCATAGCAGTGAAGAGCGGACGCAACAACGACGGTCGTCTGTGGAACAAGCCAAGTGAGAACATCATCATCCGCAACTGTATGATGAAGAATGGCCATGGCGGAGTGGTTATTGGTAGTGAGATTACAGGCGGCTGCCGCAACCTCTTTGCCGAGAACTGCAAGATGGACTCGCCAGACCTTGACCGTGTGGTGAGAATAAAGACCAACACTTGCCGTGGCGGAATTATTGAGAACATCTACGCCCGCAACATCGAGGTAGGACAATGCGGCGAGTCGGTACTGAAAATCAACCTTGACTATGAGCCAAGGGAAATCTGCTGCCGTGGCTTTGCCCCAATAGTACGCAACGTGAACATCGAGAACATCACTTGTCAGAAGAGCAAGTATGGCGTTCTCATCGTGGCACTCGACTCAGTGACAAACGTTTATGACATCAACGTGAAGAACTGCCACTTCAATGGCGTTCAGCAAGGCAACAAGATCACGGGCAAGACACGCAACGTGAACTTCGACAACCTATTCATTAATGGTTCGCTCTGCCTTCAGAAAAAGCCTTTCGATAACTACAGCCAGTGGCTCACCTTCTCTGAGATGAAGCGCGTGCCACAGCCTTATCTCCTCGACTTCGCCAAGAAGCCCCGTTGGAGCTATGTGATGGGAATTGAGCTTGAGGCAATGCTCGACACCTATTTAAAATATGGTGGCGACGATATAAGAAAATACTGCCAACTCTACACCGACACGATGATAGATGCCAAGGGAGCTATAAAGACCTACAAGATTGAGGACTACAACCTTGACCAAATCCGTACGGGACACTTCGTGGCACGTATGTACGGCCTCTATCCAGAGGCAAAGAATCTCACTGCTATGCAGACACTGATGAAACAGCTCGACAAACAACCACGCACCAAGGAAGGCGTATATTGGCACAAAGCCATATACGCCTATCAGGTGTGGCTCGACGGAATATTTATGGGACTTCCCTATCGCGCCCTCACGGCACGAATGCTGCTGAAGCCCAAGAAGGCAGAGAAGATCTACAACGATGCCGTTGACCAGATAAGCAAGACATACGAGCGCACGCTTGACCCAAAGACAGGACTTAACCGCCACGCATGGGACGAGACACACGAAATGTTCTGGGCTGACAAGGAGACTGGACTATCGCAACACTGCTGGGGACGCGCTCAGGGTTGGTACACCATGGCACTAATAGAACTTCTCGACGCGATGCCAGAGGACTACAGCCGTAGGGGCGAGGTTATTGAACTGCTGAAGAAAGACCTTGACGCAGTAATCAAGTGGCAAGACAAGAAAACCGGTGTTTGGTATCAGGTGATGGACTCTCCAGAGCGTGAGGGAAACTATCTTGAGTCAACATGCTCGTCAATGTTCGCATACGTTTTGCTGAAGGCCTACAACAAAGGCTATTTAGGCGAAAAATATCTTGAGGCAGGCAAAAAGGCATACGAGGGAATAATAAAGAACTTCATTCGCGTAAACCCAGACAAGACAATCTCTCTGACAAACTGCTGTGCAGTGGCTGGCCTTGGCCCTGGAATGAGTGAGGCAGTGAGGAAAGCCGCGCCAAACGTCAAGGAGAACAAACGTCGCGACGGCTCTTACGCCTACTATCTGAGTGAGCCAGTAAGAGACAACGATGCCAAAGGCGTAGGTCCGTTCATTTGGGCATCTCTCGAATATGAGTCGTTGAAATAATGAAACTCAACAAATTAATTCAAACAAAATGAATCTACTCAAAAAAATTGGAGCATTATGCATTATGCTAATGCTCTCTTTTGTTTCCAATGCCCAAGGTGACATCACAGTGAAATGGGACTTTAAGAACAATATCCCAGAAGGCATTAGAGAAGCGACAAACTTTGAAGGCAAGACGGGTGAGCTTGCCTCAAATGTCGAAGGTGTGACAATGTATGTCGATGCAACAAAAGGAAAATTGAAGGGTCGTGACAGTGACGCACAATTCAACAATGGCACAATTCTTCGTGTGCCAGTGAAATCGGCTAAGGACATCGTAACTGTCTATGGCTATCCGAACTACAGTCAATACACACTTAGTGGTGAGCCTTGTACCAACGAGGCAAGCCATAAGGCAACATCTGCCGAAGTTGAACAAGGCTATGTGGAAGTGGTAAGCACTGGAGGTAGCTATCTTTATGGCATCCAAGTCGTATTTGTGTCAAGCATTCAGCAGAAATGCCTATACTCCACCGATTTCACGGAATGGGGAGCATACGAGACCTCTGCCAAGGAGGCTGAGACAAAGGTGACATGGAAAACTAAATACAGCCACGAAGACCTGACGTTCTCTATCTTCAACACCCAGATAGGAGCATCAAACTGGAATACAGGAAAATTCCCTGATTGGGAAGGCGGTTTCCTGATGGCTGCCAAGAGCGCAAACCCATGCATCGAGACTTCTCAACTGGCATCAGTGACCAAGGTCCACTACAAGCATGGAGCAACAGGTAGCAACCGCGGTTGGAAACTTGAGGCAAAGGGCGACGGAGATGAGGACTGGGTTGTCATATCTGAAACTGTTGCCAATCCCGCAGTGGGATGCGACGTTGACGCTGAAGTCAACCGAACAAATGTCCAATTACGTTGGACAAACCTCAATGCATCACAGAATGCCTACATGATGCAGATTGACATCTATGGCAATGTTGACTTCTCGCAGACTCCTTCTCTCGGTGAGTTTGAAGTGAACGGCACCAAGTATACCGCTGACGACGTGTTCAATGAACAGGCTGATGGCACAATGGCTGGAACAGTAGAGATTTCAAAGTTGGAAACAATGATATCAGAGTCGAATCCTCTTTCAAATCTCACCACCAACAATGGCGACATCAGTGCCACCACTTATTCTACAGACACAAAAGGCAATGCGGTGGTTACAATAAAGGTGAAGGCTGGTGAGGAAGAAATGACCTACATTCTCACGGTTGTATTCAAGCCCGACTTTACCCTCACATATTACGGTGTGACCGGCGACGTGCTCGGAACACAGACCGTTGAGAAAGACGCTGCCATTGGCACATTCTCATGCGAATATTCCGAAGAACTGCCCACAAGCTTCGTATTCCGCGGATGGTATGTTGAGGCTGACGGCGGACGCCGCTTTACGACTGACGATGTCGTCACCTCCGACCTCAGCCTGTATGCACTCGTGACAAAGAACGAGTCGATTAGCAACGGCGACGAGCGTTATTATTACAACCTTGCCGACAAATATTTCTATGCAGATGACCACGAGGCATTCAACCCTGAAGGAAATGCTGAGTATCACGACGGACAGCACGGTTGGGTATTCTCTGCCAATGACAAGCTGAACCTGCTTGTTGGTGGACGTGCTTACATTAACCTCGGTCTCTGTAGATACAGTGCAGGCGACATTACCCTTTCTGATGCCAACGGCAATGTTCTTGGCACTATTGCCGCACAGGTGGAAACAGATGGACAGAGTGGCTCGTTCGAATACGATGGCGAGGCTGCTACCCTTACCCTGACATTCAGCGGCACTACCTATATCCACAACGTAACCATCATCAACGATGCCAATACAAGCATAAAGAAAGATGACAACGGATACTTCATCGTGAAGGCTGGCGATGCTTCCAATCTGCTCGCTACGCTCGAAATAGCCAACTCTCAGGCAAGCAACGACAGCCGTACGTTCATCTTCGTTCCAAACGGAACATACGATCTCGGCAAGACCTGCCTTACCAAGGTGAGCGGAAACAACATATCCATCATCGGTGAGAGCATGGAGGGAACAATCATCAAGAATGCTCCTGACATTGAGAACGAGGGAATAGGTACAACTGCCACTCTCCTCGTTACTGGACAGAACACCTACTTCCAGGACCTCACTCTCCAGAACGCTCTCGACTACTACGGCGCGGGTGCTGCCGGTCGTGCAGTTTGTCTGCAGGACAAGGGTGCTCGTACTATCTGCAAGAACGTCAAGATGCTGTCTTATCAGGACACCTACTACAGCAACGCCAACAACCAGTTCTATTGGGAGACTTCTGAGATTCACGGAACTGTTGACTTCATCTGCGGTGGAGGCGACGTTTATTTCAACAAGTGTCTGCTCGTAGGAGAAAGCCGTTCGGCTTCAGGCAAGAGCGGCGAAGTAACACTTACAGCTCCTTACATTGACGCTTCCAACAAGTTCGGATATGTATTTGAGGGATGTACTATCGAAAACAAGGCTGCTTCGTTCAACTTCGGCCGCGCTTGGGGCGGTGTTGCCCGTTTGGCATTCCTGAACACTACACTTAACCAGCCGAACGAGATTGCAGCAAAACGCTTCACCGCAGCAGGTATGAACGTTGCTGCCGACAAGTTTGTTGAGTATAACTCCGTTGACGCTGAGGGTAATGTCGTTTCTCCCGCATCCAACGTAGTTACCTTCACAAAGGATAGCCAACAGAATACGATGGAGACTATCATCACCGCCGAGCAAGCTGCAGAATACAGTCTCGACAAGGTATTCCCAG
Organism: uncultured Prevotella sp.; assembly: GCA_945833995.1. Classification (GTDB taxonomy): domain Bacteria; phylum Bacteroidota; class Bacteroidia; order Bacteroidales; family Bacteroidaceae; genus Prevotella. The sequence goes on from CAMAGM010000011.1 coordinate 11,254, forward strand.
ACTGGAAACCTGCTGACATTGCGCTGCAAACGACAGTAGGAGCCGTTTCTCTTACCGACAATACCCTGACTTGGGAGGCTGCACAAGGCGCAACAGCATACGCCATCGTATGCAACAATGAAATTGTAGATATTGTCAATGCCACCACCACAAGTTACGCTGTGTCAGATTCTAACGCAACCTATGCTGTTCGTGCGGCAAACGGAATGGGTGGCTTTGGAGAAGCTATTAAAGTCGGCGAAACGGGTACTGGCATAAAAGACACCATTAGCGACAATGGTAAAGAGACGATAATCCACACCCTTGGCGGCGTAAGAATTAATAAAGTTGGTGGAAAGGGAATCTACATCATCAACGGAAAGAAAAAGACCAATTAAAAGAGAAAAAATGAACAAAAAGAGCAATATCTTAAGATTTGCACTTACAACAATGCTGGTAGCTTGTGCGGGGACAATGTCCGCACAGGCTCCTGCATTTCCTGGTGCAGAAGGATTTGGACGTTACACTACAGGTGGACGTGGCGGCAAGGTGATTCATGTGACTAATCTAAATGACTCTGGTGAGGGATCACTTAGATGGGCATTGTCCCAGTCGGGAGCTAAGACAATTGTGTTTGACGTGAGTGGCTATATAGACTTGAAGTCGCAGCTTAACGTTTCTTCCAATACGACAATAGCAGGTCAGACAGCCCCAGGTGATGGTATAACCCTGCGCTATTATACTTTGTATTTTGGCAAGTGTGACAATGTTATAGTCCGCTTCATACGCAGCCGACGTTCACAGGTGAAAGATGTGAACGATGGTGCTGACGCTACATGGGGACGCAACCGGAAGAACATCGTCATCGACCACTGTTCTTTCTCGTGGAGTATTGATGAAGTAGCTTCGTTCTATGACAACAGAAACTTCACGATGCAGTGGTGTAACATCACTGAGGCGCTCGCCAATCCAGGGCACTCAAAAGGAGCTCACAGCTATGGCGGAATATGGGGCGGAAAAGACGCATCATTCCACCATAACTTCATAGCCCATGTCCAAAACAGGGCACCCCGTTTCAATGGAGCGCGATATAACTGGAATGGCTATGACAAAGAAAAATACGAGAACTCTATTCAAGCTGAACGCGTTGACTTCCGAAACTGCGTGATGTACAACTGGGGCAGCGGCAACGGATGTTATGGTGGTCCCGGCGGTGGATATATCAATATGGTAAACAACTATTACAAGGCTGGTCCCGGAACAGCAAACAAGACACGCGTCACTCAGGTGTCGGTGTCTGACGCTACAAATGGCGGTGACAATCCATTCCCTGGCTACGCCTCCCGTTACTATATCAAGGGCAACTACGTGACCGCAGCCTCAACGCCTGAAAACTACGACTGGGCAGGTGTTATCTATGACTCTGGTTTATTCACTATCAACGGAGAGAAATACATAGCCGATGAAAAACATTACTATGGTGAGAACCAGACATACGTGAAAAACTCAAATGGTGTAGACTGCATCCGCCTCAAACTCGACGAACCAATCGAATCGGGCGAAGTGACGACCCACAATGCCCGGACTGCTTTTGACAAGGTTGTTAGATTTGGAGGTGCGTCTTTTGTGCGCGACGAGTGTGACATCAGATACGCAGAAGAAGCAGAAAACGGAACAACAACCTTTAAAGGTGCTATCTCTAAGCGTGCAGGTATTCTCGATGTCATAAATGATCCAGAGGGTGCTGAAGACCCCACAACAGCCAGTTACCCTTATTTAAGGGAAAAGCAGCATGAAACAGATTTTGACACCGACGGTGACGGAATGCCCGACGACTGGGAATTGGCAAATGGTCTCGACCCAAACAATCCAAACGATGCCAATGAAACGACAATAGATAACGACAAGGAGTGGTACACCAATCTTGAAGTTTATCTTAACAGTCTCGTGCAGTACATCATGGTAGAGGGAAATGCCGATGCAGAGACACCAGTAATGGAATACTATCCCGCATACTACGAGGCAGACGGCACCTTCGTTGCGGCAATCAATGGTGAGAGCACAGGAATTAGCGAGACTATTTCCAACGGCTCAGAAACAATAAACACAACATTCTACAATGTCAATGGCACACTGGCAAATCACGACTCAAAAGGTGTGTTTATTAAAGTGGAAACGCTTGCAAATGGGGCAAAAAGGGTGAGCAAGAGTATAAAATGACAATAAATTGAAATGTTTTTCCGTTTTTATTGTTTTCTTTGAGATATTTTGCTTAACTTTGTGCAATAAAACCGAATAAATATGGTTTTATATATAAACAAAGTAGAAAAAAGAAATACATAAAAGCGAGAAATGAAACGATTTTTACTTTCGATAGTTATGATTGTGACGGTGGCAATGAATGTCACCGCACAATCATCTATGACCGACGAGGCAATAATAGAGTTTGTCCTGAAAGAGCAAAAAAATGGCACCTCACAGGCACAGATTGTCACCAAACTTATCCAAAAGGGGGTTTCTATTGACCAGATAAGGAAAGTGAAGGCAAAATATGAACGCCAACAACAAGGCGGTGGTCTCGGCACCCGTGACATAACGGGAGAGACAAACCGCATGAGGACAAACAACACACAAACCGACACACAACTGCAGTATCAGCAAAACATTTCCAAATATCGTATAAAGGATGGCAACCAACCATTGCGTCACACATACGACGAGAATGATCCAGAGTTTATGCAAATGCAAGATGAGTTGGGCACATTCCTACCCGACTCAGCCTCTCTTGCAGAGCAAATGATGTATCAGCGGTTTTTGGAGGAGCAGCTAAAGAATAAGAAGAAAGTCTTCGGACGTGATATCTTCAACAATCCCCAACTCAACTTTGAGCCTAATATGAATATTGCCACACCACAGAATTACCGTCTTGGTCCTGGCGATGCGGTGTTTATCGACATATATGGAGCCTCGCAGAAAACCGTAGAATGTATGGTGACTCCTGATGGCACTGTAGTGGTTGAGGGATATGGTCCAATAGAACTTGCGGGACTGACCGTTGACCAAGCCAACCAAAAGCTGAAAAACACTATTGGAGCGAGATACAAGAGTTCTCGTGTGAAACTGACAGTAGGACAGACCAAAACAATCTCTGTCAATGTAATGGGCGAGGTTATGACCCCAGGCACCTACACCCTATCGGCTTTCGCAACAGTTTTCCATGCACTTTATATGGCAGGCGGAACCAATGATATAGGTACGCTGAGAAACATAAAGGTATTCCGCAATAACAGACAAGTTACGACTGTTGACATTTACGACTACATACTTAACGGCAAGATGACAGGAAACATACGTTTGGCAGAAGGCGACGTGATAGTTGTTGGTCCATACGAGTGTTTGGTTGACATAACAGGAAAGGTCAAGCGTCCAATGTACTATGAGATGAAGCAAAGCGAGAGCCTTGCCTCACTGATGAAATATGCCGGAGGATTCACCGGTGATGCATACAAGAAATCAATCCGAGTAGTGAGGAAAGCAGGAAGCCACTACTCTGTCTATAATGTTGGTGAGTTTGACCTCAGCTCATTCCGACTGGAAGATGAGGATAGCGTTAGTATAGATTCCGTACTGCCACGTTATTCCAATATGGTGGAGATTCGAGGTGCAGTGTTCCGCCCTGGAATGTACCAAGTGGGTGGTGAGATCAGCAGCGTACGCTCGCTTATTGAGCATGCCGAGGGTGTTACAGAGGATGCATTCACAGCCCATGGTGTCATGCACCGACTGAAAGCCGACAGGACGCTTGAGGTGATTCAAGTTGATGTTGACGGAATAATGGAAGGTCGCATAGCTGACATTCCTTTGAAGAACGAAGATGTGCTTTATATCCCAAGCAAAAAAGAATTGCAGGAGGAAATGATACTCACGATACATGGTGAAGTGATGTATCCTGGCATTTATAAGTATGCCGACAACGAGACCCTTGAGGACCTCGTATTGCAGGCTGGTGGACTGAAGGAAACCGCCTCGCTAATGAAGGTTGACGTTTCGCGAAGGATAATCAATCCCCGACAGATTGAATCGTCGGACACCATTGCCCATACATTCTCATTTGCGCTGAAAGACGGTTTTGTTATTGACGGTGAGCCAGGATTCGTACTGAAGCCCTACGACGAGATCTATGTTCGAAAATCCCCCGGTTTCTACAAGCAGCAGAATGTAACTATTGAGGGTGAGGTAATGTTTGCGGGCACATACACCCTTAGCAAAAAGAACGAGCGACTGAGCGAGATAATCAAGAAAGCCGGTGGACTGAGCAACCTTGCCTATGCGCAAGGAGCGAGGCTGGAGCGCAAGCTGACCGATGTTGAGCGCAAGCGAGTAGAGGAAGTGGTGAGAATGCAGCGTGAGCAAAAAGAGAATGCCCTTATCGAGCAAGCAATGAAAAGTGGTCGCTCACTTTCCGATATGAAACAGCAGACGGCAGACAGTTACAAATATCAAATACCTGACTATTATCCAGTGGGTATTGAACTTGAAAAGGCAATAGCCAATCCAGGAAGTGATGCCGACATAGTACTTCGCGAAGGAGACAAGATAATAGTACCTGTATATAACGGAACAGTGAAGATAAACGGCGAGGTGATGTATCCAAACACAGTTGCTTTCCGCGAGGGGAAAAGTGCGAAATACTACATCAACCAAGCAGGAGGCTATAGTTCAAAAGCCAAGAAAAGCAGGACATACATCATTTACATGAATGGCGACGTGGCTAAGGTTGGACATGGCACAAAAGTAATGCCAGGATGCGAGATAGTTGTTCCTACCAAGGCAATAACCAAGATGACGACCTCGGAGGCAGTAGCCTTGGCATCTGGCACAGCATCAATAGCCACCATGATAGCAACAATAGCAAATCTGCTGAAATAGTAAATTGCGATATGGAAGACAAGAAAGATATGGAAGTGATTGACCTTAGGGTTATCTTCAAGAAGATATATGAGAGGCGCAAGCTTTTTTATAAGGTATTGCCCATAACATTCGTATTGTCGTGTGCATTCATTATCTGTATTCCACGATACTATACCACATCGTTAAGCCTTGCTCCTGAGCTGAGTAGCATGTCGAGCGTGTCAGGTACACTAAGCTCTCTTGCATCATCATTTGGTGTTGATCTCGGGTCAATGGAAACGACAGATGCCATCAACCCAATGTTGTATCCAGACTTGATGGATGACAATGGTTTTGTTGTTGGACTCTTTAATATTAAGTTAGAGAGTCAAGATGGTGACATAAAGTGCAACTACTATGACTATCTCACGAAATACGCACAAAAGCCATGGTGGGAATATGTTGGCGGATGGATAGTCAACCTTTTCCCAAAGAAGGAAACAAAGCATGGCAATAATGGTTTCGACCCTTATTACCTCTCAAAAATACAAGATGGCGTAGCAAAGAAAATAAGGAAAAATATAACAATAAATATCGACAAGAAGACAAGTGTCATCACCATTGAGGTAGATGCCCAAGACCCTCTCATCTGTCGCACTCTTGCCGACTCAGTAAAGGAGCGTCTGCAAGTGTTTATCACAAACTATAGGACAAACAAGTCGCGCATTGACGAGGAATACTACAAGAAGCTTGCCCTATCAGCAAAATCTGAATATGAGAAAGCACGCCAACTCTACAGCAGCTATTCCGACTCAAATATGGATATCGTGTTGGAAAGCTATCGCGCCAAGCAAACCGACTTGGAGAACGACATGCAACTGAAATATAACACATATAATACCATTATGACACAATATCAGGCAGCAAGGGCAAAGGTACAGGAGCGCACACCTGCCTTCACGCTTGTTAAAGGAGCGGCAGTGCCCATCAAGCCTGCAGGCCCCAAGCGCATGATATTTGTAATTGCAATGTGTTTTCTCGCATTTCTGGGAACATCAATTTACATAATTAAAGACTACATTTTAGGGAAAGCGACAAAATAACCACTATGAATGCAGGCAAGCGCATAATAGTAAACACACTGGCTCAGTATTCCAAAGCCATCATAAACATTTGCCTCTCGCTTTATTCAACAAGATTGATACTTGAGGCTCTTGATGTCAGCGACTACGGCATCTACTCTGTTGTAGCTGGCGTGGTGGGAATATTGAACTATCTCACCAATTCGCTAATAGTAACTACACAAAGATATATTTCATACTATTGTGGGGCAAACGATCAAGAACATCTCAAGAGATTATTTGCCAGTAGCCTATTCATCCATGCGTTGATTGCCATAATTTTTCTCATCCTCCTATCATTGGCAGGAAATAGTATCATAGATGGTTTCCTAAACATACCGGTTGAGAGACTTTCAGCTGCAAAGTTTGTTTATAACGTAACTGTGTTGATGCTTATCCTCACGATAGCGACATCTCCTTTTAAGGCTTTACTAACGGCTCACGAGAATATTGTCTATATTTCAATAATTGAAGTCATAGACGGCGTTCTAAAACTGATGTTGGCTATAATCCTTTCCCTAATATCGTTAGACAAACTTGAGTTCTATTCAGTAATGTTGCTTGTGATTCTTTGTCTCAATTTCATTGCTTTTACATCTTATTGTCTCGTAAAATACAAGGAAAGCCATGTGTTAAATATAAATAGATACATTGATAAGAGTTGCATCCGCCAACTCACTGGCTTCACATCTTGGACTACTTTCGGAATGTTGGCTGGAATTTGCCAAACACAAGGTACTGCCATAATCGTGAACAAGATGTTTGGCACCATAATGAATGCTGCCTTTGGAATTGCCCTTCAAGTGAATGGAGCCATTCGGTTTGTATCTACATCCATCCTTAATGCTATGAATCCTCAAATAATGAAAGCAGAGGGGAACAGCGATAGAATGAAAATGATTTCCTTAGCTGAGAAGGAAAGCAAGTTTTCCACAGCCTTGATGTCTATTATATCAATTCCTGTAATTGTTGAAATGCCTGATATAATGTCATTCTGGTTGAAGGAGACTCCACCTCATACCGTAATGTTTACCAGTTCCCTAATGATAGCATTCATTATAGACCAACTTACACTTGGACTACATGCGGCAAACCAAGCTACAGGGCATATCCGTAACTATACCATTGCAACGACCATACCCAAGATGTTGCTTCCCTTGTTTATGTGGATTACACTTACGTGTGGTTACTCAGTCCATACAATCATGGCTATATATATCGTAGTTGAGTTTTCAGTAGCAGCTTTTCGTATTCCATATATGAAGAGAACCATAGGGTTGGATGTCAGGCATTTTTTAGCATCAGTGATTCTCCCTATAGTCCCGTTATTGGTTTCAACAACTGTGGCTTCTTTGTTACTTGCAAACCTCGTTGAGGTAAACGATAAGCGATTCCTCATTACACTACCTTGTGGCTTCATTGTCGGGATAATAACAATGTGGTACGCAACTATGACGAAAGAAGAGAGGCTGTTTGCAAAACAAATGTTCAATAACTCAATCAAGAAATGAAAATAGACTTCAGTAAACTATACCTCATTCCAAGGGAAAGCGTCGCAAATGCTTTTTTTTACGCATCGATGCTTTTGGCATTCTTCGGCTCGATGAATGTATGGTTTTTGCTGCCTATCGCCACAATATTCCCAATTCTCTCCTTCTTGTTGGGAATAACTGCCATAATCATTTCAAGACCACTTGAGAAACAGCTATTCTGCAATTCAGACGTTCTGCTTCCAACGATATGTTTCGTGATTCTATTGTTCTATCAAGCAATAGTGAACGACAATAATGTAAATACTTACATAAAGGCATTGTTCAATACGTCGGTATTGTATGTTTTCCTAAAATACGATAGACAACGACTTGGCAAATTATCTGATATTCTTGCCAAGACGCTCGGATGTATATTGGTAATCTCCTACCCTATCTTTGTACTATATCTAATTGGCTTTCCATTGCCATATAGTGACCTCGACTTCAATGACGGTTTCTATTATTTCTCAAACTACTATTTCTTTCTTATCGACGAACGATCACTGTTCTCAATAATACCTCGTTTCCAATCCATCTTCCTGGAGCCTACTTATTTAGGAAGCACAACAGCCTTGTTGCTTATGACGCAACGGGGGAAATGGAAACGCTGGTACAATATCAGTATGCTGTTCGGTCTGTTCATATCTTTTTCTCTTGCAGGATACGCCTACATATTTGCCATCACATTCCTTAACCTTTGGACAAATAGGGAGAAAATCATGAAAAAAGCTGCAATCGCATTCACAATAATCATTGTCGGTGTAGCTGGAGCTTTTTTCTATAATGGTGGAGACAACCTTGTTCACGACTTGATTCTACTACGTCTGGAAATGGACGAAGGAGAAATGTCTGGCAATAACCGAGTCACAAAGAGTTTTGACAACGAGTATGACGGTTATGTGCAAACGGCAGACATAATCCTCGGCAGAGATTACGACTATAGTTCATTCGGCGATTCTGGTTATAAGGTTTACATCTATGACTATGGTATCGTGGGAACGCTATTGCTATTCGCTTTTTATTTCACTATGTTTAGGAAATACCGTGATGCGAGAGCGTTGACATCTGCCTGTATAATTCTTTTATTGATATGGGGTGTGGATGCCTTCGTACTATGGTTTGGACGTATGATACCACTATATATCACAGCTACAAAAGACAAAGTAACGACTACAGAATATGAACATACTGATTGACTTCATTCCGTTCCAACATAATGGAGGCGTTGGTGGAACTGCAAGTTTTGCCAAAGCCGTCTATGACGATCTTTTGACTCAGACTTCAGAAGATACCGTCGTCTTCGGAGCATGCGATATGCGACTTGCTCCTGGACGACAGTATGACCATGAATTATATGCAAAAGAACACAATATCAACTTACTCGACATTTCAAAGCAACCAATACGTGAGCTCATCTCAAACAAGCATATTGATGTCTTTTTCATCGCAGTGGGACAGTTTTATGCTGGCTATGACCTGGATGGCATAACTTGCAAGACTATAATGTTCATACATGATATTTTTGACGTAGAGCGTTGCGACAACAAGATCGACCTATGTCTGCATGATATGCGAAAGGAAAACATTGTTAGTTGGGCAAAACGTATTGTCAATGTCATTTCTGGAAGATACAGAAGAATAGCACGGAAGCGTTATAATGCAGTGATGCCTCTTTATTCCTCAGGAAACACTGTTTCATATACAGTCTCGGAATATTCTGCCAATGCCCTGAAATATTATTTCCCTGACTTGGATAAAGAGATACACGTTTGTTATGCGCCATCACGAAATGTTTGTGGAACGACTCATATCAGTAATGAAAGCTTAAAAGGTGTCATTGAAGAAGGTAAGAAATATTTCTTTATGGTTGCTGCAAACAGGATTTATAAAAATCCAGAGAATATGCTGAAAGCGTTCCGTCAAATATGGAGGGAAGGACACGATGTGCGTCTCATCACTTTAAAATATGGCAAGAGCATCGACAGCAGACATATCGATATTGATTTTCTTTCCGACAGTGATATGACCTTGGCATATAAACATGCCCTTGCCCTCATTTTTCCATCTTTCTTCGAGGGCTTCGGTTATCCTCCAATAGAGGCATTGGCACAAGGGACTCCAACAATAGCGTCTAACGTCACAAGTATTCCTGAGATACTTGGAGGCGCAGGTATATATTTCTCGCCTTTTTATCCATCAGACATTTATAGGGCGATTAAAGATGTATTGTCAGGAAATCATATAGACAAAGTAAGGATGGCTCAACGGCTTCAGGAAATTCAGAGTCGCCAGAAGACTGATCTGCATAATCTAATCAATGATATTCTAAACAAATAAACTCAGTAATATAATGAAAGTTAGAGTAATAGCACTATATCTTCCACAATTCCACCCTATTCCTGAAAATGACGAATGGTGGGGAAAGGGATTCACAGAATGGACAAATGTCAAAAAGGCAAAACCACTCTGTAAAGGGCATGTGCAACCAAGGGTACCAGCCGATTTAGGCTATTATGACCTAAGAGACCCCGAAACGAGGGAACGTCAAGCCGAGTTGGCACGTGAGGCTGGAATAGAAGGCTTTTGTTATTATCACTATTGGTTTGGCAATGGAAGGCAATTGCTTGAGCGTCCATTCAATGAAGTATTGGCGTCGGGGAAGCCAGACTTTCCTTTCTGTCTGTGCTGGGCAAACCATGATTGGACAAACAAGTCATGGAAAAAAGGCAACACTCAGAAATCAGGAAGCATGATAATGCAAATGCAGTATTCGGAGGAAGACCACATCAACCATTTCTACAATATCTTGCCTGCCTTTCGTGATAAAAGGTATATAACCGTTGACGGGAAACCTTTATTTGCTGTTTGGGCACCTCGCAACATTCCCAATGGGAAAAGATTTGTTGAGTTATGGCAGAACTTGGCAAGACAGAACGGATTGCCAGGAATACATTTTGTGGGATATACGGCAAATGCGAATAAAAAACTGCCAAATGGGAAACTCAGCCTCTATGAAACGAATAAGGCATCGGCATTCTATCAATCAGTATTGGACATAGGATACGATGCAGTGATATCTTCTGGTCTTACTCGCGCTCAATCAATCATCCAGGGCAGATTGGGATTGGCATGGAATATCCTAACATACAAAACACGCATACCCTCATCGTCACATTTAGACTACTCAAAAGTCATGAGACACTATTATGTTGACGAAGACGCATGGGAGAATGTCTATCCCACCCTATTGCCACAATGGGACCGCACCCCACGGGCAGGAAGTAAAACCGAGTTCTTGATAAACAGCAGCCCCGGGAAATTCCAAAGCACAATAGAGGAAGCTCTAAGCTATTTGAAGGATAAGACATCTGAGCACAGAATACTATTCCTTAAGGCATGGAATGAATGGGGAGAAGGAAACTATGTTGAGCCTGACCAACAGTTCGGACATGGTTGGCTCGATGCTATAAAAAATGCTATAAACGAATAAGGAAATGGCTCTCAACTTATATAACATTAGAAAATGGTATCGCATGATTGCAGGCAAAAGCGTCATGCATGTCAATCAAGATATTGGCAAGACATTCGACAAGGATGGTCTTCAGGGATATTATAACAATATGACCGAGAAGGTTACATCCTTACCCAATCTGCTTCATACGGAAGCACTGCCACTCTATAGAACTCCATCAGGAAAGGACATAACCTTTCCTGTTGACGTATTTCAATATGGTTTAGGGGCTTATGACCTTTTTCTTATCACTGGCGATGAAGCCTATAAGGAAAAGTTCATGCAATGTTGTAAATGGGCAGTGGAACACCAGGAAGAAAGCGGGGCGTGGAATACATTTTTCTTCAAATATCCCGATGCGCCCTATGGTGGAATGTCACAGGGCGAAGCTGCATCACTATTGGTAAGAGGATACAATGAGACTGGCAATAACGATTATTTGCATGCCGCAAGAAAAGCTATTGACTTTATGCTCATCAGCAAGGAGAAAGGTGGTTGTACGGAATACCTGGGGGAAAATCAGATTGTCCTTTGCGAATATACCCATTTGCCTGTTGTTCTCAACGGTTGGATTTTTGCATGGTTCGGCCTCTACGATTTCGTCAAAGCCATGGGTGAGGACTCTGACACCAAATATTCTGAAACGTTAGAGAAAAGTTTAAATACTTTAGAAGCAATGTTGCCATCGTTCAGCTGTAGCTACTGGAGTCTTTATGACGTTAAGGGGAAAATGGCAAGTCCTTTCTATCATCGACTCCATATCGCTCAAATGCAGGCAATGTATATCCTTACAGGACATGACATATTTGATTTGTATGCAAATAAATGGAATACCTATCTCAACAAGCCAACATACAAGACAGTAGCGTTTGTAAAGAAGGCTTTTCAAAAAATCTTTGAAAAAGAATATTGGGCATAATACGCAATGATTATATGAACAAGGTATCAGTTATTGGACATTTCGGATTTGGTTTAAACCTCCTGAACGGGCAAACTATAAAGACCAAAATCATCACAAACGAGTTGGAGGGCATCTTTGGCAAGACTGAGGTCAAACGATACGACACTCATGGTGGATTAGCCTTTGTGTTACGAATGCCTTTCGTCATATTCAAGATGTTGTTTGGCAGCAAGAACATAGTTATTATGCCAGGTGATAAAGGGCTGTTTATGACCATGCCATTCCTTATGCTATATAATTTGATATTTCGAAGAAAGATCTTTTATGTCGTTATTGGTGGTTGGTTGCCAAACTTTGTCAGGAAATGGCCGCATTTGATTTCTATGCTGAAACACATTGAAGGGATTTTTGTTGAGACACAAGTCCTAAAGTCCCAACTTGAAAGTCTTGGTCTTGAAAACACATTCATCATGCCCAATTGCAAGCGAATAGATATTTCCTTTTCTTCTGTTGCAAGACATACAATTGGCAATATACCACTATGTATGTTTTCAAGAGTAATGAAAGAGAAAGGTATTGAGGATGCCATAGAGGCCGTAAAAGAAGCAAACGGAATAATTGGAAAAGACATTTTCTCGCTCGACATTTACGGACAAGTATGGAAAGGACAAGAGGATTGGTTCTTGTCTGTAATGGAGAACCAACCAGATTATATACAATATAAAGGTTGTGTTGAATACGACTCCAGCGTCAAGACATTGGAAAACTATTTCGCCCTTCTTTTTCCGACCTACTACAGGGGGGAATGTTTCGCAGGTACTATCATCGACGCATTTGCTGCCGGCTTACCAATAATAGCATCTGATTGGCATGACAATCCAAACCTGATTGATGAAGGTAGGACAGGTAAAATATTCCCAACCAGGGATATTGAATCCTTGGTAGGAATACTGATGGACATTCATAGAAATCCAACAAATCTTGATTCCATGCGAAAGAACTGTATTGAGGAAGCAAAACTATACCAGCCTGACAAAGTAGTGCAAATCCTTACGTCACGAATGAGTATATAATCGGCTTTTTTTTTGCTTATCGAAAAAAAATGTGTACCTTTGCACAAAATTACGCAAATATATGGTACAGGAAGGTTTGGTATCGGTTATAATGCCCACACATAATGGTGGCAAATTCATGAAGGATAGCATACAGAGTGTGCTAAGTCAAACCTATGCCAATCTCGAACTGCTTATCACTGACGACTGTTCAACAAAAGCTGAGACAAAAGACATCATCAAAGGTTTCCAAATGAGAGACGATAGGGTGAAAGTGTTATTCCTCAGCGAGAACCATGGGCCTGGCTACGCACGCAACCAATCCATAGAAAGGGCCCGCGGACAGTATATCGCATTCTGCGACAGCGACGACCGCTGGTTTCCCGACAAGCTTGAGAAACAAATCGCCTTCATGCGCAAGAAAGGTTGTGCCCTTTGTTGCTCATCATACATAGTAGTCAATGAGGAGGACGAGACTGTAGGAATACGAATCACTCCTGTACGCATCTCGTTCAAGATGATGAAACGTGACAACAAGATAGGCTGTCTCACTGCCATCTATGATGTGAATCAGTTGGGTGGCAAATATTTCATGCCAACCATCCGCAAGCGTCAGGATTGGGCGATGTTTCTGAGCATCATCAAGAAATGCCACATAGCATACGGTATTGTTGAGCCGTTGGCTTATTATCGCGACAGGTCTCATTCCGTGTCAAGCAACAAATTTTCGCTTATCAAGTATAACGTGTCAGTCTATCACGCTGTATTAGACTTCTCTTGGCTGAAATCATACGCCTATTTCCTCTTTCTGTTCCTCCCTACATACGCACTAAAGAAATATCGTCAGATGAAGGACAAACGCAGGATATTCGGTGAGTTGTAATAGATTTCCCAAGTTAGAACTTCTTTCCAAATATGATGCTTGTAAATGTCATCCAAAGAATCTTCATGTCGAAGAACAGTGAATTGTGGTCGAGATAGTATAGGTCAAGCTCAAGACGGCGCAACATCTTTTCCATTGTGTCCGTGTAACCATTATATAATGTTGCATAAGATGTAACACCTGGTCGAATTTGATACAGGAGTTCATATTTGGTGTTATGCTGCATTATCTGGTCAATATAGAATTTTCGCTCTGGACGAGGTCCAATGAAAGACATGTCACCTATTAGGACATTCCATAGTTGAGGCAATTCATCAAGATGATGCTCTCTTAGGAATTGTCCTGTCTTCGTGAGCCTGTCATCATTGTCGGGATTGAACAAGGCTGGACCATCGCTCTCAGCATCCAATTTCATGCTGCGGAATTTGTATATGTTGAATGGTTTGCCATGCAGTCCTATCCTCTCCTGACTGAAAATAGCAGGTCCGCCGTCTTCCTTCCTGATGACTATATAGCAATATAGGAACATCGGAGAGAAGATTATCAGGCAGAGGATTGAAACCGCGATGTCAAATGTCCGTTTGATTATCTTCTGTGTATTATCCATTACATTAGTTTGTTGTATTCATAATATATAAACTACAATATAGGATTTTTATTGTATCATTATTACATTTTTTTGAAAAATGCTTGCTAAATGGAAAATTATTACTAACTTTACACCCGAATAAAACTAAATATAAACAATATAGCTTATGAAATACAATTACTTTAAAGGATTCATGACTCTTGTCACCACTTGCATGATGACATTTACAACAACGGCACATGCCCAAAAATATGTGGGTGGTGACATCTCCGCCTTGCCTACCAACGAGCTAAAATCACCAACTTATTACGACAAGCATGGCAATACTGTGTCTGACCCTCTCGACATTTTCAAGTCGGAAGAAATGAACGCGATGCGCGTGAGGTTATTCGTAAAGCCCACCGACTTTCCAAACAATGACCCTTTCGCGTGTCAAGATCTCGATTATGTAAAGAGTCTTGGGAAGCGAATCAAGGATGCCGGTTTTAAACTTATGCTCGACTTCCACTACTCCGACACATGGGCAGACCCTGCCAAACAATGGACTCCCAAAGCATGGGAGAATCTCACCGATGAGGAACTCTACCAGAAAATATACGAATATACGAAGGATGCTCTCCTGCAATTGAAATCAGCTGGGGCTGAGCCTGATTTCATACAAACTGGTAATGAGATAAGCTACGGAATGCTTTGGGGAAAGGAAGGCAGCAACAACCTTAAGAAATGCTTTATGGGCAGCACTGCAAACTGGAGCCGATTCACTACCCTACTCTCTGAAGCAGGCAAAGCATGTAGAGAGGTTTGCCCCAACGCCAAAATCGTTCTTCACACTGAAAGAGCTGCACAAACAAATGTGCTGACCAACTTCTACGACAAGATGAAAGATGCCAATATTGATTATGACATAATAGGACTAAGCTACTATCCTATATGGCACAACAATATTGCCACACTTGAAACAGCCATTAATACCCTTGAGACACGTTATACAGACAAGGATATAATGATAGTTGAGGTTGGTGCCGCATATAGTTGGCTACCAGGCGATAAGGATTACACTCCGGATTATGCAACAACAGAGAACGGACAAAAACAATTCACCGATGACCTGATAGCGATGCTTAATAAGCACAACAAAGTTACTGGGCTTTTCTGGTGGTGGATGGACTACAACGCGTATCCATGGGATACTACGAGAATGGACGACTGGTGGTATGCTCCGCTTATCGACAGCAATACCGGAAAACCTCTTGCGGCAATGTCTTCACTAAAGAATTTCCTTGATGGGTCAACTGACATTCGTCATTCCATCGTTGACAAAATCGACGATAACGGGCAATGGTTTACTGTTAGCGGACAGCCAGCTGGACAAAATCCGACAAAGCCTGGGCTATATGTCAGGAATGGAAAGAAGAAGATTGTTGAAAGGAGATAACAACAACTTAACTACAGGGGCACCACTCATTATTAGAGGGTGCCCCTGTTTGTAATATCAGACTTTTGTTTATTTTTCGAGAAGTGCTGACGTTCGTACTCTGCTCAAGGTCTCTGGCGTCATCTGCAACAAGTTGGCTATGTAAACCAAAGGTGCGCGTAGTACCAACTGCGGCTGAAGCCTTACAAGTTTAGCATAGCGGTCCTGTGCTGACTCAAAACGGAGCATATCAGCATGTATCTGACTCTCAATGAGCGATTCCTCCAATATCTTACGATATAGGATTTGTATGTTGACACTCTTCATAGCCACTTGTTCAAGCAGCTTCCTTGGAATTGCATAAAGAACTGATGGTTCCAATGCCATTATCTGCAGTCTTGTCGGCTTTTCCATGAAAAGACTTTCTATACACATGACTATGCTGTTCTCCACTGCCATGTGCTCAGTCAGTTCCTTGCCATTCTTGAAATAGAACTGGCGAATGAGTCCTTTTGCTACCCAATAGATATTCTCGCAAGTCTCTCCCTCAGTAAGGATTTTCTCGTTCTTGGCGAATTTCATCGGACGCAAAATGCTCTCAAGCACGTCAAGCTCGTCGTGAGTCATCGTGCTATATCTTCTTGCCAATTCTCTTGCCACGTCTCTTGTGGTCAATGCTAAGTTTGCCATAGGTTTTGTTCCTCCTATTATAGTAAGGGTTATTATGTTATATATTTATATATGGTAATAGTCAATTCAAGTTTGTCAGTCGAGTTTCAGCACGGCGAGGAATGCCTTCTGAGGCACTTCCACATTGCCTATCTGCTTCATTCGCTTCTTTCCTTTCTTCTGCTTCTCAAGCAGCTTGCGCTTACGACTGACGTCACCACCATAGCATTTTGCCGTCACATCCTTTCGGACACACTTGATTGTCTCCCTGGCAATGATCTTGGCACCGATGGCAGCCTGAATCGCTATGTCAAACTGTTGTCTCGGTATCAGTTCCTTCAACTTCTCACACATTCTTCTGCCAAATGTCACGGCATTGTCCTGATGTGTAAGTGTGGAAAGTGCATCGACAGGCTCTCCGTTGAGCAGTATGTCGAGCTTTGCCAGTTTTGATGGACGGAAGCAGTCAATATGGTAGTCAAACGATGCATATCCCTTTGAGATGCTCTTCAACTTGTCGTAGAAGTCAATGACTATCTCGCCAAGAGGAAGCATAAAATGCAACTCCACACGGTTTCCACTCACATATTGCTGGTCAATCAGTTCTCCGCGCTTGTCAAGACACAAAGTCATGATAGGACCAATATAGTCTGCTGCCGTTATTATCGTTGCCCTGATGTAAGGCTCCTCGATATGGTCTATTAGAGTTTGCTCGGGCAGTCCTGATGGATTGTGAACCTCCTTCGAGTTGCCTTGCTTGTCATAACACATATACGACACGTTTGGCACTGTGGTGATTACATCCATGTTGAACTCCCTGTCAAGTCGCTCCTGCACAATCTCCATGTGGAGAAGACCGAGGAATCCACATCGGAAACCGAAGCCAAGTGCAATGGACGACTCTGGCGAGAACGTCAACGACGCATCGTTTAGCTGCAATTTCTCAAGCGAGGCACGCAGGTTCTCATATTCTGAGGGGTCGATAGGATAGACACCCGCAAAGACCATCGGCTTCACTTCCTGAAAACCTGATATCGCTTTCGTGCAAGGGCGTGCAATATGGGTGATAGTATCTCCCACCTTCACCTCCTTGCTGTCTTTAATACCACTTATTATATAGCCAACATTTCCAGTTGATAGTTCCTTGCGTGGAATCATATCCATTTTCAGTACTCCTACCTCGTCGGCAACATATTCCATTCCCGTATTGAAGAACTTTACCTTGTCTCCTTGACGGATGGTGCCGTTCTCTATCTTGAAATATGCTATTATACCACGGAATGAGTTGAACACAGAATCGAAAATCAAAGCCTGCAGAGGCTCGTCCTTGCTTCCTTCCGGATGTGGGATGCGCTCCACCACTGCATTCAAAATGTCTTCTACTCCCTCTCCCGTCTTACCGCTTGCGCGGATTATCTCGCTCCTGTCGCAACCTATGAGGTCGATTATCTCATCCTCAACCTCGTCTGGCATTGCGCTTGGCATGTCTATCTTGTTGATGACGGGAATAATCTCCAGGTTGTGGTCTATTGCCATATATAGGTTCGATATGGTCTGTGCCTGAACACCCTGTGTCGCATCAACAACAAGCAGCGCTCCCTCACAGGCAGCAATGCTTCGCGACACCTCGTATGAGAAATCAACGTGTCCCGGAGTGTCAATCAAGTTCAATGTATATGTTTTCCCATCATGGGCATATTCCATTTGTATTGCGTGACTCTTTATTGTAATACCTCTTTCGCGTTCAAGGTCCATGTCATCAAGCATCTGTCCTTCAGTCACTTGGATAGTGTTAGTGTACTCTAACAGACGGTCAGCGAGCGTTGACTTGCCATGGTCAATGTGGGCTATGATACAAAAGTTTCTAATATTCTCCATTACATGTCTCTCTTTGGGAGTGCAAAATTAGTGCAATTTGCTCACATTTCAAAATTTTTTCGACAATATTTTTGTTAAGAAACTGTGTATTTGAGAGGTTTGGCAAGTTAAAAATGCTTAAACAGGCGAAATAGAGACTTTTCATCTGCGTTTTCATGATATATATCATCTCGATTTTGTTTGTTATATCAAAAATATGGAGTAATTTTGCAGACGAAAATAAATGTTATTAATATACAAATATGGACAAGAAGATTGTTTTAGCATCATTGGCAACTGTGTTTGTGCTCACTTGCACATCCATGCTTACCACTTCATGCCAGGAGTCACTTGAGGAACGTTGCGCCCGCGAGTCAAAGGAGTTCAATGAAAAGAAATGTCCCGCCAAGGTGGCAGACGGTGTTATGTTGGACAGCCTTGTTTTTGAGCGTGAGAGCCATACCCTTCATTATTACTATACGTTTAGCGGAATAGCAGACGACCCTAAGGCAATGGAGCAAATGAATCCACGTAAGATTCTCATCGACGAGGTGAGAAACTCAACAAGCATCAAGACATACAAAGACGCAAAATACAAATTCCATTACACATACCATTCCGCATCAAGAAAAACAATACTTGCCGATGTCATTGTAACGGAAAAAGACTACAAGTGAATTAAGAATTAAAAATTAAGGATTAAGAATTATGTGAAACAGTATGGAGGCATGAATTTCCTCGTCACACATACTTTCTTAATCCTTAATTTTAATTCTTAATTGTTAATTCTTAATCCTTAATTCTACTCTTCCGGTTTCATGTTCGTATAGACATTCTGAACATCCTCGTCATCTTCGAGCAGGTCAACCATCTTGTCAATGCTCTCGCGCTGCTCTGGTGTCACTTCCTTCAAGTCGTTAGGGATGCGGGTGAACTCAGCTCCTGTAACCTCGAAGCCATTGCTCTCGAGATATTTCTGAATCTCACTGAAACTTGTAGGCTCACCATAGATAGTGATTTCGTTTGCCTCGTCGTCAACATCAAACTCGTCGTCAACACCGAGGTCGATAAGCTCGAGAATGAGGTCGTCCATGTCAAGGCCATCCTTCTTCTTGAATGTGAACACACACTTGTGGTCGAAGAGGAACGACAGTGAGCCCTGTGTTCCGAGGTTTCCGCTGAACTTGTTGAACACGGCACGGACATTTGCCACCGTACGGGTATTGTTGTCTGTGGCGGCATCAACGAATATTGCAACTCCGTGTGGGCCATATCCCTCGTATGTAACCTCCTTGAAGTCCTTCTGGTCTTTACCCATCGCGTTCTTAATGGCACGCTCTACGTTGGAGAGTGGCATGTTCTCGCGCTTTGCTGTCTGGATTACGGCACGCAAATGCGGATTATTCTCAGGGTCTGGACCTCCTGCCTTTACTGCGATGGCAATCTGCTTGCCGATTTTTGTAAACGTGCGGGCCATGTGTCCCCATCTCTTCAGCTTCGTAGCTTTACGATATTCAAATGCTCTTCCCATTGGATTATATTTTTAAAATCTTTAATTTTTCAATCTTTCAATTGTTCAATCTTTCAATCTTTCTACTATCTCAGTTCTGCACCAAGCTTGTTCTTCAGGTTTGCAGTCAACTTAGACATTATAGCCTCAATCTGCTTGTCGTTTAGTGTCTTTGTCTCGTCCTGAAGGATGAAGTTAACCGCATAGCTCTTCTTGCCTTCTGGAAGATTCTTGCCCTCATAAACGTCGAACAACTCAACGCTCTTGAGCAGTTTCTTCTCTGTCTGACGTGCGGTCTGCTCAATCTCAGCAAACTCTACCTTCTCGTCAACCAACAAGGCAAGGTCGCGGCTGACAGCTGGATACTTGCTAATTTCTGAATAGAGAATCTCGTTCTTGCGTACTGCCTTCATCAGTGCAGTCCAGTTAAGCTCAGCATAATAAACTGGGCGGTCAATATCAGCGGCTTTCAGTACCTTCTTCGACAGTATTCCCATCTCCAGAAGCTGCTTGCCTCCACGATTCTCAACTGAGAGACCTGCCATAAAGATGTCGTTTTGGCTCTTCTTGCGTACAGTGGCACCCTGATTCAAACCTATGCGGCTGAGAATGTTCTCCACGTATGCCTCCAGTTCATAGAATGAGCTGTCCTCGTCTGGGTGAGCCCATGAGCCCTCAACACGCTTGCCTGTCACCCAAAGTCCCAGATGGTACTGCTCGTTGTAGGCAGCCATTGGGTTCTCATCGTTCTTCTTCTCTGGGTCGAAACGATATACATTGCCAAACTCGAAGAAACGCAGGTTTCCGTTCTTGCGCTTGGCGTTGTGCTCTATGCTCTCAAGACCACCAAAGAGCAATGTCTGGCGCATCACACTGAGGTCGGAGCTGAGCGGATTCATAATCTTAACCGAATTCTCAGTAGGCCAAGCGTTGCGGCTGTCATAGTATGCTCCGCGTGTCAGCGAGTTGTTGAGAATCTCGTTGAAACCGCTTCCTACCAACTGCTCTCCTACTATGTTTGCAAGCTTATGCTTCCTGTCCTCCTCTCCTTTTATAACAAGGCAGCTTTTCAGCTGTGTCGGAATCTCGATGTTGTTGTAGCCATAGATGCGTAGAATGTCCTCTACAACATCGCATGGACGCTGCACGTCAACCCTATATGCCGGAACGTCGATGTCGAGTCCATTGCTGTCCTCTGCCGTTATTCTCATCTCCAATGAGTTGCAGATGTTCTTTATCGTTTCTGGCTCAAGATTTTTGCCTATGAGATTGTTCACATAGTCATACTCAAGACGTACCTTGGCATCCTCTATTGGCTGTGGATAAACGTCGCGGATCTCCATTGCCACCTTACCTCCTGCCAACTCCTTGCAGAGTATAGCAGCCTGCTTCAAGGCGTAGATTGTCGCATTTGGGTCAACGCCTCTCTCGAAACGGAATGAGGAGTCGGTGCTAAGGCCATGGCGACGGGCGCTCTTGCGCACCCATGTAGGATGGAAATATGCGCTCTCCAACACCACGTCCTTTGTCGTATCATAAGTACCACTACCCTTTCCTCCGAAAATACCTGCTATGCACATTGGCTCCTCTGCATTGCAGATGCTGAGGTCGTGTGTGCCAAGAGTGTGCTCCACGCCATCGAGTGTGACGAACTTTGTTCCCTCTGGCTGAGTGCGTACGACTATCTTATGTCCCTTCACCATATCGGCATCGAAACAGTGCATAGGTTGTCCGTATGCCATCATCACATAGTTCGTGATATCCACTATATTATTAATAGGACGCAAGCCTATCACCCTTAGCTTGTTCTTCAGCCATTCTGGGCTCTCCTTCACGTCGCAGCCCTTGATGCTTACGCAGGCATAACGGCGGCACGCCTCAGTGTTCTCAATCTCAACCTCTATTGGCAACTCGTTGCTGTCAACGCTGTATGCGCTACAGTCAGGACGGTGGAGGCTTGTCTTGTAGCCATTCTGCACGAGCCATGCGTAAAGGTCGCGTGCCACTCCCCAGTGCGACAAGGCGTCGGCGCGGTTGGCAGTGATGTCAACCTCAATCAGCCAGTCGCTCTCCAGGTTGTAGTATTCTGCGGCAGGTTGTCCTACGGGGGCATCCTCTGGCAACACGATTATTCCGTCATGGCTTGTTCCGATGCCTATCTCGTCCTCGGCACAAATCATACCGCAACTCTCCACGCCACGAAGTTTCGATTTCTTTATGACAAATTCCTTGTCGCCATCGTAGAGCACACAGCCCAAATCAGCGACAATCACTTTCTGTCCAGCTGCCACATTAGGTGCTCCGCATACAATTTGTGAAGGATTTTCGTGTCCCAAGTCAACTGTTGTCACATGGAGGTGGTCGGAGTTGGGATGCATCTCGCAAGTAAGCACCTTGCCTACATAGAGTCCCTTCAGACCGCCCTTAACACTCTGCACTTCCTCAAGTGCATCAACTTCAAGTCCTGTTGATGTCAGTGCGTCACACACCTCCTGTGGTGTAAGGTCGAAATCAACGTACTCTTTCAACCATTTGTATGAAATATTCATTATTCTATAATTTTATGTCTTCAAAATTCGGCGCAAAAATAATAAAATTTCGTCATTTATGCAAATTTTTTGGCGCTTTCTTGATATTCTTCATGATGAAACTTCATATTTTTCTCATCTGTTATATAAAATAAGGTATAAAAGACAAGTCCATTTTCGTGGAAAAACATTATCTTTGCAGTGCTTTTAATATTTTTTTTGGTTTTGAGTGTAGTTTTTCACCCATACCTTGAGTCAAATAGTCGTAACGATAAAGAAACAACTTATTCAACAATGGAAACAAGTGAACAACAATTCGCCCAACTGGTGAGGGAACAGAAGGCAACGATCTACACCGTTTGCTATATGTTCTCAAAAGACAACGACGAGGTCAGCGACCTGTTCCAGGAAATACTCGTCAATCTCTGGAAGGGCTTCAGTTCTTTCGAAGGTAGGAGTGACATAAAGACATGGGTCTATCGTGTCAGCCTCAACACCTGCATCACCATCGACAGGAAGAAGAAACGTCGCTCGAAGGCTGATAGGCTGACAATGGACATCAACCTCTATGAGGACAACGATGCCGACACCCGACAGGTGAAGATGCTCTACGACCGCATAAGCAAACTTGGTGTCTTCGACCGTGCCATCATTCTGCTATGGCTTGAGGGCATACCATACGACGAGATTGGCGAGATAGTAGGAATATCCACAAAGAACGTCTCCGTAAAGCTCGTCAGAATCAGAGAGGAACTAAAAAAAATGAAATGATAACCTTAAAGATATATATATAATATGATGACAAACAATGAAAACAACAACGAGTTGGACGTTATGCGCCAGCAACTCGAAATTCTAAAAAATAAGCTCAACGAGCAGACTATTGTCAACGACAGGCTGATACGTAAGGCAATGTCGCGCAAGATGTCGTGGATCATGAGGTATATCTGGTTTGAGCTCCTTCTCCTAATTCCTTTGGCAACGGTTTGCTTCGTGTTCATGAAACTCGTCGTGCCGTCAATCTCATGGTTCCCAATCATAGGCATTATCTTGCTGATGCTTGCAGATGTGTTGCTGGACTTCTATGTCAACCGCACATCAGAAAAAGACTGGCAAAGCGAGAACCTCGTCGAGACAGGACACAGGCTGGTTTGGATGAAGCGCATGCGCTGGTGGCAGCTTGCCATCTCACTACCTATTGCCATTGCCCTATTCGCTTGGTATTTCAGTGGGTTCACCGAGAACGAGATGCTTCAAAGCATGATTGCCGGTGGCATAGTCGGAGGAATCGTTGGATTCTGCATAGGCATCTACATTCTCATCAAGATGAACCACACCAACGACGAGCTTATACAGCAAATTCACGACCTTACAAAAGAGGAATTTTAAACGTTTAATCAAAAAATAAAAGTATTATGTTCAGAAAAATTGCTATCACTGCCATCATGCTCAAATTGAGCATCCTTGGCATCAATGCCCAACTGCTCTACAAGATCAGCGGTAAGGACATCAAGAAACCATCCTACATCGTAGGCACATTCCACGTCGCTCCAGCGTCGTTCGTCGATTCCATCCCTGGACTGCGTGCCGCAATGGACGAGACCGAGCAGGTTTGCGGCGAGCTTGACATGAAGGACATGATGAGTCCTGAGGGTATTCAGAAAATGATGGCGGCTATGATGCTCGAGGGCGACAAGACCTTAAAGGACATTCTCACAGCCGACGAGATGAACCGTCTCAACGCCTATCTTCGTGAGATGCTCACCATCGACTTAACCAACCCTATGCTTGAACAGCAGATGGGCAAGATGTCGCCTGCCGCTCTCGCACAACAGATGACTGTCTTGGCTTATATGAAGAAGACTCCAGGGTTCAACCTACAAGACCTCATCGACAACACGTTCCAGAAATATGCCCAGGAGAAGCAGAAGCCAATCATTGGTCTTGAGACTCTCGACTTCCAGATCAACACCCTCTTCAAGGGCAAGACAATAGAGCGTCAGAAGGAGTTGCTCCTCTGTATGGTTGATAATCCAAAGTACAACGAGCAAATGCTCGACGAGATGGCAAAGGCTTACTTTGCCCTCAACCTCAACAAGCTAAAGGAGCTGATGGACGAGAAGGAGAACAACCAGTGCGACTCCACTCCTGCCGAGGAAGACGCAATGTTTGGAAAGCGCAACCGCGACTGGCTCACAAAGATGCCTGCCATGATGTCTGCAAAATCTACTCTCTTCCATGTTGGAGCAGGCCATCTGCCAGGCGACAATGGTGTGCTGAAGCTCCTGACCGATGCCGGCTACACCGTTGAGGCAGTAAAATAACTCAACTTTCGGAAGTGATGGAAGTTAAAGAAGTTAAAGGAGTTAAAGGA
>CAMAGM010000012.1 GCA_945833995.1 uncultured Prevotella sp.
ATCCTTACCCGTGTTTTTCATTTTCTTCTATCACTTCTATCACTTTGGGGTTAATCCACTTATTTACAATCTGTTGAGTGGTGATAGAAGGGGTGATAGTAGTGATAGTAGAAAGGTTTTTTAACTAAGTTTGCCCTCAAAAAAGCCCTATTTTAACATATTTTCTGCACGAAGAGAACTCGATAGGTACCGTTTTTGACCCCCTATCGAGAAATAACAGGGGTATTTGCGTTTCCATGCTGCCTTATTTATCCACAGAACACACTGATTCTGGCGAATACACTGTCAAGAAGAAGACCTGTCTTCTGTGTTTTCCGTGGTTATTTTCAACTACATTAAAGGGTGGGAACCAACGGTCGTTTTCTTCAGAAAACAACCTAATCTGCTGGCTGAAGGGAAAAGCAAAGTTCAATTATTAATAGGCAGGGTTTAAGGCTCGTATCGATTTGTCAACAATTGATAGTTCTTGTTCATGATGATAAAGAAATGATTTTTCAAGAAAATAGGTCTCTTAGAAATATAAAAAACGAGGACTGTTTTTCAAATGTGCCATCAATGTTCCATCAAATATAGGGATGTTCCATAAGAAAAGTCCCTGTAAGTTTCAGACTTACAGGGACTTTTAGGAGAGGGTGCCCGGTGGGACTCGAACCCACGACATTCAGAACCACAATCTGACGCTCTAACCAACTGAACTACGGGCACCGTGTTCTCGCTATGTTTTCTTTAGCGGGTGCAAAGGTACGCAAATTATTTGAACTAACCAAATAAATTGCGTACTTTTTCACATTTTTTAGTTTTTAGGCTGCTCTGCAGGTTTTGCGGGAGCAGCAGCAGGAGCTTGTTCCTTTGCTGGAGCAGCCTGCTGGGTAGCAGGAGCGGCAGCATCTTTAGTCTGACTTGCGCCGAAGCCAGGGAGGTTGTTAGGATTGGTGGTAGGGTTCTCCACGTTTTCCATTACAGAGTTGTCGCCGGCAGCCTGTGGAGCCACGTAGGCACATGCTACGCTGAAAACCACCATGGCTACTGCAAGTCCCCATGTAGCCTTCTCGATGAAGTCGGTAGTTTTTCTTACGCCACCGATTTGGTTGTAGGATGCGAAGTTCGAAGAGAGGCCTCCTCCCTTTGATTCTTGGATGAGCACGATGCCAATCATGAGCAGTGCTGCGATGAGAATGAAAATTACAAATAATGTGTACATTTTTATTTTATTTTTTATTGTTGTTTAATATTAATTTCTGTAAGAAACGTATTTGATCTGCAAAGTAAGCATTTTTTTTTGGATAAATCAAACTTAATCGCTGAATTATTTCCAAAGCCTTGGAATATCTGCCCTGTTTTATGTAAATTCGTGCCAAAGTCTCGGTGAAAAAGCTCTCTTCGCCTTGTTTTCCCTCTTTGTCGCCCTCGTTGGAGTCCAACTGTGGGGTGAATTCCACGGTGTCGCTAAGAACGATTTTCCCATTGTCTTTTTCTATGAAATTATCAATCAAACTTTGTCCTCTCAACTGGGGCTTCCCTGGCGTGTTGTCGGGCTGTTCCTCAGCTTCGTCAAGCTCCATCAGGTATGCCACATAATCTACTGTGGCATCGGCTGGGGTAGGGCGTCGGTGACGTTTCTCCTTAGGCGTGGGCTCGACTGGTATGTTGTCGAGGAAATTGTCGATGAGGGATATTG
Organism: uncultured Prevotella sp.; assembly: GCA_945833995.1. GTDB lineage: Bacteria > Bacteroidota > Bacteroidia > Bacteroidales > Bacteroidaceae > Prevotella. The sequence goes on from CAMAGM010000012.1 coordinate 1,679, forward strand.
TGCGGCTTTCCTCCTTGGTGGCAGGTGGCGCTGACGGTTTCCTCATGTTCCTCAGTCCGTAGTGTGCAGCCTCTACCATACGGAACAGTACTTTCCTGTCGGATATGTAGATTGCCGCGCGGCGCAGTTCCTCGTCGAACGAGGGGTCGTGCAACAGGAAGAGGTTTTGCAGCATCAGCAGTCGGACGGTCTGGAAATATGGGTATAGAGCCAATATTGACCGCAACTCATAGAGAGTGTCGCGGTCCATCTTCTCGGGATGATTTATCAGCTCTGTTATGTTCATTCCTTGCTAATGGGTTATATGCCTTCCCGCTTACCAGTTGGCTACGGTGGCGTTGAATATCTGTTCGGTTATCTCCTTCACCATCTGTGTGACGAGTTCCTCCTGCACTGCGTTGAGCGTCTGGGTGTTCTCGTAGGTGGCAGAGGCAGTGAACTGCTGCTCGAAATCTTCTGTGTGGTTGACGTTGTTGGTAAACCTCACGTTGACGGTCATGGAGAGTTCGGTCTGTGACGAATATCCCTCGCTCGACACCGACTTGTTGCGCTGGTCGTAGCGTGTTATCTCGCCTTCTATCTTCAGGTCGCCGTTGCGCTTCACCTGTATCAGTCGGGTGTGGTTGGCGAACTGGTCTTTCAGCTCGTTGTTGAAGATGCTTGCCATCGGTCCCCAAACATAGCTTGAGCGAATGGGGAAGTCGGCAATCTGTATTGTCTTCGTCTTTGAGTAGTCTATACTGGCACCATTGAACTTGTATGATACCTGGCAGCTTGTGAATGTCGTTACCATTACGAGTGCCGCTATGATGGCAATGCCGAAATGGCGCAGCCATCTATAGAGGGTGCGGTCGGATATTCCAAGTTCCTCGGCGGCTCTCTTTCGGTTGCCACCATTGCGTTCGAGTGCTCTTTCGAGATGGTTCTTACTCATTTTTTCGATGTTGAGACTTTGTTTTGGGTCTTTATCGACCTTTGTTTGTTGAGATTCCTCCACGTATTCCTCTGCCACGTCAAACTCAGTGTCGGGCTTCTCGCTGCTTATGATGACAGGCTTGGTGTTGCCACTGTCGTTTGATGTCATGGAGGGCAACTCCTTGCCTTGTGCAGAATGGTTGTCTGTCATGTTGAGTTTTTTCTTCAGCATTGTCACTTCCTGGCGCAGCTCGTTGACGTTGCTCCTAAGGTCGAAGAGGATTTTGTAGAGAATCTCCCGCTCGTTCTCAAAACTGTGGTCACTCTCGCTCTTGCCTACCTTTGCCAGCTGTGTGCTCTCTATGTCCTGTGGAATGAACTGCTTGAGCACGTCGGCGGTAATCTCGCGTGTTGGGCTGAGGATTGAGATCTGCTCGGTCAGGTTTTTCAGCTGCCTGACGTTTCCCGGCCACTTGTAGCGTTTGAGTATTTCCTTTGCCCCATCGTCGAGGACAATGCGCTCCATCTTGTATTTCTCTGCCATCTGCATGGCAAAGAGGCGGAACAACAACACGATGTCCTCACCTCTCTCACGGAGTGGGGGCATCTGTATCGGAATGGAGTTGAGCCTGTAGTACAAGTCCTCGCGGAAGCGTCCCTCGCTGATAGCCCTCATCATGTTCACATTGGTGGCGGCAACGATGCGTACGTCGGTCTTCCTCACCTCTGTGGCACCTACGGAGATGTATTCTCCCGTCTCGAGCACACGCAGCAGTCGGGCTTGTGTGGCGAGTGGCAGCTCTCCAACCTCGTCGAGAAACAGCGTTCCCTTGTTAGCGGCGCCAAAATAGCCGGGACTATCGTCAATGGCACCCGTAAAAGAACCTTTCACATGTCCAAAGAGCTCGCTGTCTATCGTTCCCTCGGGAATGGATCCGCAGTTGATGGCGAAATACTTTTCTCGCCTGCGTGGTGAGCGCTCGTGAATCAGTCGTGGGATTATCTCCTTACCGACACCGCTCTCGCCAACGATAAGTACGCTGAGGTCTGTCGGCGCCACCTGTAGGGCGACGTCGAGGGCGTGATTCAAGGCATCGCAGTTGCCTACGATGTTGTATCGCCTTTTGATTTCTTGTAGTTCAGCAATCCTCATTAGCGCACAAAATTACATATATTTTTTCAAATATCTCCTTTTTTAGATGAGAAATGTCCGTGGATGGCTGTTTTTTTGAGCCACCGGGGTCATTTCTTGTCAAATTTGATGAGCAGAAGACCTATCGCAGTCCAAATAAGCTCCCGCACCCTGACAATGAGTGCGACGAATATTCCAGCATTGGCAGTAAGTGTCAGGCCTTTTGCCGACATGAGGAAACCTCCCTCGCGCCCACCAAGCTGTAGGGGCATGAAGAAGAGCATGTTGGCGAAAAGCGATGTGAAAGCCAATATCAGAATGCACTGAAGATAGTTGGCGGATGGCATGATGACCAGCAGGATGAAATATATCTCAAGTGCCGAGACTATGCGGCATGCCAACTCCAGTCCTACCGCCGTGGCGAAAGCCCGCGGGTTCTGTTGGTGGAGGGCCGCTATCTGGTTGTCTATAGTGGAGAGCTGCTCCTTGTGTGTCTCGAAGAATCCCTGTGCCCAACGCCTCACCATGGGGAAACGGCTCAATATGCTCATGCATCGTGTGGCAATGCCTTTCTTGTAGCCTTTAAGGAAAAACCATATCGCCAACAGGCAAAACAGTGTTATGGCAGTGAGAATCAGTGCCATGAACACCGTCACCTTCTCAGTGATTATGTAGAGCACTACGGACACGAGCCAAAACCAGAAATGTGAGAATATATGGGTCATTGCGTAGAGAATGACCGATGACGAAGCTCTCTCTGTTCCTATTCGCGGCGAGAGTGACATTATCCTGTAAGGCTCACCGCCCATCAGTCCACCTGGCGTGGCATAGTTGAGGGCAAATCCGCTGACTGTTATCTTGTATAGCCACCAGAAGCCAATATTCCTCGTGCGCTCGTCTGCCTTGCCGTTTTCCTTGTTGTTGCGAATTATGACATACCATGCACCCGCATTGAACATATAGAGGAAGAACCAAAGCGCGATGACGGCAAAGAACCAATATCCCGCACGCTGCAAGCCCTCGAGCACCTGCGCGAAGTCAAGTTGCGTCAGCATGAGGATAAGGACCAGAATGCCGAACACGAAGAATATGTTCTGATATTTTTTCTTCATCGTTAAAGGCTATTCCTTGTCGCTCTGCTCAATTGCCGCAGGTTGCTGCTCCTGTGGGGCTTCTGGCTTGTCGCCGCCTTTTCGGGTGTCACGCACGTTGTCCTGACGCCTGAACTGGTCCTTGGGACGTGGCTGTGCGAACCTCACCTTCTCGCCCTCGTCGCGTTTCTCGTGGAAAAGTTTGGGAAGTGGGTTCTCAAACGGCTCGTCGTAGTTGGTGCGGTTGCGGTAGATGTCTATAGCAGAGAAGATGGCATGGCGGAATGACATTGGGTCAGCCTTGCCAAGTCCTGCAATGTCGTATGCCGTGCCGTGGTCGGGAGAGGTGCGCACTATAGGCAGACCAGCGGTGTAGTTTACTCCCTCCTCAACAGCCAGTGCCTTGAATGGTGCCAAGCCCTGGTCGTGATACATTGCCAGTACGGCATCGAAGTTGACGTATGCTCCGCTACCGAAGAAGCCATCGGCAGGATATGGGCCAAAAGCCTGTATTCCAGCCTCCTCAAGCTCGTTGATGGCGGGGATTATGATGTCGTTCTCCTCTGTGCCTATAACGCCTTGGTCGCCCGCGTGTGGGTTGAGTGCGAGGACAGCTATCCGTGGACTGGAGATGCGGAAATCACGGCGCAGCGACTCGTGAAGGATCCTTGCCTTCGTTACGATGCCTTCCTTGGTTATTGCCTGGGCAACATCCTTGATAGGCAGATGGGTAGTTACCAACGCCACTCTAAGAGGTCCGTTCATGAGAATCATGAGTGCCTCCTTTCCCTCGCCCAAGCAATGCTCGATGTATTCCGTATGACCATGGAAACTGAACATGTCGCTCTGGATGTTGTTCTTGTTTATTGGGGCGGTGACCAATACGTCGTAGAGTTCGGAGCGATAGTCAGTCATTGCCCTGTCGAGAGCCTTTAGGGCAGCCTCGCCAGCCTCTTTTGACGATACCCCCATGTCAATCTTGACCTCCTCGGTGAAAGTAGCGATGATGTTGAGGCGACCAGGCTTTGCCTCCTCTGCCTTGTCGATGATGCTGAAGTTTGTAGGCAGGCCAAGCATTTTCTTATGGTATGCAGCCACCTTTGGCGAGCCATATACTATAGGTATGCATAGCTCGAACATCTCTGGGTCGGCAAACGTCTTTAGTATCACCTCATATCCGATGCCGTTTGTATCTCCGTGCGTTATGGCAACGCGAATCAGTTTGTCTTCCATTCTTTCGTTACGTTTGTTATGTATTGTTTATTCAATTTCTAATGTATATAGTATGGCCTCAAGCCGTTTCATGGCTTTTGCCTTTGTGGTCGATGGCGCATAGATGAATGCTTCTGCCGTCACGGTGCGGTTCCTGACGCTGTCTGCCAATGTCATGCTCACGAATGGTCCGCCCATCGCGTCGCCTTCCATCTGCCAGAGTCCGCGTGCCATGATGCCCTTGCCATGCTTGCTGAACATCACGTCTGCCCTGCGTTCGGTCGTCATCGCCATTCCCTCACGCTCGCCCTTTATGTTGGCACTCATGACGCTGTCGCGCATACTGACTATTCCCGATTGGGAAACGTGGATGCCGTTGACGGTATATATGCAGACGTTACGCATTGTCTTCTGCCCATTGTCGGAAATCCAAATGAAATCCTTGCCTTTCTTTGACGCCCTCATGTCTGCGGGAATGGTTATCTTGCAGCCAATGGCTTTCTCTATTTCCTTCATGGACTTCAGATTGTGGTTCTGACTGTCGTAGTCCATTGCCGCTTTCGTCTCAAACTGCTCAATCAGCCTTTGCAGTGTCTTGGCAGTCTTGGCACTGTCTGCCCTTAGGGCAGCAGATGATGGAGTGTCGATGAACACCAGCAGTTGGTTCCTCGCGTATGGATTCCTCTCATACCTAATCCTCGTGTGGCTTCCCTTTCTCCTGACCACCACAATGTTCCTGTCATATTGCGTGGCAGCGTTTATCTCGCCGCCTCTCGCCGTCTTGACGTTGAACAGCAGTTCCTCTTGTGGCAGTCCTGCCATTGTCACACCCAGCATACCTCTAACCATTGCCAATAGGCTCTTGTCGGTTGACACCAACACCACGTCGTATGGCTCGCCAATGCTCTGCGGTTTTCCGACATTCGTCTCCGAGCATGAGGTAAGAACGAGAAGCAAAAGGGATATTGCCAAGCCTTTCATAGCTAATCCCCCTTCTCTCTCTCCACATTTCTCTCTCCACTCTCCTCTCTCCACTTTTTCCCACATTTCTCACTCCACACTCCTCAATCCTCTCTCCTCTTTTTTCTCTCCTCGCTCCTCACTCCTCTCTTCTTTGCCGTAGAGAGAAGTCCGCAGGCGGCGAATATGTCTTGCCCGCGGCTTGCCCTAATGGTGGTGAACACCCCATGGGCTGTGAGATAGTCGCGGAACGACTCCATGCGGCTCATGTCTGAGCCAGGAAGGTCAACGTCGGGTATGGTGTGGAAGCGAATGAGGTTTACCCTACATTCCAGCCCACTTGTCAGTCTTACGATCTCTCGCGCATGGACCATAGAGTCGTTCACTCCGCTGAACATTATATATTCGAACGAGGCACGTCGTTGGTGAGTGAAGTCATATTGCTTCAAGAGGCCTACGACCTCGGTTATCGACATTTGCCTCTCTGCCGGCATAAGTCGTTGGCGTTGCTCAGGCAGTGGCGAGTGCATGCTTATCGCTATATGACATTCGCTCTCGTCAAGGAATCGCTTCAGCTTGTTCTTTATGCCCACGCTGCTTACCGTTATGCGCTTCGGGCTCCATTGGAAACCATAGTCGGCTGTCAATATGTTTGTGGCGTTGAGGACATTGTCAAGATTGTCCATCGGCTCACCTTGTCCCATAAACACGATGTTGGTGAGCTTCTCACGCTCTGGCAATGCGCAAATCTGATTGAGAATGTCGGCAGTGGTTAGGTTGCCTTCAAAACCTTGCTTTCCTGTTTGGCAGAAAAGGCAGTTCATCTTGCAGCCCACCTGACAGGATACGCAGAGGGTGGCACGGTCGTTGTCGGGGATATAGACTGTCTCGACAAATTTCCCGTTCTCTGTAGGGAAAAGGTATTTTATTGTGCCGTCTTTCGATTTTTGGCAGTCGAGAGGTGGCATGGTGCCCACGCAATACTGCTCAGCCAGACGGGCGCGACCCACCTTCGAGATGTTTGTCATCTCGTCGATGCTTGTCGCGCCTGCCTGGTATAGCCATTTGGCTATCTGTGAAGCGGTGAATTTCGGTAGTCCCAATTCCGCCACGACCTCCTTCAGTTGTTCTGAGGTCATGCCTATGAGCCTACGTCTTGTATTGTCGTTCTCCATCTTTCTTGCGTTTTAAAGTGCAAAATTAATGGAAAAAACGGACATTACAAAATAAAAGCCAAATATTTATGTTTTTTTTGTTTACAAGTGGCAAAATGCGTCAGTCCTTCTTTGCATCGTCGAAGAGTCCGTTGTCGGTGTTCTTCTTGGAGAAGTCGTGCCAGTCGGTAACTTTAACGAGATTGAATGCTCCAAGGTCAGTTCGTCCATCAGAACTTTCAAAATAGCCACGGAAGCGTAACGTGTTACCTGTGTAATAGAGGTCATAGTCACGAATCACAACGTCGTAACCATCGTAAAAGTGAATGTATATGCGTCCATTACGCACCTTCCAATCAAAATTCACGTCACTAACAAGGTGTCGCCCCTGCCAGTCTCGCTCTCGTCCCCAGCCACCTCGTGAGAAATCGCCGTCTTGGACGAACTGTATATCGGTTTCCCAAACGTCCTGTGTTATGTTTCCGTGTCGGTCTTCGTAGTAGCTTCCTACAATTGTTCCCGACCAAATACCGTCGAGGTCGTATGCAGTCTCCGTGTCTTCGTCGCAGCTTGTCATTGTCAGGGCGGTGAGGAATACCATCACCATCAATCCCATTTTGTCAATCAGTCTTTTCATAATCCAAAGTTTTTTGTTCTGTTATTCTATTTGACTGCAAAATTAGCTTAAAAACTACATATCCGGTAGAGAAATTTCCTATTCTGTGATAGGGAATTTCCTATTCTGCCGTTTTTTTTCCAAAATTGGGGTCGATTTTCAACAGCGATGCCACGATGTATGTCATAGAGCATGCCACCATGACGATGATGAAGAAGGCGCGATAGCCAACCATTTCCTGCAATGCTCCTGCCACAAGTCCCGGCAGCATCATCGAGAGTGCCATGAATGCGGTGCAGATGGCATAGTGGCTTGTCTTGTGCTCACCCTGACTATAATATATAAGGTATAGCATGTAGGCAGTGAAGCCAAATCCATAGCCAAACTGCTCGATGAAGATGCCAGTGCTGATGACAAAGAGGTTTGAGGGCATGGCATAGCTGAGATAGACATACACTATGTCGGGAAGGGTGATTGCCATTACCATGGGCCACAGCCAACGCTTCAGTCCGTGGCGGCTTGCGGCAATGCCACCGAGTATTCCGCCAAGCGTAAGCCCGATTATTCCCACAGTACCCTGCGCCAAGCCATATTCGGAGTCTGACAGCCCCAGACCTCCGTTGTGCTGATGGTCAACAAGGAACAGGGCAGACACTTTGGCAAGCAGTCCCTCTGGCATTCTGTAGAACAGCATGAAGCAGATGCCGACAATGACCTGTGGCTTGTTGAAAAACGTGCGAATGGTGCGCCCGAGCTCCCTAAACAGCTCCTTCGCTTGCATTGCACCGTGGTCGCCGTCTTCCTTGGGTTGTGGCAGAATCCAGTTGTGGTAGAGCCATAGGGCGATGAAAAGTCCTGCTGCGAAATAGAACATCAGGCTCCACGAATACCTTACGTTGCGGGTCAGCACGGCAATGTTGCCAGCCAGTGCCACCAACATTCCCTGACCGAAGATGGTGGCTATGCGGTAGAATGTGGAGCGTATGCCCACAAACCATGCTTGTTGGTGGTGGTTGAGGCCGAGCATATAGAAACCGTCGGCGGCAATGTCGTGTGTGGCACTGGAGAAAGCCATTAGCCAGAAGAAACATAGCGTGCCTTGCAGCCACCACGACGTGGGAATGGTGAAAGCCACTCCGCCGAGGGCAGCTCCGATGAGCAGCTGCATGGTGACAATCCACCATCGCTTGCACTTTATGATGTCAACGAACGGACTCCAGAAAGGCTTTATCACCCATGGCAGGTAGAGCCACGAGGTGTAGAGTGTTATGTCGGTGTTTGACATTCCCATTCGCTTGTACATTATCAGCGAGATGGTCATTACCGTTACGTAGGGTATGCCTTCGGCAAAATATAGGGATGGGACCCATGTCCAGGGGCTTTTCTTGCTCATTCTTTATTCGTATAGTTTTTTTATCTCCGCTCCACGATAGTAGTGAAGCAGGATGTCGTCATAGTTGTAACCTTCGTCGCTCATCATCGCCGCACCTATCTGACACAGCCCCACGCCATGTCCCCAGCCAGCTCCTATTAGGATGAAACGCCTTGGGACATCGTTGTCGTCAACGTCCTCACGGTCAACGACAAAGGCACTGCTGTAAAGGTGTGTCGCGCTTAGCGTGCGGCGTATCTCAAGCTCCTTGCCAATGGTGAGGGTTTTCTTCGTGCCAACAATCTTTAGTCGGCAGATGCGTCCGCTCTTGCCTCGTTGTTGCGGTATGAGGTCGATTATTTGTCCGAAGTCGTCCTTCGTCTTCTCGTTTATCAGTGCGGCGAGCTCCTCCTGTGTGTATTCCACACGCCAACGGTAGAAGTCGGGTGTCTCCTGGTCGTAGTCGTTGAGCACCTCTGCCAGCACCTTCTTGTCGGTAGTGTTGCAGAAGGCTTGTGGCGAAGTCCTTATCCATTGCTCTGCCATTGCCTCGTCGCTGAGGTCGGGTGCAGTCCCGCTTGCGTCCCTGACAGACTTTAGGTAAGGCTTTGGCGTGTTTTCCCAACAGTATTGGAACTCCTCTGTCACTCCACCGCAGCACTTGCTGAAGCGTGCGTCGCAGATTTCCTCGCCACTGATGAGCACCTGGCCACGCGTCGCCTTCACTGCGTTGAGCACCTCGGTCCTGCCTTTGTCGGTAATGCCCTGATAGCGCTGGCAGTGGTCGTCGGCACAAACGTCGAATATGGTGTGGTCCTCGCGGTCGTACCATCTTATTATCTCGTCGTCCTTCTTGATGAAGGAGAAGAAGTTGTTTTGTCCGTCCTTCAGCTGTTGGCGTTTCTCCATTTGGGCAAGGAGCCAACTGCGCGATATTACGGCGTGCGCCTTGAGCAACTCTGGCGACGATGTTGATTTCATCTCGCTCGATATTACGCTCGACAGGTATCGCTCGACGGGTAGCTGGTTTATCGCCGTTATCTTGTCTGCCTCTACCACGAGGCGCAATGTTCCGTTGAAAGTCTGTGTCTGCTTGCGTTGCCAGTGGAAGTCGATGCCTATGGTCACGTCGTGGAGCGAGAATGAGGCTTCGTCGTCCTGTGGCGAGAACGTCAGCTCTCGATACTGGTTTCCCCTCCAAAGTATTCCTCCCTCGGAGAACTCCACCGTCTGCTGACCTTCTATGCTCTCGCCCTTTGCCGTGTATGGGGCGTTGAGGTCGAAGGCGATTTTCTGTGCGCTCAGTATTCCTACCGAAACCTCTGGCTCAGCACCGTATGTCTTTTGCTGGCGTGTCGTAAGCGTCTGGTTCTTAAGTTTCTGCCTTATGTCCTCTGCCTCTGCGTCCTGCAGTGCCACCTCGCGGAGCATGCCCACCGCCCACTCGGCAGTCAGCTTCCTGAAGTCCTCTTCCCTTGGGGTGATGATGAGGCCTGCCATGTCGAGAGCCCCCGGGCTAACGAGGCATTGCTCCATGCCCTCGGCGAAATAGCAGTCGGGACGGTGCTTTGCCCTTGGAATGACCACCGTGATGTAGTCGTCGCCACGTCGCCAAGCTATGATGTTCATCATTGGCTCCGTGTCGTCGCTGTTGAGCGGCATCACGTTGTAGAGGCGGTTGAACAGCCGTTCCTCCGTTTGTGGACTATGGCTGCGGAGCAACAGTGCAAAGCAGAAATAGTCGCTTATCTGCCATATTCCCTCAAAGTCGTCCAAGGTAAGCAGCGGAGTGAGGTTGCGGCTCAGTCGCTGCCAACTGCGCTGCAGTGGCACAAGTCCGCTCGTTCCTGCCTGGAAATGGGCATGGTCGGGAGCCGATGCTCCACATTTCGGACCATTGTAGAACACCATTTGGTCAGGATAGTCGGTCAGCATCCGCATCATCTCGTCAAAGTTGCCCATTATCCTTTGTGGCTCATGCTTCTTCGACGGTATTGTGAAATGGGTGGGAAGTATGGGGAATGGGTTGACGAGAAGCTCGAAGCGCTCGTCAATGTCTTTCTTGAACTGGTCGGCAGGGCGGTTTGCCTCGCAGAGGAAGCATGCCCTGCTGCTGAGTGTCTGCTTGTCTATCTTCGCTCCTGTTGACGTTATCCGAGCTGGATTGAACTGCAGTGTCAGCTCTGAGTCCTCAAACTGCAGTTCGCGGCTTTTCACGTTCTGCAACTCCCGATAGCGGCGGCGTGCGTCCTCCCATGTCTCAATCTGGCGGTTGAAGAATCGCAACAGTGTGCTGTCTGCCATTATGTCCTCCTTGCCGCGCAGCTGTTGCTGACGGGCAGAGATCTCCAACGTGCGCAGACGGTCCTTGTATAGGTTGTTGGCGTTCACCTTCTCCACGCTGAGTGCTGCATCGCTGTTGCCTCCCCATCGGCGGCAAAGGTAAAGCTCGTCGAAAATGCGTCCTATGCGGTAGCGGCGTGAGAAAATGAGCCCTAAGGCATAGTCCTCGCCGTAGCTTGTGTTGGGAAACTGTATCTGCCTGAGCAATGGGGTGAAGAAAGCTCGTGGCGCACCTAAGCCATTGATGCGCAGCGCGTTGTTTGGACCGTTGGTGTCTGTCCATTCGTGGTGGTCGATGAGTCCCGGTGGCAGTGTGTTGAGGTCGAAGTCGCACATTCGGTATGAGCCAATAATCATCGCAGCCTTCTGCTGCTTGAAGGCATCGACAATGCGTTGCAGCGTGTCGGGACCGCTATAGAGGTCGTCGCTGTCGAGCTGCACGGCGAATCGTCCGCAACGGCTGTCGCAGATTGCCATGTTCCAACATCCGCCTATGCCGAGGTCGTAACGCTCTGGCACTATGTGTATCAGTTCTGAGTCGGGCGTGTTGAGCGGGGAGTGTATTCTCATGTCCTCGATAATCTCGCCCGTTCGGTCGGTGGAGTGGTTGTCCACGACAATGACGTTGAACTTGAACTCCGTCTTTTGTCTCAGTGCGCTCTCCACAGCGTCGCGTATGGTTTTCTCACGGTTTTTCACAGGAATGACCACCGTTGCCTCAACGTCAAAGTCCTGCTCGTTGAAGTCTGGTGTCTTGTAGCATGATGTGTCTATCAGTGCGCCAATGGCATCCAGGTGTCTTGTGACGCATTGCTCCATCTCTATCTGCACCTTCCTGTTGGCAGGGTTCACATAGTCAAACTGCTTTGCGCCGCTTGCCCTTAGGTCGGTCTCCTCCTCGGTGTAAAGATACTCGTTGATGTGGAAAATCTCACCCTCGCGGCTTAGGAAGAGCCGGAGGTCGTAGAGGGCTCCAAAGTGCAATGCGTCGCCTTCAGCTTGTCGGGCATATTCGTGCAGCAAAGGTGTCTTAATGAGCAACAGCGAGCCGAAGTCGAAGTCGTCCCTCACGCTTCCCTTTTGGTAGTCGATGGCGGGATGTTGTTTCAGTTGTCCTACCTCAATGGAGTAGTGGTCGCTATAGACCATTGCCGCGTTGGAGTCGCTTGCCACCCTCAACATTCGCTCCAGTGCCGTCTGCCCAATGCTCAGCCTTGTGGCTTTGGTCAGCAGCAACACGTATTCTGCCGTGGCTGCTGCGGCAATCTTCCTTATGGTGCTTGAGCTGGCTGGTGTGTCAACCTCGATAAGGCCACAGCCCTCTGGCTCGTTTCCTGAAACATAGTCGGCATCTGCCGTAAGAAGGAAAATATTCTGAATGGTGCGGCTGTTGCGTAGTCTGCCTATCTCGTCGTTGAGGTTGTCAAGGTTGTCGCACGTAAGGAAACAGTCAATCTTTTGTCTCATCTTGCCAATCTGTTCTTTGTCTCGTTGTATTCTGCCTTTAGTCGGGCAATGATGGTTGCCACGTCGTCGATGTGCTTTACGGCAGAGGCAATCTGTCCTATCTCTATCTCTCCTCCCTCAATGTCGCCCTCGAATATTCCTCGCTTGGAGGCAGCCCTGCCCAATATCTCACGCAGCTCGTCGGCCTCTGCCCCGCGTGCCTCGGCTTCCGACAGCCGCGAGTAGAGTTGGTTCTTCACCAAGCGTGTGGGTGATATTTTCTTCAGGCAAAGCATTGTGTCGCCTTCCTCAAGCTGTGTGCATCGTGTCTTGAACTCCTCCGACGCAGAGCTTTCCTTGGCAAGCGCGAACAGTGTGCCTATCTGCACACCCTCGGCTCCCAGTGCCTCGGCAGCCACGATGGCTTGTCCGGAGCCAATGCCTCCTGCGGCTATCAGCGGCAGTGTGGTGGCTTGTCTCACCTGTGGAATAAGTGTCAAGGTTGTTGTTTCCTCCCTTCCGTTGTGGCCTCCTGCCTCAAATCCCTCTGCCACGATGGCATCCACGCCAGCCTCCTCGCACTTGCGTGCAAACTTGCTGCTCGACACCACATGCGCCACCTTTATGCCCGCCTCGTGGAGGCGGCTTGTGAATTTCTTGGGAGAGCCCGCTGACGTGAAGACGACTTTCACGTCTTCAGCGACGATGATGTCCATCAGCCGATCTATTTCAGGATACATCAGCGGGATATTTACCCCCCAAGGATTTTTCGTGGCCTCTTTCATCTTATGTATATGGTCAACGAGTGTTTCGGGGTGCATCGAGCCGGCTCCCAGGAGTCCCAGACCTCCGGCATTGCTTACGGCAGAGGCAAGTCGCCATCCGCTGCACCACACCATACCGCCTTGTATTATAGGCAGTTCGATGCCAAACAATTCGCATATTCTGTTCTTGCTCATAGCTTCATTCTTTTTATTTGGGAGCAAAGTTAATGAAAAAGAACGAAAGTGCAAAACAAAACTCCAAAATCTTTCCTTAATTTATTTAAACCTACCACAATTTCGCCCCTCCTCCGAACCAAACTTATGACATTCATGCTTCCCCAAGAGTGCTTCCAAGGCTTGGACATACGTCTTTCTTTCGCTTTGCTCAAGGAAACTTCTCCTTTAACTCCTTCAACTCCTTCAACTCCTTCATTCCCTAATGTCCTGTATAAAAAAATCATGTCGAAAGCGTCTCGAACTCATCCCGAAGGCATCCCGAACTCATACCGAAGGATTGTAGGGGTGCTATTTTAGCATTTTTGTCATCTTTTTTGCAGCATTTTCCGGGGCTGACTCACTGCCAAGGCGACGCCAAACCTCTGCGTAACCCTGCTTCATAGCTGTGCGTTGTGACCCATCGCCTATTATGGCGTCAATCTCGTGGCGCACGTTCTCCACCTTGTAGTCGGCGGCAACAAGCTCCCTCACCACTTCCCTGTCGGCTATGAGGTTGACGAGCGATACATATCTCACTTTCAGTAGGAAACGGCGCAGGAAGGACATGAGATGGGGCAGGGGAGTGGCGTAGCAAACTACCTGCGGAACATCGAACAGGGCTGTCTCAAGAGTCGCCGTGCCGCTTGTCACAAGGGCAGTGTGGGCATTCATGAGCAGCGGGTAGGTCTTGTCATAGACTATCTCGACCTCGCGGTTGCCGATAAACTGGTCGTAGTAGTCGTGCGGCACGCTTGGAGCTCCCGCAACCACACGCTGGAAACGGTCGGCAAGGTGGTCGGTGGCTTGGAGCATGATAGGAAGGTTGTCCTTTATCTCATGCAGGCGTGAGCCGGCGAGAATGGCTATTATGGGCTTGCTGAACTTGGGGAACTGTCCGTCGTAGGAAGCCTTGAAGCGTCGCACCTCGTCGGCTGTTGGGTTGCCGACGTAGTGGATTGGATAGTTGTGCTTCTGCTCGAAGAAAGGCACCTCGAAAGGCAGTATGGAGAAAAGCTGGTCAACGTCGCGCTTGATGTTCTTGATGCGGTATTCCTTCCATGCCCATATTTTCGGCGAGATGTAGTAGAAGACGGGAATCTGCGTCTCCCGCTTGACGAACTTCGCTATGTTGAGGTTGAAGCCTGGGTAATCCACGAGTATCAGCACATCTGGCTTCCACTCCACTATGTCGCGCTTGCACATTCTCATGTTCCTAAGTATCGTGGGAAGATGCAGGAGCACAGGAATGAAGCCCATGTAGGCAAGATGTCGGTAGTGGCGCACGAGTGTCCCGCCAACGGCAGTCATCATGTCGCCGCCGAAGAAACGGAACTCTGCCTCGGGATCCTCTGCCATGAGGCTTCGCATCAGGCATGAGGCATGGAGGTCGCCACTTGCCTCGCCTACTATCAGATAATACCTCATAGGTTCCAACCTTTCATTTGTTCAATCATTTCGTATGCCGTCACATCAATGGTTGTCGGGGTTATGGCAACGTAGCCGTGGGTGAGTGCCCAGTTGTCGGTGTCCTCTGCCTCTGGCTCGTCGTTGGTGTATTCGCCAGTCATCCAGTAATAGTCATATCCCCTTGGATGATGGCAGCGAACAACCTCATTTCCCCATGTCCCATGTGCCATTCGACACACTTTCACACCCTTGAAGCCTCCTTCCACCACAGGGAAGTTGACATTTAGGCAAACTCCCTTGGGAAGTCCCTCGCGGAGGACTCTCTCGGTAATGTTTTTTACAAGCTCAGTGAGAGGCGAGAAGTCGGCATCGTCGCTATGGTCGCAGATGGAGTATGCCACGGAGGGAATGTACTTCATGCAGCCTTCGAGGGTTACACCCATTGTGCCTGAATAGTGGCTGTTGACCGACGCGTTGTCGCCGTGGTTTATGCCTCCAATGACCATGTCTGGCTTGCGGTCCTTGCAAAGTTCGGCAAGTGCCATTTTCACACAATCGACTGGCGTTCCGTTGCACGACCACACTTCCACGCCCTCCCATTTCCTGCGAAGTTTCAGTCGCAAGGGCTCTGTTGCCGAGAATGCACAAGAGTAACCGCTGCGTGCCGATTCAGGGGCGCAGACGAGCAGCTGTCCAAGGCCGCTCACCATTTCAATGAGCGATGCCAAACCCTTGGAGTGATAGCCGTCGTCATTTGAAATTAATATTAAAGGTTTGTTATTTTCCATAAAAATATGATGTTTCGGCTGCAAAAGTACTAAAAAAATGATTTAAAGCGGCATTTTTTCATTAAAAATGTGTATCTTTGCACGATAAAAAGTGATTCTACGCTATTTTGCGTGGTTCATGACCAACAAATTGAAGAAAAAGAAATGGGAAAAATAATCGCATTAGCAAACCAAAAGGGTGGTGTGGGAAAGACCACGACCACCATCAACTTGGCTGCATCGTTGGCTACGCTTGAGAAAACGGTGCTGGTGGTTGACGCTGACCCACAGGCAAACGCATCGAGTGGTCTGGGAGTGGATATCAAGCAGATTGACTGCTCGCTCTATGAGTGTATCATTGACCATGCCGACGTGCGCGACGCTGTCTATACTACGGACATCGAGGGGCTGGACATCATTCCAAGCCACATCGACCTTGTGGGAGCCGAGATTGAGATGCTTCATTTGGACAACCGCGAGAAGGTGCTGAAGAACCTCTTGCAGCCAATACGTGACGACTATGACTATATCCTCATCGACTGCAGCCCCTCGTTGGGTCTGATTACGGTGAACTCCCTGACGGCAGCCGACTCGGTGATTATTCCTGTGCAGTGTGAGTATTTCGCACTCGAGGGTATCAGCAAGTTGCTGAACACCATCAAGATAATAAAGAGCAAGCTGAACACTAAGCTGGAGATTGAGGGCTTCCTGCTGACGATGTACGACTCCCGCCTTCGTCTTGCCAACCAAATCTACGACGAGGTGAAGCGCCATTTCCAGGAACTGGTGTTCAAGACCGTAATCCAGCGTAACGTGAAACTGAGCGAGAGCCCAAGCCATGGCTTGCCAGTGATTCTCTACGATGCTGACTCTACGGGAAGCAAGAACCACTTGTCGTTGGCGAAGGAAATAATAAACAAGAATTAGGAATTTTGAATTAGGAGTGAGGAATTTTGAATTAGGAATTGTTCTCGTTTCACTGCGATTTGTCAATTCAGAATTGAATAATTGAGAATTGCTCTGAGAACAACAACTCAAAATTCAAAACTCAAAACTCAAGACTCCATAATTCAAAACTCACAATTCAAAACTCAAAATTTGAACAATGGCAGTACACAAAAGATATGACCGCAATGTCCTTGGACGCGGACTTGACGACATTGGCAACGGACGTGGACTTGATGCCCTCATCGACACTGGCGAGGTGAGGACGCAAGGCTCGTCGAACCTTAGCGAGATTCCCCTGTCGCAGATTGAGCCAAATCCCAATCAGCCACGACGCGAGTTTGACGAGGAGGCGTTGCAGGAACTTGCCAATAGCATTAGGGAAGTTGGCATCATTCAGCCCATCACTCTCCGACAGATAGAGGAGGGATGCTACCAGATAATTGCCGGCGAGCGCCGTTGGCGTGCCTCGCAACTGGCAGGCTTGCAGGCTGTTCCCGCATATATAAGGACTGTTCAGGACGAGAACGTCATGGAGATGGCACTCGTGGAGAACATACAGCGTGAGGACCTCAACGCCATAGAGATAGCGTTGGCATACGAGCATCTCGCAGAGACCACTGGCATGACCCAGGAGAAAATATCGGAGCGGGTGGGCAAGAGCCGCACGGCGGTGACTAACTACATGCGTCTGCTGAAGTTGCCGGCACAGGTGCAGATGGCACTGAAAAACCGTGAGATAGACATGGGACACGCCCGCGCATTGCTCTCGCTCGACTCGCCAAGCGTGCAGATAAAGCTGTTCAAGGAGATACAGAAGAATGGCTATTCGGTGCGTAAGGTTGAGGAAATGGTGAAGATGCTCAATAGCGGCGAGGACGTGCAAACCGCCAAGAAGAGCATCGCCTCCAAGGCACAGCTGCCCGAGGAGTTCAACATACTGAAGGACCGACTGTCAACACTCTTCCAGACAAAGGTGCAGATGACCTGCAACCCCAAGGGCAAGGGAAAGATAAGCATCCCATTTGCCAACGAGGAGGAGTTGGAGCGCATTATGAATGCCATTGACAGCTTATGCAATAAGGAATGAAAATAAAACTGACGTTGGTTAGAATAGATGTTAGACACACGCTACACCGTCTGATGATGGTCGTCGTCTTGACTGTCCTTGCCGCAGCGAGGATGGATGCCCAGACAGACTCCATAGCGAAAAGGCTGGAGCCAGCGATGGAGGCTACCGACAGCCTTAGGAGGGAGTTGGGCATTAGCGACAAGACGGTGGAGAACAAGCTGAAGGCAATAGCCGAGTCGCCATTGCTGCTCAACGATACGGTAATGAAGACCAAGAAGAAGCGTGACTGGGCAACTTGGAGTCCCGACCCGCAGCGTGCGCTGTGGCTCGCTCTGGTCATTCCCGGCGGCGGACAGATTTACAATAGGAAGTATTGGAAGCTGCCGTTGGTTTATGGCGGATTCATGGGCTGTATCTATGCGATGAGTTGGAACAACATGATGTATAAGGACTATTCGCAGGCCTATCTCGACATTATGGACTCTGACCCGACGACGCAGAGCTACAACCGCTTCCTGCATTTCGGAATGACCATCACCTCTGCCAATGAGGAACGCTACAAGAAGATTTTCAAGAGCCGTAAGGACAAATACCGCCGTTGGCGCGACATGAGCTTCTTCTGCCTCATTGGTGTCTATGCCCTGTCGGTGATTGACGCATACGTTGATGCGGAACTCTCGCAGTTTGACATCTCCGACGACCTCTCGCTGAGGGTTGAGCCGGCGGTGATAAGCAATGGCAGGTCAAACAACCCCATTGAAGGCTCGTCGATAGGAGTCAATGTGGGATTAAGGTTTTAGGAGTTAAAGGAGAAGTTTCCTTGAGCAAAGCGAAAAAAAACGTATGTTTGTACATAAGGGCTAATGCAAAATCAAAATAACAATAGAAAAAAACAAAAACATAATAATGAAGAAAAAGACAATTTTAATGACCGTCGCCCTTTTCCTTGCCTCTCACGGAGTGATGCAGGCACAGGTGGTGGAAGAGGACTATGACGACGAAAACGAAATCACCGTTACTGACGACCAAGGGGACGAGGAGGTTATAGAGTTCCCTGAGGCAATGGCATTTGAACTTGACAGTCTTCTCAACCTGTATATGTCGAAGGCATATCTCTTGGAAGACAACGACTGCAGAATGAAGGACGTAAACCCCGTATTTGAGAAGGAAGTCTATATCGACCGACTGAAGAGAATACCCTCGGTCATAGAACTCCCATACAACGAGGTGGTACAGAAGTTCATCGACCGCTACAGCGGACGTCTGCG
The DNA here is from genome assembly GCA_945833995.1 of uncultured Prevotella sp. Taxonomy (GTDB): domain Bacteria; phylum Bacteroidota; class Bacteroidia; order Bacteroidales; family Bacteroidaceae; genus Prevotella. Next base: position 20,359 of record CAMAGM010000012.1, read on the forward strand.
CCACTCCGTCAGCTATATGCTGGGGGCATCAAACTTCTACATGCCTATATTCGAGGAGGCTTTGGAGACATACGGCTTGCCTCTTGAGCTGAAATATCTTCCCGTGATAGAGTCGGCACTCAACCCCAAGGCTGTTTCGAGGGTCGGAGCTACGGGACTTTGGCAGTTCATGCTCGCCACGGGAAAGCAATACGGCCTCAAGGTAAACTCACTCGTTGACGAGCGACGCGACCCTGTGAAGTCGTCATACGCCGCTGCCCACTATCTGAGCGACCTCTACAAGGTGTTTGGCGACTGGAGCTTGGTCATAGCGGCATACAACTGCGGTCCTGACAACATCAACAAGGCAATACACCGCTCAAAAGGCGTTAAGGACTATTGGCACATCTATCCTTATCTGCCAAAGGAGACAAGGGGCTATGTGCCGGCGTTCATTGCTGCAAACTACATAATGACCTACTATTGCGAGCACAACATCTGCCCGATGGTAACCCGACTGCCGGCAAAGACCGACACGGTGATGGTGAGCCGCAACGTACATCTTGAGCAGGTGGCGGCAGTGTGCAATGTGGATATAGAGCAGCTCCGCGCCCTCAATCCATCTTACCGCCGCGACATTGTGCCGGGACTGACCGAGCTTTCTGCCCTTCGCTTGCCGCAGACGGAGGTAGGACGTTTCATCGACCGCGAGGACTCTGTGTATAACTACCGTGCCGACGAGCTGATGACCAAGCGTGCCCTCGTTGCCGTGAACGACGACGTTCCGACCTACACGTCGAAGCGCAGCAGTTCGCGCAAGAGCAGCTCACGCAGAAGCCGCAGTCGCCGTTCGGGCAAGACAGTGACCATAAGGCAAGGTCAGACATTGTCCGAGATAGCAAAGCGCAACGGAACCACCGTGGCAAAACTGAAGAAGCTGAACGGCATAAAGGGTACGAATATCCGTGCCGGAAAGAAACTAAGGGTGAGATAAGTACACCTTATTATATATATAGTTGACGAGTTGACAAGTTGACAAGTTGATAGAATTGGAGTAGTTCAAGGAGTTAAGGGAGTTAAAGGAGTTAAAGACGTATGTTCAAGACTCGAAAACTCTCTATAAATAAGCGCAATAACTATTGTCTTTAACTCCTTTAACTCCTTTAACTCCTTTAACTCCCTTAACTCCTTTAACTCCCTTAACTCCTTTAACTCCCTTAACTCCTTTAACTCCCTTAACTCTTAAAAATTTCACTTATGGATGACGAGCAGAAAAAAAGAGAAGAAATGGACGACAAATTGATAATGGGCGCATTCCAGCATCTTTTGGACTCCTACAGTCAGTCAAGACACCGCCAAAAGGTTGATATCATCACCAAGGCGTTCAATTTCGCACGACAAGCCCACAAAGGCGTTAGGCGACTGTCGGGCGAGCCATATATTCTCCACCCAATAGCCGTGGCTCAGATAGCCTGTGAGGAGGTGGGACTTGGCTCTACGAGCATCTGTGCCGCTTTGCTACACGACGTGGTTGAGGATACCGACTACACTTGTGAGGACATCGAGAACATCTTCGGTGCTAAGATTGCACAGATTGTCGATGGACTGACGAAAATCAGCGGTGGAATATTCGGTGAACAGGCATCGGCACAGGCTGAGAACTTCAAGAAACTGCTGCTCACCATGAGCGACGACATCCGTGTGATACTGATCAAGATATGCGACCGTCTGCACAATATGCGCACTCTTGCCAGCCAGCCTGCCAACAAGCAGTATAAGATTGCGGGAGAGACTCTCTATATCTATGCCCCATTGGCAAACCGACTGGGACTTAACAAGATAAAGACCGAGCTTGAGGACCTGAGCTTCAAGTATGAGCATCCCGACGAGTATTCTGCTATCGAGCGCAAACTGGCATCCACACAGGCTTCGCGACAGGAACTCTTCGACCAGTTCACGTTGCCAATAAGGCAGGCGCTTGACAACATGGGCATAAAGTATGTCATTAAGGAACGTGTGAAAAGCCCTTATTCCATTTGGAACAAGATGCAGAACAAGCATGTCACCTTTGACGAGATATATGACATCCTCGCCGTGCGCATCGTGTTTACTCCAAAGCAACGCGAGGACGAGATAAACGAGTGCTTCAACATCTATGTGGCTATAAGCCAGATATACAAGTCGCACCCAGACCGTCTGCGCGACTGGCTCAACCATCCGAAGGCCAATGGTTATCAGGCGCTGCATGTCACCCTTATGTCGAAGCTGGGAAGATGGATAGAGGTGCAGATAAGGTCCGACCGTATGAACGAGATTGCCGAGCAGGGCTTTGCCGCACATTGGAAATACAAGGAAGGCGGCGAGATAGAGTTCACCGAGGACGAGGGCGAGCTGAACGAGTGGCTGCATACCATAAAGGAGATTCTCGACGATCCGCAGCCCGACGCTATGGATTTCCTCGACGCCATAAAATTGAACCTCTTTGCATCGGAGATATTCGTGTTCACCCCAAAGGGCGAGATAAAGACCATGCCGGCTGGTTGTACGGCTCTCGACTTCGCTTTCTCCATTCATACCTTCCTCGGCAGCCACTGCATAGGAGCCAAGGTAAACCACAAGCTTGTTCCTCTGAGCCATAAGCTGCAGAGTGGCGACCAGGTGGAGATTCTCACCTCCAAGTCGCAGCATGTCCAGCCTTCGTGGATAAACTTTGTGTCAACGGCTAAGGCGAAGGCAAAGATTCAGGCAATACTGCGCCGCGACGGAAGGGAAACGCAAAAACAGGGTGAGGAACAGCTCCGCGCGTTCTTCAAGAACAACGACATGGAATACACCGCATCGGCAGCCGACCAGTTGGCGGCGTTCCACGATGTAAGCAAGCGTGAGGAGTTCTTCCAGGCAATAGGCGACAAGACTATTATTCTTGGTGAGAAGGACATCGACGAGCTGAACGGCAAGAAGAAGGATGCCACAGGCTCCGGTTGGCGCAAGTTCGTGCCATTCCTCAAGACTGGAAAGCAGAAGAAGGACGAGACGGACGACACGCAGAAGCTACTCGTTGTATCAGACAATCTGAACCGAAAGAAACCAATCTTCATAACCGACGACAACATCACGCAGTATAAGTTCATGCACTGTTGCCACCCCATTCCCGGCGACGACGTACTTGGTTTCATCGACAACAAGAAGCAGATAGAGATACACAAGCGTGCCTGTCCTGTCGCTGCCCGCTTGAAGTCCAGCTTTGGCAACCGAATATTGGATGCCAAATGGGACATGCACAAGAAACTTTTCTTCGACGCAACGGTGCAGATCAAGGGTATCGACCGCATCGGACTACTGAACGAGGTGACCAACGTAATCTCGCGGCAGATGAATGTAAACATCCACACAGTGTCCATCACCTGTGACGACGACATCTTCGACGGAAAGTTCGAGTTGCGTGTCCATGATCGCGAGGACGTGAAGATAATAATCGACAATCTGAAGCAGGTAAGCGGACTGCAGGAGGTGTCGCAGATAATGTAATATTGGGAGTTAAAGGAGTTAAGGGAGTTAAAGGAGTTAAAGACGTATGTTTTGCCCCTGATAATTCCCAAAGGAAGCGAAAAAAACTATTGTCTTTAACTCCTTTAACTCCTTTAACTCCTTGAACTCCCTAACTCCTATAACTCCTAAAATTCTTTAACTTAAAAAAATTATGAGAAGAAATCTACTATTACTCTTGGCAATGATGTCGTTGACATTGAATGCCGCAAACAAGTATGACAATCCCGACACTCTCTTCGTGGCTCGTGACGGCACAGGGGAGTTTCGCAACATCGACGATGCCATTGAGGTGTGTCGTGCCTTCATGGACTACCATAAGGTAATCTTCGTGAAGAAAGGCACCTACAAGGAGAAACTGATAATCCCATCGTGGCTGACAAACATTGAGATATGTGGCGAGGATGCCGAGCAAACCATCATAACATGGGACGACCATGCCAACATCAGGACAACAGAACGTCCAAAGGGCATTGGTACTTTCCGCACATACACGCTGAAGATAGAAGGCTCTGACATCACCCTAAAGAACATCACCATAGAGAACAATTCGGCTCGTCTTGGACAGGCTGTTGCCCTTCATACCGAGGGCGACCGCCTCGTCTTCATCAATTGCCGTTTCCTTGGCCATCAGGACACGGTATATACTGGAGTTGCCGGCACATGCCTGCTTTTTAGGGACTGCTACATCGAGGGTACAACGGACTTTATTTTTGGTCCAAGCACGGCATGGTTTGAGAACTGCGAGATACGCAGTAAGGCAAACTCATACATCACTGCTGCCTCAACGCCAAAAGACCAACCTTATGGCTACGTCTTCAATCGCTGCCGTCTGACTGCTGATGAGGGAATAGACAAGGTGTATCTTGGTCGCCCCTGGCGTGACTACGGCTACACGCTGTTTATGAATTGCGACTTAGGTTCCCATATCCGTCCCGAAGGTTGGCACAACTGGCAGAAGAACCGCGAGCAGACCGCCCGCTATCTGGAATACAACAATTGTGGTCCATGTTCCGATACGAAGAATAGGGTAGGCTGGAGTAGGCAACTCGACAAGAAGGAGGCGAAGAAAATAACCATGGAAGAGGTGTTGTCGTCTCAACAACCATAGTGCAAAGAACTTGTCGTAAGCCTCGTACGTTCCGTTTTCGTAGGTTACCTTGATAATTTTCCATTTCAAAAGTTTATCAATATAAAAAAATAATGTTTTGTTTGGCGATGTGGAATAATTGGTGTAATTTTGCATTTGCTTTGCAGTCACATAATATATAGAAAGGTATGGAACAGAAAAAACTGAAACGACTGCCTGTAGGCATACAGACATACTCGAACATCATTGAGGATGACATGCTCTACATCGACAAGACTGAGTATATCTGGAACATGATACACCTCAGCAAGTATATCTTCCTGAGCCGTCCGAGGCGGTTCGGCAAGTCGTTGCTTGTCTCTACGCTACAGGCATATTTCGAAGGAAGGAAGGACTTGTTCAAGGGACTCTTCATCGAAACTGTAGAGAAGGAGTGGACGGAATATCCCGTGCTGAGGTTCAGTATGGCTTCAGGTAAGCACATGGGGAAGGAACAGCTTGAACGCTATCTTCTCTACATTTTGGAAGAAAACGAGAGGCGTTTTGGTATAAGCTCTGACTCCAAAGACCCTAATGTAAGATTGAAAAAATTGATTTTCAATGCATACCAAAAGACAGGCAAGAAAGTAGTCATACTGATAGACGAGTACGATGCTCCTTTGCTTGACGTGGTCCATGAGGAGACAATGCTGCCAGTGCTCCGCAATGTGATGCGCAACTTCTATTCGCCTCTAAAGGACTGCGACCCATATCTGCAGTTTGTGTTCCTGACCGGCATTACGAAGTTCTCGCAGCTCAGCATCTTCAGCGAGCTTAACAATCTGACAAACATCTCCATGTTCCCTGAGTTTGGCGGAATCTGCGGCATCACGAAGGAAGAAATGCTGACGCAGATGAAAGATTATGTAGAAAGATTGGCTAAAGCCAACGAATGGACTTATGAGGAGGCAGTAGCAGAATTGACTCAGCAATACGACGGCTACCATTTCACATGGCCATCACCCGACATCTTCAATCCTTTCAGCCTGCTCAATGCCTTTAATGTGAATCGCATAGAAAACTACTGGTTCTCGTCAGGCACTCCGACGTACCTTATTGAGATGTTGCGGAAGTTCAACGTCGTGCCTGCCGACATTGGTAATATGCAGACCCTTGCCTCAGACTTCGATGCACCGACTGAAAATATGGCTTCCATCACTCCGCTGCTTTATCAGAGCGGCTATGTAACCATAAAGGACTTCGACCGCACAACGCGTCTCTACACCCTCGACATTCCGAACAAAGAGATACGTGTAGGACTGATGGATAGCCTCCTGCCCAATTATGTAAATATGCGTAAGGAAGCGGGAAATACGACCATCGCTAAGATGTATCGCGCCTTGCTCAACGACGACCTTGACGAGATGTTCCACCTCCTTCAGGCTTATCTCCTCACTGTTCCTTATTGCGACAATGCAAACTCAGAGGGACACTATCAGCAGATGCTCTACGTCATATTCTCGCTCTTCGGAAGATATGTTGAGGTAGAGGTACGCACGCCTACAGGTCGTGTGGATGTTGTGATGAAGACCGCCAAGGCTCTTTACCTGTTTGAGCTTAAGCTGAACAAGAGCGCGGAGGCAGCCATGAAGCAGATTGACCTCAAGGACTACGCCTCGAAATTTTCACTCTCAGGTCTGCCAATAGTGAAGGTAGGAATAAACTTCGACTCTGACCGTCGCACCATATCCGATTGGACAATAGAATAAAACGACGAAAAGCAATTCCCTACCACAATAAAATAGAAAAGGTAATAAAAAAGGCGACATCGTTGGATGCCGCCTTTTGTTATAGATGATAGGGAATGATTACTTAACGAATCTCTTAGCCTTGCCCTTCTGAATCAAGAGACCCTTTGTTGCTGGGCGACCGCCGAGGTCGTATGTCTGACCCTCAACAACAGACTCTGTAGCCTGAATGCCGTTAACGCCAGTGCCACCACCTTCGCCGAGGAATGTGATTGCGAGAGGATTGCCATCTTCATCAGCACCAGTCAGCTGAAGGTCTGTGATAGGATTCTCAGAGAAGATTACACCAGGAACAGAAATCTTTGAACCTGCAGCCTGTATGAGGTAAGAACCTGCTTCAGCGGCTACTGGGAAGACAATTACACCAACGCCATTCTTCCCTACTTTTTCCGCATCAGCACCAAGCACAACCTTCTCTGGCCAGCGTGCCTTTCCTGTTGCGAGGTCAACATACTTGTCCAAATCAGCAGCAGCGAAGTCAAGATAACCAAACTCAGCATCAGCAGGCCATGAATAAGAAATTGTAGGATGCTCTGCATTGGCAGCTGCACTCCAATCCATATACAGAGAGTAAGCTACAGGTGCAGCCCATGTGGCATCACCTTCCCATACATAGTATTCCTTGTTAGAAGATAGTTTGGAAACTACCACGAGGTAACCATCCTTTTTAACATCAATCTGAATAACAGCACCAGCAGTAGGAGGTGTTGAAGTCTCGGCATCAACTAATTTCTGACCTGTAGGGTTGGTACTACCCTGAACACCATCTCCAAAACCGAAAGACTCACCATTAACGATTACGTTGTTGTAACCTTGGAATGCGCAGCTTACTACCTTGTAGCTGTCATCGTATGCAGCCTTTACGGTAATATTGTCTGAGCTGCCAAGAACAGTACCACCTGTTATGGCTGTAGCTTCAGCACCAAGACTGGCAGCAGAGCCGTCAACCACGATTTTTTCAATCTGTGCATTTGCACATACGGCACCCATAAGGAGTGCACCGAGAAGTAATTGTTTTTTCATAATTAATTATGTTTTAGAAATTGTTTGAATATGGTGTGGCAGTTCATGAACCTGCCACACCGTTAATTAACACGATTATTTTTTTCCTTCAAAAGAATAATTGAATGTGTAAGTCTTACGACCAACTCTCTCCACAAGTGTGAATGCTATAGTTGCACTGCCATCGGCATTGACCTTACCACTGAACTTCGTACCGAATCCATTTGTTGTGGTCATGTTGCTGAACCAATAGAAATCATTGGCAAAAGAGATGTTTGCCGTTGAAGACTTGTCGAGCTTAAGCTCGCTGCAGCTTACTGTAGCGTAAGTCACATATTTTGTGCTCTTTCCCTCAGCGTCGGTGGCAGAGAGAGTAAGAGTGCCTGAGCCGGTCGTGGTGTCGCCACCAACCTGCACCTTGGTCCATGTGCCTGTATAGGTTCCGGCTGTCTCTATTTCGGGCGTTGTGCTGTGGCTAATGGGGTTGTCCTCATCGTCATCACTACAAGAAGTTAAGCCCATGCCCGCAGCCAACAGGAATAACATTCCGCATATTATCTTTTTCATCTTTTTTCTGTTTTAAATGATTAATAACCTGGGTTCTGGTCAGTGTCGTTGATTCCAGTGTTGGAAGATATTTCCTCCTGTGGAATAGGACGGAGCCACTTGTACTCACCTGCCACGTTTGCCATGTCGGCAGCCTTAGAGATATAGTTGTTGAACTCTACGTTGTATCTTACAAGCTGCTTTGTGCGGCGAAGGTCTGTCCAACGCTGACGCTCTGCATACAACTCACGGGCACGCTCGTCGAGAATAACGTCGATGTCCTTGATTGTGAATGTAGCACTTGTTGAGTACTCTGGAACGTAGGCAGAGAACGATGCGAGGTTTGCAAGACCTGCACGGTTGCGCACTGCATTCAGCTTTGTAAGAGCGTTTTGTGCATTTCCTGCCATAAGGTATGCCTCTGCTGCAACGAGATACATGTCGCTGACGTGGAGGATAACGATGTCGCGATAGTCATTGTTTCCTGTAAGCTGTGCTGACTCTGGATCATCGAACTTCTTCACGCTTCCGAAAGCATCTGTTGTTTCCATGTACTCTGTGTAAGTGGTCTTCTTTGCAGCCTTGAACGAGCCGTCGTCGTTGAAGGTGTATTCAAGAACGTTGTTCGAGTCGTCAAGACGAACAGCCTTCTGTACTTTCGCACGGTTGGTGTACTTAGCATATTGAGCCTGATGAGCCTTGAGGTCTGCCTCTACCTCAGCCTGGGTGGTGGCTGGATGATAGAACTTGATGGCTATTGGCTGTGATGCCAACTTTGCAGCGTCGAGGTTGTAGTAAGCGTAATAACCGCTCGTACCCCAGTCTGCAGCTGCAGAGCCATCCTTCGAGCTGTTGTAATATGTGGTCATGAAGGTAGCCTCATAGCGCTTGTCTGCCTTGTCGAAAAGCATTATTGCCTTTGCTGTTGGTTGGTTGTCGCTATTGGTGTATTTAAGACCAAACTCCGTTACGTTTCCGAAATATCCACCATAGGTGTTCTGCAGGCTATGACCACCGCTCGAAACATCACCAGGATAAGAGGCGCGGTCGTACTGTACTGACCAGATTTCCTCTGCGTTGCCTTCCTTGTATGGCGACCATTTGTCGGCAAACGACATAGTAAGCTGTACGCCGTTGATTGCTTTCTCAGCCCAAGCAGCAGCGTCTGAGAAATATCCGGTGTTGCTTACGGAGTATGTTCCCTGCTCTGCGTTCTGGAGTGAGGTCTGAACGTCCCAACCTGCGGCGAGACATACCTTTGCGAGCAAGGCAGCTACAGCCTGCTTACTTGCGTGGCCCGTGTGGTCTTGTGCTGCGAGTGAAGAGTTGTTGTAGAGGTCTGTAAGGTCCTCAATCATGCTTGCATAAACCTCATCGAGCGGAGTGCGTGGATACTCTCTCTCTGCACTGTTGATGTAGGCGGTGATGTATGGTACGGATCCAAACTGCTGAGTCAGCAAGTAATAGGCATAGCCACGTACGAAGCGTGCCTCATAAGCCTCCTGCGATTCCTCGCCTGCATACTGTATCACGCCATTGGCAAGGCGTATCACGTTATAGCACTGTGAGTAGTAGCTCTGCACTGTTCCGTTCTCAGGTGTCAGTGAATAGTCGTTGAACGAGCCTGCAGCATGACCGCGGGTGTTGAAATAGAGGTCGGTGCCGTGGTCGTGTATGTCAACCTGTGTAACGAGCGATTTCAGATTGCTATAAACAGTGACAAGCAATTCGTTTGGGCTTTTGCTGAAATACTCGTCAGCCTCTTGTCCTGCCGCTGTCTTGTTCTCGGCATCAAGGAAGTCGCTGCAGCTTGTCATTAGTGCTCCTGCAGCAAACATCATTGCGATGGATTTATAAATATATGTTTTCATCTTTCTTCTGTTTTGTTTTGTTAGAACTTAATGCTTGCGCCGAACTGCCAAGTAACAGTGCTTGGACCGTCATTCTTGTTGGCAGCATTTGCCCACTCTGGGTCGAAACCTTCATAGTCGGTGATGACGAATGGGTTGGTAACAGTAGCATAGAGACGCAGGTGCTGGCAACCAATGTGCTTCAGCAGGCTCTTTGGGAATGTGTAGCCAAGAGTGATGTTCTGCACTTTCCAGTAAGAGGCGTCAACGATACATTTGGCACTGTTCCAATAGTCAGATACTGGCTGCAATCCGTTGTTTACAGCTGCCATTGGGTAAGAACCGTAGTGGGTATATTCCTGATAAACAGGGTTGATGTATGTACCATCGGCATTCACGCCGTCGCACATCAGCAGTGTACCTGCTGGAATGTAGTAGTCAACGGCAATCATCTGCTTTGCACGAGAGTAACCAATGTTCTCAGACATGAAGTTTGAATAAACCTTGAAGTTCTGCTTTGTGTAGATTGAGAACGAGAAGTCCCAGTTCTTGTAGTTCAAGTTTGATGTGAGGCTTCCTGTCCATGATGGGTCTGAGCGATAGATGAACTTGTCGTCGTCGTTGATAGAGCCATCGCCGTTGCGGTCGGTGATGATAGGCTGACCCTCAGTCCAACCGTAGCACTGATAGTAGTAGTCATACTGCTTCATGGTCTGTCCAGGTGTCAGGCCCTTTGCCTTTGCTATCTCTGTGTCTGGCACAATCATGTCGCGGTCTGTTACGATACCTGCCCAATCGTAGCCATATACATTGTTGATAGGCTCACCAACGAAGAGACCGTCTGCCGGCAAGTTCTCGCCAGTACCGTTAATCTCCACAATCTTGTTCTTGTTGTGTGAGAAGTTGAACGAGGTTGTCCAGTTCCAGTCCTTGGTCTGTATGTTCACGGTCTTGAGTGAAAGCTCAATACCGGTGTTCTGCACCTCACCAACGTTTGTGGTCATCTTGCCTCCACCAGTCACGAGTGGCAACTGTACGGTGTAGAGAAGTTCCTTTGAGTTCTTCTTGTACCAGTCGATTGTTCCACTGATGCGGTTGCGGAGGAAACCGAAATCGAGACCGAGGTTGATTTCATGAGACTTCTCCCAAGAAAGAGCCTTGTTTACGATGCTTGATGGATAGTAGCCGGAGAATGACGAGCCACCGAATGGATAGAATACAGGGCCGCTCACGGTCTGCTGGGTTGCGTAGTTGCTCGTACCCTTGTTGTTACCTGTCACACCATAGCTTACGCGCAGCTTCAGGTTGCTCAGCCAGTCAACCTTCTTCAGGAACTCCTCCTCAGATGCACGCCAAGCGAGAGCTACTGATGGGAAGCAACCCCAACGGTTGCCGTCGGCAAACTTAGAGCTACCGTCCCAACGGAACGTGGTGGTGAGGAGATACTTGTCCTTATAGCCATAGTTCAGACGTGCGGCATAAGAGAGCATGGAGTTCTCACCGTATGATGAGTAAGAAGCGTCAGCGTTGTACGTACCTGTACCCATGTTGTACCAGTCTGTCTTTGCCATCACACCGTTTGTCACCCAATAGTAAGTCTCAGAGTTGCCTGAAGTAGCTGAAATGAGACCCATGATGCCGAGGCTATGGTCTTTTGCAATTGTGGTGTTGTAGTTCACGATGTTGTCCCAAGTCCATGAGAAGCTGCTGCTCTTTGTGAGCTGGGTCTCAGAGTCGGCAAGGGCATTGTCGTCGTAGGTCATTCCTGGGTTGTTGGGGTTCTCATAGCCAACCATGTAGCCCTGACGATAGCTTGTGTAGCTTGGCGAGAAGGTTGTCTTGAAGTTCAGACCCTTCAGAATGTCGAACTGGAGATAGATGTTACCCATCATGCGCCAAGTCTTGCGCTGCTTGTAGGTGTTCTCCATAAGGTCGAGTGGGTTCACGTTGTCCGAGAACTGGTGGTCGTTTGTGCCAATCGCAGCCTTGTTTCCCGGACGGTGGTTCACGTTGCCCTCTGCATCGTAAGGAACAGAGAATGGAGTCATACGGTAAGCGTACTTGATGGCATCGTCGTTGGCGTACTCGTTGTTGATGTGTGCCATGTTGATTGTGAAACCTCCGCTTATCACCTTATTTATTTTAGCGTCAACAGAACCCTTGAAGTTTATCTTGTTCTGCTTGTCGCCTTTGTAGATACCCTCGTTGCCATCATAGCCCACGCCAAAGTGGTAGTTCACCTTGTCGCTGCTACCGCTCATCGAGATGAAGTGGTTCTGGCTGCTGCCGTTTTGGGTAACGAGGCTTGGCCAGTCGTAGGTCTGGTTGTTCTCAATCATTTCCAACATACGGAATGGAGAGGTGAGGTCTGCAATGTCTGTCTGGAGCAGAGCCTGACCAATACCGCCTGAGCCACCACCTGGCATGTAGAACGAGTTCTGTGCGCCCTTTGCGCCTGCATAGTCGAGGAACTTGGCGAAACGGAAGTTTGTGAACTCCTGACCATCCATGAAGTCCGGCATACGAGCAACTTTTGAAATACCATAATATCCATCATAGCTGATAGTTGCCTTGGCATCTCTCTTCACGTTGAGACCGCCCTTAGTAGTTACCATTACGACACCGGCGGTTGCACGGCTACCATAGATGGCTGTAGAGGAAGCGTCCTTCAACACGTCAATACGCTCAATATCCTGTGGGTTAAGGAATTGGATGTCGTCGCAGATTACGCCGTCAACAACATAAAGAGGTGTTGTTGAAGAGTTGATAGACGACTTGCCACGAATTTCTATCGAGAACGAGCCATTCGTACGTCCAGTTGTTTGAGTGATGTTGACACCAGGGGTCGAGCCTTGCAGGTTTGCCATAACGCTTGGCGCACCCTTTGCGTTCAACTGCTCAGTACCTACCGATGATACCGAACCCGTCAAGTCGCTCTTCTTCATGGTACCATAACCTACCACGACCACGTCGTTAAGAGTCTGAGCGTCGTCTTCAAGGACTACGTTGATTGTAGTTTTACCTGCCACCTTCACTGTCTGCGGTTTCATTCCAATGTAGGAAATCACGAGAGGATTCTCACCCGACACTTTGATGGAGAAGTTGCCGTCGAAGTCTGTCACTACACCATTGCGCGTGCCTTTTTCTAAAATAGAAGCACCGATGACGGCCTCACCGTTGGAGTCCTTCACCGTACCTGTAATGGTCTTTTGCGCAAATGCGAGGAAACAAACCATCGTCATTAGCAGAGCCACTGAGGCTCTCTTGAGCTGTTGTTTCATACGTTTGTCTTTTTAGTTAGTATATTATTACTTATTATGATTTTTTTTTGATAACAGTTCGTAGTTTGGCAAGTCCGTCAGGATTCGCAAAAATCCTTTTGGACATTAGCTTCTGCAAATTTATACTAAATAAATCACAAATAGCCCAATCTACTCAAAAAACTGCATAGGATTAACATTTATTATACTTTCAGAGGCTGTTATCACTAATTTGACCCATGTTTTCCTGCAACATTGACGTTTGTCATAGTTAAAAGTTGTGTATGACTAAAACGCCCCAAAGCTGCTCCAAAAAGTTGCGAAATGCTAAAAAAGTATCGAAAAGAGGCAAAAGTAAAGTAAAATGCAATACTCTGATGTAAAAATAACCTCATAGGCGCTAATTTATTTAGTATAAATTTGCAGCAGAAAAGGCACTTATGGTATAAATCTGTCCCGTCAGTGCCGTCCAAACGACAAACTGTGATCAAAAAAAATTCTATAATACACTAACTAAAAAAAACAAACGTATGAAACAACAGCTCAAGAGAGCCTCAGTGGCTCTGCTAATGACGATGGCACCATCAACGACGACGACAAGTTCGTCTATAGCTCTGACCAGTCTTGGACCGGTAGCTTGACTTACAACCTGTCTTGGAAGAACTGGGACTTCTCGTTCTCAATCTACACAAAGCAGAACTTCAAGGTATAAGATTCGTTAAGTAATCATTCCCTATCATCTATAATAAAAGGCGGCATCATTCGATGTCGCCTTTTTAAATGGGGTAGGGGATTGCTTTTAGTCGTTTCCAACTATTAACCGTTGGCGGTTAAATGATTATTTAGTGATGAAAACTCAATGGAATCATAAAAATCAACCACGGATAACACGAAGCCCCAGTCTAAGAAACCGTGTCATTCCGTGTCTTCCGTGGATAAACAAATGTTGCCGTGGAACTACCTCAGCTACTGTATCCAATGAAACCCCGCCGACGCATTGAAGCATGGACACGCCTTTCGCGTTGCGCCCCGCATCTCCGAATGACCACGGATGAGGGCATTGGGAAATAGCTTTTTGAGTTTCATCAGGAGCAAGATGAGTTGCTCACGTTGTTCCTTGGTGCGCGTGTCCTTCGGCTTACCCTTCGGGTCCAGCCCTCCCTCATTGCAGATGCCGATGGAGCAGCGGTTGTAGGGCTTGCAATGGGCACCCACCTCAAGCAGGTGGCGGTGCTGCGTCACCTCACCGCAATGGGCTATCCATCGTACCAGCTTGTTGGTGGCGGTATGGGGTGTTAGGTTGGGGAAATACATCATCGCCAACTCACGCTTCGAGTAGCATCTTATTCGCA
>CAMAGM010000013.1 GCA_945833995.1 uncultured Prevotella sp.
CGGAACATAAAACGAATACCTATTCTTGTTGAATCCATATCCCCATAATCGACTTCCCTATATGCTCATATCGACAACTCGATATTACCTTATCCACTTGTCGTTATGAGCGCATCGAAAGGTGGAGTGAAAGTTGTTCTTGTTGTGTTCAAAGAATACTTCCGAAAGTTGGGTATTTACAACAACTGAACATTGCTTTTCCCTTCGGCCAGCGACCGTTGGTTCCCACTTTTTCTGGCATTAAAGCACCCTGTATTAACCTGCATTATTCATACTCGTTCCTACTGCAAGGTCTAACTGGCAGCACCTATCGCCACACAAAGTAAAAGATAGTTCAACTGAACGTAGAATGACATGCAGAAGCCAAATTTCGTTAATAAAACAGCGGAATTCGAATATTTTATCCACTTTCCGCTTGTTTTCTCCCGAAAAGTATTATCTTTGTGGCGTGAATCAAACTTTATGGATGCCATGCTAATTGGTCGAGAAAAAGAAAAACAAGTATTACAGAATGCTCTCAACGAAGAGCAGTCTCAATTTATTGCAGTGTATGGAAGACGTCGTGTTGGCAAGACTTTTCTAATTAGAGAAACCTTTGAAAACCGATTCGACTTCCAGTTTACTGGTGCTGCAAATTTGACTGCAAGAAAACAGTTGGTACGTTTCCGTCGTGCACTCAAAGAACATGGACAGAAAGACACACCGGAACTAACCAATTGGGGCGATGCTTTCGGTGAGCTCAAACGATTTATCATGAGTCTGCCTGAAGGCAAAAAGATTGTTTTTCTTGACGAGCTTCCATGGATGGATGCCCCTCGCTCTGGATTTATATCAGAGTTGGAATCGTTTTGGAATGGATGGGCGTCCGCACGAAAAGATATTGTTTTTTTAGTTTGCGGAAGCAGCACCTCATGGATGGTCAAGAAAATCATTAAGAATAAAGGAGGATTGCACAATCGTCTGAACCACCGCATTTACCTCAATCCATTCCCTTTGGGATTATGCGAGAAACTAACACAGTCACGGGGTCTTGTGCTGAATCGCAAACAGGTGCTTGAAGCCTATATGATATTTGGCGGTGTACCATATTATTGGAGTTTGTTGCAAAAAGGAACTAGCATTACCTCTGAAATTGATAGACTGATTTTTTCGCCTAACGGAGAGTTGCATGACGAATTTGAGATGTTATATGCTTCATTGTTCAAAAATACCCAACCATACATTCGCGTAATTGAGTTATTGGCAAAGAAAAAGATGGGCATGACTCGACAAGAGTTGTTGGTGGAAGGAAAATTTGAAGACAATGGAGCATTCTCTGACATTCTTAAAGATCTGGAGTGGTGTGGCTTTATTCGTAGTTACACCATGATGGGATATAGGACAAAATCGGATATTTTCCAGTTGATAGACCATTATACATTATTCTATTACGAATACATACATGGAGCACGTCAAGGTTCAAACTATTGGAAATCAATGCTGGGAACACCAAAGTATAATACATGGTGCGGCTTGGCATTTGAGCGAACCTGCCTATGGCATGTTGACCAGATTAAAAAGAAACTTGGTATCAGCGGAATACTGACAAATGAATACGCATGGCGTTGTTTACCAAATGAGAGCATCGGCAGGCCAGGAGTTCAGATAGACCTACTTATTGACCGTAGCGATGGAATTATTAATATATGCGAAATGAAATTCTCGAAGGATCCATACACCATCACTTCCGATTATGCAAGAGAGCTTGCCCGTAAACGAAATATTCTCCAGACCGTAACAGGCACAAAAAAAGCCATTCATTCCATCATGGTCACCACTGATGGTCTAACTCGGAATGAATATTGGAGTGACGTTCAAGCTGAAATACAACTGGACGATTTGTACGAACTATGAGTCTTAGGATTTCCTATATTCCATTTCGTTTCCTTGTCGTAGCTTATTCCCACAAAAAAAAGTGGGAATTAAGTACCCTTTTACGTCTTTCAGTCGCTATAAGGAAAAAGAACATTTAAACAATAACATAAAACGATGAAAACATTAAGATTATTATTTATGACCCTGTGCGCTGGAATGACCATGTCGGCAGCTGCACAACAGACAGTAACAATCCAAGGTAAAGTGAAGTTTGTCGATGAGGGATTCAAGGTTCAGGTGTATCAACGTGACGGACAGGACAAGAAAGTCTTGGCTGAGGTGCCTGTTAATGCCGACAAGACATACAAGGTAACCGTTCCGGTAAGCAAGCCTGGCGTTGCCATCGTTGACTGTGGCAAATGGCAGAATGTGCAGGTTTGGCTTGAGGACGAGGATATGGGTATCGACTTCCGCGGACTTGACACAGCCAAGATAAAGATTAAGAATCCACCTTATGTATATATACGCGCGGGCAAGAAGAATGAGGTGATGAACCTCATGAACTTCTATGGCTACCGCAACTATCAGTCGATGATTGCCGCCAGCCAGAGTGTTTATCGCGCAAAGATAGAGGACGAGAAGAAGAGCCAGGGCCTCGCTTCCTCGCTCTATGACTATCTTAGCGAAGACAACACCGCATGGATGCGCTACCTTGTTGAGCACTATGCCGACCGTACGAGCGTTTTGGCTCCATTGTCACGCCTTAACGACGAGAAGAACGCCGACGTTATCGAGCCTGCGCTGAAGCAGCTGGAGACTCAGTCGGAGACTGCACGCCAGTTGGTGGCTGACTACCGCAAGGCAAAGGCAGATGCGAAGGAGAAGCGCGAGCGCATGCAGGACGGAAAGCCAGCTCCTGATTTCGCCTTCCAGACAGAGAAGGGCAAGGCAACCTCGCTCAATAAGTATAAGGGCAAGGTGCTGGTGCTCGACTTCTGGGCAAGCTGGTGTGGCCCATGCCGTCAGGAGGTGCCAAACCTGAAGAAATACTACGAGGAGTTTAAGGGCAAGGGCGTTGAGTTCCTCAGCGTTTCTATCGACCAAAAGAAGGAAGCATGGACAAAGGCCCTGAGGGAAGAGGCGATGCCTTGGAAGCAGGGTTGGACCACTGACTCCGGCAAAGAGGCTATGAACACCTACCAGTTCAGTGGCATTCCGTTCATCCTGCTCATAGACAAGGACGGCAACATCTATCGCAAGCATCTCCGTGGCGAGAAGATAAAGGAAGCCATAGAGGATTGCCTTGCCGGCAAGAAGGTGGCTGCGCCCAAGAAGACCATCAGCATGGGTATGGGCATGATGGGAGCCATGTAGAGGAATCATAACATAATAAATAAACAACCAAAATTATGAATAGAATATGTTTAATGCTGATGGCGGCAATTCTGACAATAGGCTGCCCACAGGCAAAAGCACAGAACGAAACCCAGCAGGCAGCAGAATCAGCCAATGAGGGTATCAAGTTTGAGAATGGAACATTCGACCAGGCATTGACTAAGGCAAAGCAGGAGAAGAAGATGCTCTTCATCGACTGCTACACAAGTTGGTGCGGACCATGCAAGATGCTGTCGTCAAAGGTGTTCCCACAAAAGAAGGTGGGCGACTACTTCAACAAGGAGTTCGTCTCGCTAAAGGTGGATATGGAAAAGGGCGAGGGCATAGACCTGAAGAAGCGGTTTGGAGTGAAGGCTTTCCCAACGTTGCTGTTCATCGACTCAAACGGAAAGGAGATAAACCGAATAGTTGGTGCAGAGAGTGACGTTGACAAGTTCCTCAAGTCGGTGAGGGAAGGGCTTGGCACCAATAGCCTCTCTGCCATGACTGAACGCTACGATGGCGGAGAACGAGACACGGCGTTCCTCATAGCCTATCTGTCAGTGCTCGACCGTGCCTACGACAAGGTGAAGAGTGGGGAAGTGGCAGAGGTGCTAATGAAAGGACACGAGAGCGACATGCTTTCCAACGAGGGACTCTACAATGCTTTCCTCAGATACAACAAGTCGCCACTGACACCAGCATTCCAGTATATGCTTGCCCACAAGTCGGCTTTCGAGGAAAAATACGATAAGGAAATGCTCAATCAGACTGTCACATACGTTTGGAGGTCGTTCCCTTATTCTTTCATCAAGAAAGCAGACGACGGCACAGCCTCCTTCGATGCTGAAGGCATGAAAGCATATATGGCTGAGATGAGGAAATGGAACGTGAGTGAAGCCGACGAGATAGAACTCAACATAGACATCGCATGGGCTGAGGCACAGGGCAACTGGAAACAGTATGCCGACCTTTGCAGCAAGCACATCAAGAAATATGGTGAGGACGACATTTTGATATACAACTGGGCAAGCAGGATAAGCAAGAACTGCAAGGACTCCTCAGTGCGTAAGAAGGCAGCCTCATGGATAAAGAAAAGACAAGCAAACATTGCCAAGGAGAAGGCAAACGAAGAGCCTCTGCCACCAGGAGTGATGAAAGCCATGCCGATGGTAAACTTTGACAAGGCATACGTCAAGCTTCTCGAAGAGCTGGGAGACAGTTAACCTTATCATTTTATAAAATTCTCTCTCTATTTGGTCGCGCCCGGCAAAGAGTTGGGTGCGACCACACAGATTTGATAAAAAACAATAAAAATGCGCAAAGAATCTTTGGCGTTTGGGAAAATAACTTTAACTTTGTGTGCGATATGCGTGGGAAAACACTGTCATATCTGTGAATAATGAGCAAGAGAGAGACGGACAAAGAGAAGGATTTTAGAATACTATTTGAGGAGAACTATAGTAAACTGTATTATGCGTCGCTGACCATTGTCGGCGATGAAGCTGAGGCACGCAATATAGTTGACGACTTGTTTGCCTCACTTTGGGAAAAGTTCGACTCTGGCTCTCAGATATTCAACAGCAGCTATCTTTTTACAAGCGTTCGCCATCGAAGTCTTGACTATATGAAGAGAATGAGGGTGAGGGACGATTATGCCAGGGCTTTTCTCGTAAGCAACGAAGAGGCCGTAGTGGTTGACGACATTGACGAGGAAAGGATGAGGATTATAAGTCATGTTATGGGAAAGATGTCCAAGCAGACCAGATTCGCAGTTGACCAATGCTATATGGAAGGAAAGAAATACGCCGAAGTGGCAGAACTGATGGGCATTAGCCGCGAAGGGGTGAAGAAGCACATCGTAAAGGCTCTGAAGATGATGAGGGAGGCTTTTAATGTGAGACAATAGAAACTGAAAGAAATGGATTGTTGCATAATGCAATGGGAAACGAAGATAACAACAAAAATTCACGACGTGTTTTGAACATGGATACAAATAACAATACAAATAGTTGCTATAAGCAAGAAGAGCCACAGGGATTGGACGAGGAACTGATGATGTCCGACCCACTGAACAAAAGGTTGCTTTCGGAGTATGCCTTTGTCAGGACGCGTCAGGAAGCTTCCGCTCCTGATGTTGAGGCAGCGTGGCAGCGATTTGACAAAAGTAGGAAAGCATCAGGACATAAGGCAAGGCTGCTGGCGGTTCGTTGTTATGCTGCTGCGGCTATTGTTGTTTGTGCAATAGTCTCGGCGGTTTATCTGTTCTTCGCTTCTGAAAGGGACGACATGCAGCCAATGGTTGATAGACAGTATGCCGAATATGTTGTCAACGAGAAAGGCAACGTGCTTGCTTTTGAGGCTACTGATGGTCCAAGGGTGGTGATGATGGGAAATGCCGACCAGACCCTTGAGCCAATTGTAAGGCAGATAGAAGACGACAACATAAAGGCCGACGAGGAGAAGGCTGTGGTCATGGCTATCCCTGCAGCTAAGGTGCTTGATATTGCAAAGAAAACAATAACGACACCTCGTGGAGCCACATACGACATAGAACTGAGCGACGGCACCAGGGTGAAACTCAATGCAGACTCGAAGCTGACCTTCCCTGTCAACTTCAATGGCAGCGAGCGTATTGTTGAGCTTGTTGGAGAGGCTTTCTTCAGCGTGGCTCGCGATGAGGCTCGTCCTTTTATCGTGAAGACTGTCAATGCCAATACAACAGTGCTTGGCACGGAGTTTGATGTAAGGGCATACGACGACATGCTGACCTCGGTGGTGTTGAAAAATGGCAAGGTGAGGGTGGACAGCAACGTAAAGGCTGACGAGGAGGTGACGATGGAGACAGAACAAAGCGCAACGATAAGAAAGGACGGAACGATAGCCTTGTACAAGGCCGACGCTGAGAAGCAGACGATGTGGACAACGGGAAATTTCTGCTTCGACATGACCCCGCTTTTGGTGCTTACCAAGGAAATGGGACGCTGGTACAACGTCAACATCGAGATTGAGGAGGAGGTGCTTGACCACTATCCAATATCGTTTGAGATGTCGAGGGAGTGTGGCTTGGCAGAGTTCATTGAGAAACTTAACTCATTGGGATTCCTCGATGTTACGCTCCAAGAGAACAATGTGATGATAAAGTGTAAGGGTGGCATACTTCCAGCGATGAAAGTCATCAATTCCGACAAAACGTCTGATACCCCTCAGCCTTAAGAATCCAAGGGGGAAAGGGGAATAAAAGTTAATGATGTTGCACAATAATGGGCATGAGTTGAAAAAGGAAGAGTTAAAAAATGTGTATTGTTAGCTGGTTTGAGTTGTTTTTTGTAACTTTGCCATCAGAAACGACTAATAACTTTAAAAACAATACCTAAAAAATGAGAACGATTGTTGTATTGCTGACTTTATTAATATGTGTATTGCCAGTGGATGCCCAGACGGGACGGCTGTTCAATACCGACAATATGTTGTCGAGTAGTTTTGTGGGACATGTATATCAAGACAACGATGGATATATATGGGTCTCTACCCGCAACGGACTGAATCGCTACGACGGTTACAATTTCAAGGTGTTCAAGAAAGGTATGCCTGGAAGTGATGGCATGTCGTCGAACTATATCAATACCGTTATACAAGGTAAGGACAGGGTGCTGTTTGTTGGCAACCAGCGTGGCGTGCAGGCTTATTACAATGACCGTTTCCATAACGTAACGCTCTTAGGTACGCGTGGCGACACCATCATATCCTTTGTAAGTTGCTTTGGCAATTTGAGTGATGGCTCGCTGCTCATAGGCACCTCGGGCAACGGCGTGTTTAAGTTGGAGGGCATTGACAAGGCACGCACTTTTGAGCCACTGAAGGACATTCAGGGGGCAAAGAAGATTATGGAGGACTCGCGGAAAGGGCTTTGGGTGCTTACTGAGCGCAACGGTGTGGTGGCAGTGAGGAATGGAAAGAAACGCCGCCTGCTGACAGACAACATCGTCAAGACCACCTTGATGGACATCTGCGAGGACAAGATGGGGCGTGTATATATAGCCACCTACGACCAAGGCGTATGGGTGAAGTATTCGCAGAATAGCAATTTCGTTCCTGTGGAGACCACTCGTGGAATGCACGTCTCGGCACTTTACACTTGCCGCAACGGCAACATACTGCTCGGGCTTGACGGTTTCGGAGTTGCCATAATGGACCCTAAGACCCATCAGCTTACGATGAATCCCTTCTACAGCCATGAGGTTGACCTACGCCATGCGAAGGTGAACTCGTTTGAAGAGGACAAGTCAGGCAACCTCTGGTTCGGCATGTTGCAGAAAGGAGTGTTCATGCAGCCTGAGAAACCTGTGGGATTCGGGTATATGGGATATAAGTTGGGCAACAGGAACGAGATTGGCGACTGTTGTGTGACAAGCACCCTGATCGACTCGCGTGGACTGACTTGGGTGGGAACTGACAGGGACGGGACATTCGTGCTTGACGCCAACCACCATTTGCTGAGGCATATCCCTGAGCCATCGACGGTAATAAGCATGGCGGAGGATGCCGATGGCAACATCTGGCTTGGGTCTTACAACAGGGGACTCGGCTATGTGAACATTGCCAACTACGGCTACACCGACGTGAAGATAGGCAACAACGAGCGACTGAATGTATTTGGCTTGCAGATAGACAGGACCGGCAACATCTGGCTGGCGACAATGGGAACAGGATTGATACGCTACAACCCGAAGACCAAATCTACAACAAACTACAAGGCCGACATGGAGGCTGCGGGCAACAGAAAGAAAAACGGACTTGTCAATGACTATATCTCACAGATAAACTTGTCGGCAGACCAAAGCCGACTCTATGTGGCGACGACTATGGGACTGTGCTGCCTTGACATAGACAAGAACTCGTGGACAAGCGCGTTTGGCGAAAATGCCTTGCACTACAGTGTAAACATTCGCTCGGTGGCAGAGACGGATGGGAACATACTGTGGTATGGCACCGACGATGGCCTTTACCGTAGGAACATGACTACTGGCAATACGTTGCGCATAGGCGTGGCAGACGGAATGCCCGATAGCGGTATAGCCTCAATTCTTAGGGACAGTGGTAAAAACCTTTGGGTGGGCACCGACCATGGGCTCTGCCAAATGGACGCCACTACGGGAAGGGTGGTGAGCTGCTACTATGTGGACGACGGATTGCAGGGCAATGAGTTTAGCGATGGAGCTGCCAGTATGGGACGCAACGGTGAGTTGCTGTTTGGTGGCGTGGGTGGAATAACTTGGTTCAACGCCAACGACATAAGTATGAGGAAATGGAATGCCTCGGTGGATATAACCAACATCACCGTCAACGGAAAGGACATCTCGGCGGGCGAGACATCGGGCTTCTATACCATAAGTGAGCAAACCGTGATGCACAGCTCCCACTTCGACCTCGACTATGGCGACAACTCTTTCGCCATACAGCTCTCCACGCTCACCTACGACACGCCGGAGCACATCTCCTACGCCTATAGCATCAACGACGACCAGTGGACGATATTGCAGCCAGGGCAGAACGAGATAAACTTCAGCCACATGCCTTCGGGGACATACAGGTTCAAGGTGAAGGCGATAAAGAACAACCAGGAGTCGGAGACAAAGAGCTTCACGGTTGTGGTACACTCGCCGTGGTACCGTTCCACTGTAGCCTATCTGTTCTACATCGCCATCGTCTTCCTCATTGTCCGCATCTATTTCCAGCAGCGCAAGCGCAAGGAGCAGGACCGCATGAGAATGCAGGAACACAAGCACATGGAGGAACTGAACGAGGCAAAGATAAAGTTCTTCATGAACATCAGCCACGAGATACGCACGCCTATGACACTCATCGTATCGCCCCTGATGACCTTGCTGAAGGAAGACCACGACCCGCAGCGTGTCGGGGTATATACCACGATGAAGAGAAACGCGGAACGCATCTTGCACCTCATCAATCAGATAATGGACTTGAGGAAGATAGAGAAGGGCATGATGAAGATGAAGATGCGCGAGACCGACGTAATAGGTTTCGTTGCCGACATCTGCAACATGTTTGACTATCAGGCAAGGGCAAAGTCGATAACCTTTGAGTTCGTTCATGAGGACGAGAGCCTGCCGCTATGGATAGACCTCTCCAATTTTGACAAGGTGGTGGTAAACCTCCTGTCAAACGCATTCAAATACACCCCTACGGGCGGAAGGATAGTTGTCACCGTGAGCCACGACGACAAGGACATGACCCTCTCCGTTTGCGACAATGGCGAGGGCATACCAAAGGACAAGGTGGATAAGATTTTCGAGCGCTTCTACCAGAGCAACACGAGTACAAACGACCGCCATCTCGGCACGGGCATAGGCCTGGACCTTACCAACTCGCTCGTACTGCTGCACCATGGCAGCATCGTGGCAAAGAACAACGAGAAGGGTGGGGGCTCGACATTCACCGTCACCATTCCGCTTGGCAACGCACACCTGCGCGAGGACGAGATGATGTCGGAGACGGAGATGGCAGACAACAGCAACAGCATTGTCAACCTGCTTGAGGAGTCGTACGAGGAGCAGGCGGACATTGACGAGACCACAGACCAGGCGGCGCAGCAGCGTGGCAAGCGTCCGTGGGTAGTGGTCGTGGAGGACGACTTGGAGATCCAGCAATATCTCGCAAGGGAACTCTCCTCAAGCTTCAAGGTCACTACCTTTGGCAATGGCCAGGAGGCGCTTGGCGCAATTCTCAAGGAGGTGCCCGACATAGTGGTGAGCGACGTGATGATGCCTGTGATGGATGGCAACACGCTGTGTGCCAAGCTGAAAGGCAACATAAAGACCAACACCCTGCCAGTCATACTGCTCACGGCGAAGTCGCGCGACGAGGACAAGCTCGAAGGTCTTGAGACAGGAGCAGACGCATATATCGTGAAGCCGTTCAATCTCGACATACTGAAACGCACGATGCTGAACCTCATAACCCTTCGCAACACCATGCGCAACAAGATGTCGGGCAATGAGAGCCAGGAGGACAAGGTTGACAATCTTGAGCTTCAGACCGCCGACGACAAACTGATGGAGAGAGTGATGAAGGTAGTGAATAGCAATATGGGCAACCCAGAGCTGAATGTCGATTTCATTGCGCGTGAGGTTGGTCTTAGCCGTGTGCATTTCTATCGGAAGATGAAGATGCTCACCAACCAGTCGCCCCACAACTTCGTACGCAACATACGTATGAAGCAGGCAGCACGACTCTTCGATGCGGGTCATCAGAACATCAACGACGTGATGTATGCTGTTGGCTTCAGCAACACCAGCACCTTCTCCACGGCGTTCAAGGCTGTGTATGGCGTCTCTCCAAGGGACTACATAAAAGATAAGAATTAAAGAGGAGCCCCCTCCAGCTCCCCCAAGGGGGAGTGAAGGCTGCGCACAGTGGAAGCGCTAACGTGGCTCTCCCCCTTGGGGGAGCTGGAGGGGGCTAAAATTAAAAATTAAGAGATATGAGGAAATCGTTTTTTATTTTGACAATGGCGTTGTTCGCCGTTGTGGCTTCTGGACAAGGTGTTTATACGAAGCCAGTAAGCAAGGCAGCAGAGAAAGCAGCAGCAAAGTGGGTGAAAAAGGGAGAGTGGCGCAACGGGTTTGTTGCCGCCAAGCCTCACGAGTCTGTCAACGTGGTTGAATTCCAAAGTCAATACGCTAAGAACAAGGCTCAATGGGACGCAATGTTCCAATGGCTTGCCAACACCGACTTGCTCTCCATACCCAAGGGCAAACACCCAATAGAGGGCACAGGCTTGGTGGTAAGTGTTGAGGACAGCGAGAACGAGGAACTTGCGAAAAGAGGTAGTGAGAGCCACTATCATCACATCGATTTCCAGTATGTCGTGAAGGGAAGTGAACGCTTTGGCATTATCGAGCATGAGACGAGCAAGCCAAACTGCAAGTATAAGCCCGACGTGATGCACTACGACTACGACGAGTCGCTGACCCGCTTCTACGATTCATCACCCGACAAGTTCTTCCTCTTTTTCCCCGACGACTGGCACATAGCCAAGGTGAAGACCGACAAGCAGGACCAGACCATAAGGGTTATTGTGGTGAAACTGGATTATGTGGAGTGACGTAACCATAGGCAAAAGATGGTAGGCAGAGCAATAAAATGTGATAAAAAGGGTGGGAATTGGAAAAAAATGTGTAACTTTGTCGCCCAAAAGAGAATAATTGACAATTAGCAATAGGATATGAAAGAATTAGCATTGAAGTACGGATGCAATCCGAATCAGAAGCCTTCAAGGATTTACATGACAGAAGGAGAACTTCCAATTGAGGTTTTGAATGGCCGACCAGGCTACATCAATTTCCTCGATGCCTTCAACAGTTGGCAGCTTGTGAAGGAACTGAAAGCAGCCACAGGGCTTCCCTCGGCAGCATCGTTCAAGCATGTGTCGCCTGCTGGCGCAGCAGTTGGTCTGCCTTTGAGCGACACTCTGAAGAAGATTTATTTTGTTGACGACCTGAAGGCAGAGCTCTCGCCAATAGCTTGTGCCTATGCCCGTGCGCGTGGTGCCGACCGCATGAGCTCTTACGGCGACTTTGTTGCCCTGAGCGACACATGCGACGAGGCAACCGCCTTGCTCATTAAGCGCGAGGTGAGCGACGGAGTGATAGCTCCCGACTACACACCAGAGGCAATAGAGATTCTGAAGGCAAAGCGCAAGGGAACATACAACGTGATAAAGATTGACCCCGACTACGTGCCTGAGCCAGTGGAGCGCAAGCAGGTGTTCGGCATCACCTTCGAGCAGGGACGCAACGAGATAAAGCTCGACGACCCAGCCTTGTTTGAGAACATTCCCACTGTAAACAAGACTTTCACCGATGAGGCAAAGCGTGACCTTATAATCTCACTCATCACACTGAAATATACACAGAGCAACTCGGTGTGCTATGTGAAGGACGGACAGGCAATAGGCATCGGTGCGGGTCAGCAGAGCCGCATCCACTGCACACGCTTGGCTGGTAACAAGGCGGACATCTGGTGGTTGCGTCAGCATCCGAAGGTGATGAACCTGCCTTTCGTTGACAATATCCGCCGTGCCGACCGCGACAACACCATAGATGTGTATATCAGCGACGACTACGACGACGTACTGCGCGAAGGCACATGGCAGATGTTCTTCAAGGAGAAACCTGAGGTGCTGACCCGTGAGGAGAAGAAAGAGTGGATAGCCAAGAACACTGGCGTGGCACTTGGCAGCGATGCCTTCTTCCCATTCGGCGACAACATCGAGCGTGCCCACAAGAGTGGTGTGGAGTACATTGCCCAGGCTGGCGGCTCCGTGCGCGACGACAATGTCATAGAGACCTGCGACAAGTATGGCATTGCCATGACATTCACAGGGGTGAGGTTGTTCCATCATTAATTAGAGGAGTGAGGAGAGAGGAGTGTAGAGTGAGGAGAGAGGAGTGAGTAGAGAGGAGAGAGAATAGTGAGAGCCTGGATTTGATGTCGAGAAATCTGTGCAGTGCAGTAATCTCACTCCTCACTCCTCACTCCTCACTCCACACTCCTCTCTCCTCACTCTACACTCCACAAAAAAAGTAATATAGTTATGAGCGACATTGATGATATAATTGCAGGTGGGGGCTTGGTGTTCAAGGGAGCACCGAAGGGTGACCCTAATGCCGGTAAGGTGAAGACCAAGGCGAAGAAAAAGAAATATATCACCGGTGCCCATGGTAGCGGGTCGGCACGTCAGAAAGCGAAATATCGTGAGCAGCGGGCCAACCGGCACAAATAATCCTACAAAGGGCTTATGGCTGACCACAACATATTAGGCAAATGGGGCGAGGAGGCTGCTGCCGACCATCTGCGCAAAGAGGGTTATACCATTCTTGCACAGGACTGGAGCGTGGGGCATCGCGACATTGACATCATTGTCCAGAAAGGTAGCAACCTCATCGTGTTCGTTGAGGTCAAGACCAGAAAGTTGGGAACTTTCGTTCCTGGTGAGTTGGCTGTAGATGATAAGAAAATACACTCGTTGACCCTTGCCGCAAATAGCTACGTTAAGAGAAATCGCATCGTCTGTGACATCCGTTTTGATATTATTGCCATCTGCGGCGGTCCTGGCGACTATGAGGTAAACCATATCGAGAACGCTTTCTATCCCAAACTGTATTATGCCAGAACCTATAAAACTAATCTTAGTCGATGAGGTTGACTCTACAAACAACTTCCTACGCACCTATCGCGGTGTGGAGGGAGAGCGCATGACTGTTGTGTTGGCTGACTTTCAGACAGCAGGCAGAGGTCAGGGAGAGAATGTTTGGGAGAGCGAGCGTGGCAAAAACATAACTTTCAGCATAAAGAGCCATCCGAGGAATTTGCCCGTAGCCCGACAGTATGTCATGCTTGAGGCTGGTGCCCTTGCCGTACGCGACGCTTTGGCTGATTATGCTGACGACATCACGATAAAATGGCCTAACGACGTTTATTATCGCGACTATAAGATTAGCGGTACGCTATCGGAATGTTCGGTGTCGAGCGCCGGCATACGCTATTGTATTCTTGGCATGGGCATCAACATCAACCAAAGGGAGTTTGTTGGCAACGCTCCAAACCCAATCTCCCTTTATGGCGTAAGGGGGGAGGAGACTGACCGTATGGAGGTTCTTCGGGCTGTAGTTGAGCGTTTTGATGCCTACCTGAAGATGGTTGACGAGGGCTGTTACGACGAGATAGACTCGCTCTACAAGTCGGCTCTTTACCGCAGAAAAGGTTTCTTCACATATATGGACGAGGGCGGCTGGTTTGAGGCGGAGTATCATGACATCCTGACAAATGGGCATCTTGTCCTGAGGCGACGTGATGGAGCCTTGAGTGAATATGCTTTTAAAGAAGTAAAGTATAGAGTGAGGAGTGAGGAGTGTGGAGTGAAGAGTGAGGAGTGAAGAGTGAGGAGTGAAGAGTTTTTTGAAAATTGAAATAAAAATATAATATTATGGCAAAGTATAAAAGAATCCTCTTGAAGCTCAGCGGCGAGAGCCTTATGGGCAAGCAGAATTTCGGCATCGACCCAGAGCGTCTTGCCGACTACGCACGACAGATAAAGGAAGTGAGTGAGATGGGAGTGCAGATTGGCATTGTCATCGGCGGAGGCAATATCTTCCGTGGACTCAGTGGCTCGCAAAAGGGCTTCGACCGTGTCAAGGGCGACCAAATGGGTATGTGTGCCACGGTGATCAACTCATTGGCGTTAAGCTCCGCTTTGGGTGCCATCGGTGTAAAGACCAAGGTGCTGACAGCCATCCGCATGGAGCCTATCGGTGAGTTCTACACCAAGTGGAAGGCAATAGAGGCAATGGAGGCAGGCTATGTCTGTATCTTCTCTGCTGGAACAGGCAGCCCTTATTTCACCACCGACACTGGCTCGTCGCTCCGTGGCATTGAGATTGAGGCCGACGTGATGCTCAAGGGAACCCGAGTTGACGGAATCTACACCGCCGACCCAGAGAAAGACCCAACGGCTACAAAGTTCTCCGACATCACTTACGACGAGATCTACACCCGAGGACTGAAGGTGATGGACCTTACGGCTACGACAATGTGCAAGGAGAACAACCTGCCCATATATGTGTTCAACATGGATGTGGTCGGAAACTTGAGGAAAGTTATGGACGGAGAGCCAATAGGCACCTTGGTGCATAACTGAAGTTGATACTTTATGTTGACAAGTGTTTTTTAGTTGGCGAGTTGATATACTGCTGCTATCTGTGGTTTGACTATCATCTCGTCAACTTGTTTACTTGTCAACTAAAAAAACACTTGTCAACTAATCTATCTTATTCCTCCGTAAAGTCAACGTACTCGCCCTCGTCGGCATCGATGATCTTACGCTTTCGCTCCTCTGGTTGGCGGTTGTCGATAATCACCTTGCCGTCTTGCATGGTGGTTTGTTGGCTTTGCTGTTCGCGGTTGGGACGGGCACGGCTTGTGCGTCCACCACGGAAAGTGTATTGGCTTTGGTGGCGCGACGTTGACTGTCGCTCATATTCCTCTTCCTCGTCAAGCTCGCCCGTCGCCATTTTCCTCATGCGTCTGAGAAACCTGAGGATTATATTCACGGCGAACAGAACAATTGCGCTGACGACGACAAGTATTATTACTATAAATAAAAGAAGACCTTTAAGCATTGCTTATGTCAGTTTGTAGTGATTGGAGATAACAGCGAGGATTACATACCAGCTGATGACCACGGCTATGCCTGCCACACCAAAGATTACGAGCAGGGGAATGGAAGAGATGATGAAGACATATTTCACCTCGTTGCCTTTCCAGCCCCACTGCTTGAACTTTAAGGCAAACAATGGGATTTCCGCCACCAAGAGATAGCTGCAGACAAAGACCATGGCAATGGTAAGTAGGGTCATGTAGGGAGATAGCGACATGGTGTCCTCACAACCTACAATCAGAGAGCCCCAAAAGAGGGCGTTGGCTGGCGTTGGGACGCCTATGAACGACGTTGTCTGCCGTTCGTCAAGATTGAATTTGGCAAGGCGGATGGCTGAGAAGGCAGCCATGACGAATGCCAAGTATGGCAGCAGGAAACTGATGCCTTGCAGCCAAATGGGATATTCGTGTGTGTAGAGTACTCCGAACACCATTGCCGATGGAGCCACGCCAAAGGTGACATCGTCGGCAAGCGAGTCGAGTTCCTTTCCAATGGATGACGACACCTTTAGCAGTCGTGCGCTCATGCCGTCGAAGAAGTCGAATACTGCACCCAGAATGATGAAGAGCAATGCCTTTTCATAGCAGCCTCCGAAGGCGAAAGCTGTGGCGATGCAACCGCAAATGAGGTTGCTTGATGTCAAGGCGTTTGGGATATGTTTTGTTATGCAGTTAGCCATATATACATTATTATATATATTAGAGGTGAGGGGTGAGAGGTGAGAAATGCTTTAGGGCAGTTTGGCAAGTACGGTAAGGTCGCCAGTGGTTGCCTGTCCCATCTTTACACACACCTCAGAGCCTAACGGCAGGAACACGTCAACCCTTGAGCCGAGCTTGATGAATCCCATGTGCTCGTCGATGTAACATTCCTCGCCTTCCTTGGCATAGGTGACTATGCGTCGTGCCATGGCACCTGCTATCTGTCGGCAGAGTATGTCCTCACCCTCGGGCGTGGTTATCATCACGTCGGCATGCTCGTTCTCCTCGCTTGCCTTTGGCAGCCAAGCCTTGTGGTAGTTTCCGTCGCGGTGCTTTACGAACTTCACCTTTCCGTCAACGGGGAACCAGTTGGCGTGTACGTTGAAGAGGCTCATGAATATTGAAATCATGAGTCGGCGGTCATGGAAATAGCGGTTTTCCTCTACTTCCTCAATCACCACAATCCTTCCGTCGGCTGGTGCAACCACCACTTTCTCTGTGTCGTCCTTGAACTCACGGATGGGGCATCGGTAGAAATTGAGCACTACCGCCCAAACGGAACCAAAGACTACGACGAAAGCCCAGAAGGCTATCGGCGAGACGTTGAGCCAGCGGAGCAATGCTGCCACTACAATGATGCCAACGATGCTGTATATAAGGGTTCCTGTCCCTTCTCTATGTATTCTTATTCTCTTCAGTTTCTTGATTCTTCTTCCCATTGGGTAACGCATTGATTGGTTTTGTTCTGCAAAGATACATCTTTTTTGATTATTAAGCAAACTTTTTGTGATTTCTTTTGGTTATTTCGCAGAATAAGCGTAACTTTACACCTCGAAAACGAAAAAAGACCCGAAAAATGCAAGATTTTATACATCTTCATGTACACACATACTACTCGATTCTTGACGGACAGTCGAGTATCTCAAAGCTCGTTGACAAGGCTATTGGCAACGGTATGAGGGGTATGGCGGTGACCGACCATGGCGACATGTTCGGCATTAAAGAATTCTTCGACTATTGCAACAAGGTGAATGGTGGAAGGAAGAAGGAGGGACTGGAGCCTTTCAAGCCCATTCTCGGTTGTGAGATGTATGTGGCGCGACACCGAAAGGAAGACAAGAACAAGGACAATGGCGACCGCAGCGGTTACCATCTCATAGTGTTGGCAAAAAACTATAGGGGTTACAAGAACCTCATCAAGCTTGTGTCCAACGCCTGGGTGGATGGCTTCTATGGCCGTCCACGTACCGACCGTGCCGACCTTGAGCGCTACCATGAGGATCTCATCGTCTGCTCGGCGTGCATTGCCGGTGAGGTGCCAAGGAAAATCTTGCAGGACGACATTGCCGGAGCCCGTGAGGCGATAGAGTGGTACAAGCGTGTGTTTGGCGACGACTATTATCTTGAGCTGCAGCGCCACGAGGTGAAGGATCCTTCCATTAGGGCAAACCGCGAGACATTCCCGTTGCAGCAAAAGGCAAACAAGGTGCTCATTGAGTTGGCGAAGGAATATGGCATAAAGCTCGTGTGTACCAACGATGCGCATTTCGTTGACCAGGAGAATGCCGAGGCACACGACCACCTGCTCTGTCTCTCGACGGGAAAGGACCTCGATGACCCTTCGCGTATGCTCTACTCAAAGCAGGAGTGGTTCAAGACGCGCGAGGAGATGAACGAGGTGTTTGCCGATGTCCCAGAGGCTCTTTCCAATACGCTTGAGATATTGGACAAGGTGGAGTTCTACGACATTGAGAACGCGCCTATCATGCCATTCTTCCCCATACCGGAGGATTTCGGAACTGAGGAACAGTGGCGTGAGCGATTCAGCGAGGAAGACCTTTTCAAGGAATTCACCTCCGACGAGAACGGCGAGAACCAACTGCCACGCGAGGAAGGCGAGAAGAAAATAGCCAAGCTCGGTGGCTACGACAAACTCTACCGCATAAAGTTTGAGGCTGACTATCTTGCCAAGCTCGCCTACGAGGGAGCCGCCAAACTCTATCCCATGCCACTGACACAGGAGGTTGACGACCGCATACGCTTTGAGTTGCACATCATGAAGACCATGGGTTTCCCAGGCTACTTCCTCATAGTGCAGGACTTTATCAACTCCGCTCGCGACGAGCTTGGAGTAATGGTCGGTCCCGGGCGTGGCTCTGCCGCAGGCTCCGTAGTTGCCTATTGCCTTGGCATCACGAAGATCGACCCAATAAAATATGACCTGCTGTTCGAGCGTTTCCTTAATCCTGACCGTATCTCGTTGCCCGATATTGACACCGACTTCGACGACGATGGGCGAGGCAGAGTGCTTGAGTGGGTTGAGGACAAGTATGGACACGAGAACTGTGCCCACATCATCACATACGGCACCATGGCGACAAAGAACTCCATCAAGGATGTCGCACGTGTTGAGAAGCTGCCGCTTGAGAAGGCCAACTGGCTCTGCAAGCTCATTCCCGACAAGTTGCCCGACGGACTGAAGATGAATCTCGGCAACGCCATAAAGTGCATTCCTGAACTGCGTGACGCTGAGGCAAGTCCAGACCCTAAGCTCCACAACACCATGGAGTATGCCAAGATGCTTGAGGGCACTGTGCGTGGAACGGGAATCCACGCCTGCGGCTTCATCATCTGCCGCGACAAGATCAGCGACTGGGTGCCAGTATCGGTGGCAGAGGATAAGAATGACCCTGGACACAAGCTGCGCTGTACGCAGTATGACGGTCATGTCATAGAATCGACCGGTCT
Organism: uncultured Prevotella sp.; assembly: GCA_945833995.1. Taxonomy (GTDB): domain Bacteria; phylum Bacteroidota; class Bacteroidia; order Bacteroidales; family Bacteroidaceae; genus Prevotella. The sequence continues at coordinate 18,919 of CAMAGM010000013.1, forward strand.
CATAAAGATGGACTTCCTCGGACTGAAGACCCTCTCCATAATGAAAGAGGCTGTGGAGAACATCCGCCTCACTACAGGCAAGGTGATAGACCTCGACACCATTCCCATTGACGATGAGCTGACCTACAAGCTCTACTGCGAGGGGCGTACCATCGGAACCTTCCAGTTCGAGTCGCCTGGAATGCAGAAATATCTGCGTGAGCTACATCCCACGGTGTTTGAGGACCTCATTGCCATGAACGCCCTCTACCGTCCGGGACCTATGGACTACATTCCCTCGTTCATTGCCCGAAAGAACGGACGCGAGGAAATAAAATATGATATTCCCTGCATGGAGAAATATCTCAAGGACACCTACGGCATCACTGTATATCAGGAGCAGGTGATGTTGCTGTCGCGACAGCTTGCCGATTTCACCCGTGGCGAGAGCGATGCCTTGCGAAAGGCGATGGGTAAGAAGAAGAAGGCTATCGTTGATGCCATGAAGCCAAAGTTCATCGAGGGTGGACAGAAGAATGGACACGACCCGAAGGTGCTTGAGAAGATTTGGGGCGACTGGGAGAAATTCGCCTCATACGCCTTCAACAAGAGCCACGCCACATGCTATTCGTGGGTGTCTTATCAAACAGCATATCTCAAGGCACATTATCCTGCCGAGTATATGGCTGCCGTAATGAGCCGAAACCTCGACAATATAACTGAAATTACCAAGCTCATGGACGAGTGCCGTGCCATGGGCATCCCGACCCTCGGACCCGACGTGAACGAGAGTCGCGAGAAGTTCAGTGCCAACAAGAAAGGCGAGATACGCTTTGGCATCAGTGCCATAAAGGGCGTTGGAGGTGCTGCGGCAGAGGCTATAATAAAGGAACGCGAGAAGAACGGTCCATACAAGGACATCTTCGACTTCATTCAGCGCGTCAGTCTCTCAAGCTGCAACCGCAAGTGTATAGAGTCTCTCGTCCTCAGCGGCGGTTTTGATGGCTTTAGCCAGATGAGGCGCGAGGACTTTTTTGCTAAGAATGCCAAGGGCGACACGTTCATCGACACGCTCATGCGCTACGGTCAGCTCTATCAGGTGGAGATGTCGCAGATGCGCAACTCACTGTTTGGCGACGACAATGCCGTGGAGATAGCTACTCCGCCAATACTCAAGGGTGAGCCGTGGAGCGACATTGAGCGTCTGAACAAGGAGCGTGAGCTGGTGGGAATCTACCTTTCTGCCCATCCTCTTGACGAGTACAAGGTGATTCTCGACAACCTCTGCAACACTCCGTGTCAGGAAATGGAGGATATGCAGAAACTTGCCACACGCGAGGAAATAGTCATCGGAGGCATCGTGACGGGAGTAAGACAAAAATATACAAAGACGGGAAAACCCTGTGGCTTTGTCACTTTGGAGGACTTTGAGGGCAGCGGCGTACTGGCTCTCTTTGGCGAGGATTGGGGACGCTATGCTGGCATGTTCCAAGAGGGAGCGTCGGTATATATTGTAGCCCGCCTGCAACAGCGCTTCCGCGACAGCAACCTCTACGACTTGAAGGTGCAGAACGTGAGCTTCATGCAAGACGTGAAGGAGAAGACGCTTGAGAAGATGACAATCTCCATCGACACCTCAAAACTCGACAGTCAGATAGTGGAGGAACTCAACCAGCTGATAAGCGAGACACCAGGCAAGACCAAACTCTACTTCCAGTTGCTCGACACGCAGGGCAAGAAACACGTTTTGTTGAGGAGCCGTTCGAGGTTTATCGACATCCGTAGCCGCCTGATAACCTATATCGAGCAGAACGACGCGTTGGACTACAAAATAAATTGACACATAATTAATAACATTACAAATAATTAAAAATTAAAGAAATGGAAACAAAGATTACGACAAGCAACTTTGAGACATTGAAGAATGGCGAACTGCCATTGGTTGTTGACTTCTGGGCTACTTGGTGTGGGCCATGCCGAATGATTGCACCAATCATCGAGGAACTCGCAAAGGAGTATGACGGCAAGATCAACGTTGGCAAGTGCGACGTTGAGGAGTGCGACGACATCGCAGCCGAGTTTGGAATCCGCAACATCCCTACAATCCTCTTCTTCAAGGGTGGTGAGATTGTTGACAAGATGGTTGGCGCAGCGTCAAAGTCAAAAATCGAGGAAAAGTTCAAGGCCTTGCTGTAATGAGGAAATACTTGCTTATTGCCGTCGCAGCCCTTTGTTCGCAAGGGCTGCGAGCTGGCGGCATTCACGTAAAGTCGTTCCGCTATTCGGGTCCCTTCGTTGTTAAGGCTCCGGTGATGGTTGATAGCGTGGATGTAAACAAAAAGGCATTTTCCGAAGAATCACTGCTCGACACTCCCGTCAGTCTGTCCAAGGCTGGCGGGGGCAGTGTTTATAGCGGTGCCTTCGCTCCTGCCTCCGATGCCGACAACGCCCTCCATCTGTTGCAGTTCCAACTCACCAACAGCGGCTACACAAAGGCAACCGTGAAGGTGGGCAAGATGAGGAACTATCAGCTCTTTGTCGATGGAAAGAAGAGCGATGGCAACCTTACGCTGTTGCCCGCTACACACGACATAGTCGTGAAATATCTCTCCCACAAGGGCGACAACGACTCATTGCAGGTGAGCGTCTCTGCCGACAATGAGAAACTCTTACAGCTCTCCACTGGTAACAAACGTCAATATACTCTTGCAGATGTCCTCAATGGTAAGCATTTCAGCGGCACGAGCCTTTCTGCCGATGGACGTTATCTCATCACAAGCTACTACGACGTGATAGATGCCACAACGACATCGCGCCGCTGGCGACTCACCGACTTGAAGACTGGCAACCAGTTGCTCGACACCAATCAGTCCATCGATTGGGTGCCAGGCACAAGCAGCTACTATCTTGTGCGCAAGTCTTCCGAAGGTCGTCAACTCGTTGCAGTAGAGGCTGCCACAGGAAAGGAGCGCATAGTAGCCAACGGACTTCCCGAGGGACACTTCTCGTTCTCTCCCACAGCCGACTTCCTCATTATCTCGTGTGAGGTGGAAGGGCCAAAGGACGATGCAGATGTCCATCAGTTCATTAGTCCTGACGACCGCATGCCAGGCTGGCGCAACCGCACCGTGCTTGAGAAGTACGACCTTGCCACTGGCATTGCCCAACCTCTTACTTTCGGCTATAAGAACGTCTCGCTGCTCGACATATCGCACGATGGGCGTTATGTCCTTTATATGGTTAGCCGCCAACGTCTTGAGAAGCGCCCCACGACGCTCAACTCTATCCACCGCCTCGACTTGCAGACAATGGCAGATGAGACGATTGTCGCTGACGATGGTTTCATAGGAAATGCCCTGTTCTCGCCCGATGGCAAGAGCATTGCCGTGATAGGTTCGCCAGAGGCTTTTGGAGGCATTGGCAGAAACCTTCCCTCCGACCGTACCCCAAGCATGGTTGACAATCAGATTATCATTGTCGATGTAGCAACACGCAACCTGGTGCCGCTGACGCGTGATTTCAAGCCAAGTGTGGAGGATATGCAGTGGAATGTTTTTGATGGTAGGATTTATTTCACTGCCCTCAATCGCGACTGTAAGCATCTCTATCGTGCCGATGCCAAGTCGGGAAAGATTGAGCAGATAGCAGAGCCAGAGGAGTATATGGGGCGTTTCGCCCTCGCCGACAAGGCTCCTGTAATGGCTTTCAGTGGACAGAGCGCGTCAAACACCGACCGCCTTTACCGCATGGATCTCAAGAGCCTCAAGCCAGTAGTGCTCGACGACCTTCACGCCCAACGTTTCGGCGACGTGGAGTTTGGTGCTTGTGAGGCATGGGACTTTGTCAACTCCCGTGGCGACACCATCTGCGGACGCTTCTATCTCCCGCCTAACTTCGACCCAACGAAGAAATATCCGCTCATTGTCAACTACTATGGTGGTTGCTCGCCTACGAGCCGCTATTTCGAGAGCCGCTATCCTCATCATCTCTATGCCGCCATGGGCTATGTGGTCTATGTGGTGCAGCCCAGTGGGGCAACAGGTTTTGGTCAGGAGTTCTCCTCACGCCATGTCAACACGGCTGGCGAGGGACCTGCACAGGACATCATCGAGGGAACCAAGCAGTTCTGCCGCGACCACTCTTTCGTCAACGAGAAGAAGATTGGCTGCATCGGTGCTTCATACGGTGGCTTCATGACCCAATATCTACAGACCAAGACCGACATCTTCGCAGCTGCCATATCACATGCCGGCATCAGCGACCACACCAGCTATTGGGGTGAGGGCTATTGGGGATATTCCTATAGCGAGGTTTCGATGGCAAACAGCTATCCTTGGACTGACCATGAGCTGTATGTCAATCGCAGTCCGCTGTTCCTTGCCGACAAAATACACACGCCGTTGCTGTTTGTCCATGGCATGGCAGACCACAATGTCCCTGTAGGCGAGAGCATTCAGATGTACAATGCCCTCCGTCTGCTCAACCGCCCTACGGCTTTCGTCGTGGTTGAGGGCGAGGACCATCATATCCTGACCTACGACAAGCGCATCAAATGGCAAAACACTATTTTCGCTTGGTTTGCCAAATGGCTTCATGACGATTCCTCTTGGTGGGATTCAATGTATGACAAAATTCCACAATAACATAAAAGGCAGGGTTAATCCCTGCCTTTTGTGTTATTTTATTATTGCTGCCCAACCGCCGCCAGATGCGAGTTTGATTGTCAGATTGTCTCCCTTCTTTACTTCCTGTACTGTTCTCTTATAGTCCGTTGCCTCCTTCTCTGCATTTACTCCGTCGGCAAAGATTGTTGCCTCGTGAGTGCCTTCGTTGAGGAACGATAGGTCGAGGGAAAGTGTGCGTGGAGTCCAGTCTGTCAAGGCGGCTATGTACCATGTGTCGCCCTTGCGTCGTGCCAACAGTGAGTATTCGCCGAGTTTTCCGTCGAGGGCTATTGTCTCGTCATACTCCGTTGGTATGAGGGCAATGAAATCTGTACATTCCTGCTCACGCTCGTATTTTGTTGGGCTGTCGGCAAGCATCTGCAATGGAGCCTCAAAGGTGGCGTACATTGCCATTTGGTGTACTCTTGTGCCTTGGCTCATTGGGTGGTCGTTGTTGCCGAAGAAGTTGTCGCGGCGTGCGTTCTCCATTGCCCCCGGGGTGTAGTCCATTGGTCCAGTCAGCATCCTAATGTAGGGAATCGACACGTCGTAGCGTGGCTGGTTGTGAAGCGGTCCGTCGCCCACTCGTGGCTCCCACTTTGAGTTCTCCAGTCCCTTCACTCCCTCGAAATAGAGTATGTTCGGATAGGCACGGTTGATACCCGCAGGCTTCAGTCCGTGATAGTCGAGCAGAAGGTGGTGGCGTGCAGCACTCTCGGCAATCCTATATGCTGAGGCTGTCACCTGTTGGTCGTCGCGGTCGAAGAAATCAACCTTGAATCCCTTTATGCCCATGTCGGCATATCGCTTCATAATGGCGTCGGTCTGTGCAATGTCGCCATCGGGATTGCTGCCGATGAGGTTGCGCCAGCTCGACCAAAGTATGATGCCAACGCCACGCTGCTTGCCGTAGTCGATAAGTGCGGGAATGTCAATTTCGGGGTTAAGTTCCTCGGTCAACGACTCGGACGAACTCCAACCCTCGTCTATTATGATATATTCGAGCTTGTTCTTCGAGGCGAAGTCGATGTAATATTTATAAGTCGGCGTGTTCATTCCTGACTTGAAGTCCACGCCTGTGATGTTGGTGTTGTTCCACCAGTCCCAAGCCACCTTTCCTGGCTTTATCCACGATGTGTCGCTGATGCGGCACTCAGGTGCCAGCAGTTGTGCTACATCGCAGTTCATGATGTCCTTGTCGTTGCGGCTCACCACAACGGCTCGCCAAGGCAGTGGCTGATTGCCTGTGATGCGTGCTATGTAGTTGGCACGTTCCGTAGGCACGAGGTTAAGGCGTGCGTAGCCGCCAATCTGCTGTTGGAGAGGGTAGGGGGCGAACTCTGCCCTCAGCGTGTTGCCCTTGCCCTTCACGAGCATCATTCCCGGATAGTTCTCAACGCCCGCATCGAGCACCACGGCTTTCTTGCCTTGTGGCAGGCAGAGGGCGAGGGGAGTGATGGCAAGTGAGTCGGCAAACATCTGCGAGAGCTTCTGCTCGTCGTAGTATGACTCGAAGGAGTAGCACCAACGCTCGCCGCCACGGTTGTCGTTCACGTAAGGAACGAACGCCTGGTGGTCGTCAGCGAAGCGGAACTCAGCTGTCTCGCTGTCCACAAGTCGTTGGCGCTTGCCGTTGGTGGTCACTATGCGGTATGCCGCAAAGTCGTTGTAGGCTCTAAGCTCTACGCCCACGCCAGCCGTTAGTCTGAGCGTCACGGTGTTGTAGCACTCGCGAATGGCTGATTTCTTGGCATAGAACAGCTCTGTGGTCTTGTCGATGCTCTTCCTTGCCGTTTCCTTACCAACTGCCGCCATGGCTTCCTTGCCATCAATGCTGATGCCAATAGCCGAGGGCAACAATATGGCAACACCGTCCTGCTCTACAGCCCATGTCATTCCGTTGCTGCCTGTTGTGGCGGTCACTTTCAGTGTCCCGTCAGGCGACAATAACGTGGTCGTCTTGTCTTTGGCAGCCCAAGCCGTTGCAGTTGCAACAATAAGGGTGAATAAAAATGTAATCGCTCTCATAGCTAATGTCTTAACTCCAAACTCTTAACTCTTAACTCTTAATTCTTAATTCTCTCACTCCTTGTGCTGCAGTTCCGGCCAGTCAAGTCCGTCCTTGCTTATCTTCACGTTCTTCACCACGGTGTTCTCTATCATGTTAGGGTCGAAAGCTTGTTTCTTGTCGCTAACGGTGATGTTCTCGAAAGTGAAGTCCTTCAGGCGGTATTTGTCGCTCGTGCCAACGTCGAAGAAGTTGTTGCAGTCCATCTTTATGTTGCGCATCACGATGTTGTTGCACTGGCTCAATGGCATGTCATTGCGCTTCTCGGGCTTGAAGAACTGTGTCCATGGGCGCACAACGAGGAAACTTCCCGTTGTTCCCTTGATGTTCTCCACTGTCACGTATTCGTAGTGTTGTGGAGTGTCGGGGCGCATCTTCAGCCACAGCACTCGGTTTGCCTTGTTAACGTCGATGTTGCTTAGAACGATGTTCTTGTCATAAACGCTCTCACTGCCAAGCGTGAGGCAGCCATGCACAACGCCGTAGTGGCAGTTGTCGATAAGTATGTTGTAGTTCGGACCGTTCTCAGGAGCCTTGTCTGCCCATGTTCCCTTGCCGCCCTTTATGGCTATGGCATCGTCGTTAACCGACATGTAGCATCCGCTGACGAGAATGTCGTGGCACACGTCGATGTCTATTGCGTCGCTGCTTGGAGCCTTTACTCCCGTCGTTGGGGCGAAGATGTGGCAGTCGAGATAGCGCACATGGTCACAGCGATAGAGATGGTTTGTCCAGAATGGACTGTTCTGCAGGTGCACGTCCTGCACTGTCACATTGCGGCAGTTGGAGATATAGACAAGACGTGGTCGTTGCTCGTCCTTGTTCGTACACTGTGGGTTCCACTTGCGGCGAATCCAGAATTCTTCCCAATAGTGGTAGCCATTTCCGTCTATCGTTCCCTTTCCGGCAATGGTGAATCCGTCGAGGTTATCGGCATTCACGAGGGCAGCGAAATACTTGCAGGTCTGTCCCTCAATGCGTGTCTCCAATATTGGGAAATCGGCGATGTATTCGCTTCCCTTCAGTTTTCCGCCCTCCTCCACCAATAGGTGTGTGCCTTGACGGAAGAATATTGCTCCACTGAGGAATGTGCCTTGTGGTACTACCACCACGCCACCGCCTTCTGCCGCAGCCTTGTCTATCACAGCCTGTATGGCGGCTGTCTGTATCAGTGTGCTGTCGTTTTTCACTCCGTGTTCTGTCAGCACATAACTTTTGCCCAAGGTGTTCACATCCACTTTCTCACGGTTGTCAAACCATGCGTCCATTTTTGTCCCGTCGGGCCATATTCCTTTTTTTGCCGAGGCACTGATGCTTGCAAGAAGCACCAACAACATTATTATAGTTTTCATGCAACTTTAATTCTTAATTCTTAGCTCCCTCCAGCTCCCCAAGGGGGAGAGCCTCGTTAGCGCTTCCCCTATGCGCAGCCTTCACTCCCCCTTGGGGGAGTTGGAGGGGGCTTCTCTTTAATTTTTAATTCTTAATTCTTAATTTTTTTATAGTATTCCACCGCTCCAAGTATAAAGCATCCAGTGCCGTAGTCCTCGAAGTCGGGCATTGAGGTGAATGTCACGGGCTGACCAGCCGAAGGGTCTTTGCCTGTGCCCTGGTTGTAGCCTATGAATCCGTTGTCGTGAACGCATGATGCCAGAGCCTTCCATGCCCTTGCCATAGGCTCGTCGTAGGTCTTTGCCGGAAGAATGCCGTTGTTCACTCCCCATGCCATGCCATAGAGGAACAAGGCTGTGCCTGTCATCTCAGGACCGCCGTATGTCACAGGCGACACAAGGCTTACGTTCCAGAATCCGTCCTCACGCTGACATTTTATAAGCGCCTTGCTCATCAGTACGAAGTCCTTTTTCAGCTCCTTATACACCTTGTCGTTCTTAGGCAGTGTCTCCATCACTCTCAGCAGTGCGGCATACACCCAGCCGTTGCCACGGCTCCAGTAGCAGTTCTGTCCGTCGCTCTCCTTGTATGGCGGAACATAGTCCTTGTCGCGCCACCACAGTCCTTCCTTCTTGTTGAAGAGTCCTGCGGCGAGGGTGTCTCGGGTCCAGCGGTATGAGCTCATGGCGTAGTCAAGATATTTCCTCTCGCCTGTCAGCTTGGCATATTTCGCATAGAGTGGCATTGCCATCTGTATGGCGTCAATCCAAGTCCAATAGTTGTTCCTGCCAGTGGCTATCTGGTGGTCGAGATTTTCCTTCACCTTGCTCAGGTCCTTCTTGCCACCGCTCTGTATGTATCGGTCGATGTAGGTCTGCTGACAGCACTGGTTGTCGGCGTCGGTGTCATTCACGCTTCCGCGTGCTGTCCATTTGTGGTAGTCAGCCCAACGGTCGGTGTAGTCGGCATATCGTTGCTGTGGGTCAATCTCATATAGAGCCATCAGTCCCTCGTAATACACGGCTCGTGTCCAGAGGTTGCTCGTGCGCACCCTGTTCACGTAAGTGTCGAGCGTTGGGTCGCTGTACTTGTGCATGAAGTAGTCGTTCGTACGACGCACCACATCCAGTATTTCCTGTTGTTTTGGGTTTTGTGCCATCACCTGCGTTATGGCGCAGAGTGTGAGAAAGGCAATGCTGATCAGTTTTTTCATCGTTGTTATTTTTTTATTATTAATTTTACTTTACCGTTCAGACCACTCGCCACTGGTTTCCAGTTGGCGTATGAGGTCTTCTTGTAGTTTATATCTACGACATTTATCTCCTTCATCTTGCGCCACTTCACGCCCTTGCGGTCCATGTCGGCAATGCGGTTTGCGGGCAGGTTGGTCACTTCTATTCTCAGTGTGTTCTTGCCTTTGCGTAGCGCGCGCTTGCAGTCGAGGGTGAATGGCACTGCCCAGGCGCAGCCAACGTATTTGCCGTTGATATACACCCGTGCGCTCTCCCTCACGTCGCCAAGGTCTATTGTCCAATCGTTTTTGGCTTCGGCTTTTGAAAGGTTGAATGTTGTCTCATACACTCCTGTTCCCATCGTTGTCGCTGCCTTCTCGCTCAGTCCTTCCCATGTCCTAATTCCTTCGAGCTTGAAGCTCTCGCCCACATTGGGCTGCTCCTCAATGAACGATAGTTGCCATGTGTTTCCCGTCAAGTCAATCTCTGTGTCGCCGAGTGCTGGCTCTGCCGGAAGGTCGTTCCCGTTGTTTGAACTGACGAGTATTCGGCTCTCGCCGCTGCGCAAACTGATGGCAATGCCTTGTGCGTTCAGGTCGGCATTGTACATCTCGTTTGTCATTGGGTCAACCCAATAGGCGTGAGGCTCGTCGGTAGCCAGAGCTATGCGTGCACAGATGTCGTGGTCTGTAAGGTTTGCTATGAAATAGTGGTGACCCTCGTCGTTGCTCCGACGTATCATCTTCAGTCCAAGTTCTTTCTTCATTGCCTCGGGCTTTGCCGCCTTTTCCATTGCCGCCGTGTCGTCGCCAAGGATTATGTGTGCCCCTTGCTGTCTAAGTTGCTCGATGTGGCGTGCCACGTCGTCGGGCAGTGTGGCGTTGGCAGGGATTATTATTCCCTTGTAGCGTGTCCCCGCGGCGGTCTGCAACATTCCCTTTTTGTATGTCGTCGTCAGCAGGTATTGGTCGCTGATGTAGTCGCAGTCGAATCCTGCCTTGTCAATGTCGAGTATTGTCTTTATGAACTGTGGCGCCTTGCGTGCCATAGAGTGTATGTCGAACTGCATCAGCCAGTTGCGGGTGTCGTTCTTCCATAGGTCGCGCACTGGCAGATAGACGAGGAAGTCGTTGTCGGGCTGTCCCCATTGCAGATAGGTCTGGCAGCGTGTTATATAGTTCATCAGCTCAGGTGCGTCGCGCCAAATGCTGTTCGTAGGACTCATATCCACCGATGCGTAGAATCTCCATCCTGGCCATGGGGCGTCCTTTGGCGAGTAGGCGGCACCATGGAAGAACATCCTGTTCACTCCTGCGCAGAACATAAGGTCGAGGTCGGGTTTCATTTGGCTTAGCGATGTGCGGAAATGCTCGGTCAGCCATGTGAATGTCTCGCTCGACGTCAGTTTCTTGCCCGTGATGTGGGCTGCCGATGGCGCGTATTTCAGCATCGAGAGGTCGCTGTCGTTGCGGCGTGTGAAGCCTGAGTCGCGGCGCAGACCCTTTATGCCGAAGTCTGTCAGGCCGAAACCCTCTATCTCCGGGATATCCACTGCGGCATAGCAGTCTATCAGGTTTGCGGGCGAGCCGTGGGCTTGGTTGCGTGTCTTTGCACCGTGGCTGTGTGCCCAGTCGGTCCACTGTCGGGTGAAGTTGTTGAGCAACATGTGGGCAAGGGTCTCGCGGTAGTCGCTCACTACCTTTGCGTCGCCATCAACAAACTCCCTCAGGCTGTCGATGAGGCTATAGCCGTGTCGTCGCTCAAACTCGTAGGGTAGGGTAGGAGTCCAGTTTGCCCCATACACCTCATAGCTGTCGTTGAACAGCACAGGCGGGAAAGCAGTGCCAGAGGCTGTGAAGGCACTGTCTATGTGGGCAAGGTAGTTCGCAACGGCTTTAGCGTCGAAATGGTCCACCACATAGCCCTCGCCTCCAGGCGCAGCTCGTTTCACCATCTGCCTTGTGCGGCTCTCATAGAGAGCTATCACGCGTTTCTTTCCTCCCTCTGCCCCATATTCCTTCTTGGCTATTGGCTTGGCTATGCCACGCTCACGCTCTGGCAGGACAAACACGATGTCGCCCAATGGCGTAGCCGCATCCACCAGCGTATCTACAACCACTGCCTTGCAGGCAGCCTCGCATAGTGGCACCCACGGACCGCCAAACGGCCATCCTGTACCCGTTGCCATGTTTGTCTCTATGCCGAGCTCGGCGTTTATTCCCTCCACGTTGCGCAGCTCTCTCATCCATCGTGGCGAGAGATAGCTGATGTCCTTTGCCTCGTTGTCCTGCACGCCGTAGATGGGTGTTATCTCCACGGCACCTATGCCAGCCTTGGCAAACTGTTCGAGGTTCCACCGAAGGTTTGTTGAGTCAACGGCAGAGCCGAGCCACCACCAGCGTATGCCTGGCTTGGCGGTCTCGGGAGTTGGTATTGTCTTACTTGTTGTCTGCGATTTCGTTGTTGAGAAACTGATGGCAAGCACGAGTGCCACCATAAGGCGCAGTCTGTTTCTATTCATTTTAGATAATGTTTTGACGTTAGTGATTGCAAAGATACGAATTTTATCTTATTTCACACTATATTCCATATAAAATATTACCAAATTGTCCAAACTATTGTTAAGTTCGCGAAACCTGCCAAAAGTCATGGTTATAATGTCAAAATGAAAGGTTTACGCAGCGTTTTTTTCACTACTTTTGCAGCAAGAAAGTGATGTGAATGTAATTCGGACATGGAAAGTTGTTTCAGAGCATAAATTAAAGGTTAGTTATTTTAAATGTATTTGGTCGAAAGCCGGAGACGTGGCGTTGAGTCACTCTCCGGCTTTTCGGTTCTGCTTAGTCCATGTGGAACAGTTCCACGAGTGGAATGCTCACAGGGGAGTTGTCGGGGTTCACCTCCATGATGTCTGCCATCATGTCCCACCAGCGTTGTGTTATAGGATCAACGTTTGTCGTGTCCTGGCTGTTGGTGTCCTTGTCGCATTTCTGCACGGCAAAGAGCAGGTTGGTGTCCTTGTCCCAGAAGATGCTGTAGTCGCTCACTCCCTGGTCCTTTATCATCTGTTTCAGTTCTGGCCAAATGGCAGCGTGCCTCTTGGCGTACTCTTCCTCGCACCCTTTCTTAAGGTACATCTTAAATGCAAATCGTTTCATACTTATTCGTTATATTGGAGTGTGGAGTGAGGAGTGAGGAGAGAGGAGTGAGATTACTGATTTGCGCAGTTTTAAGGCTTTTGCTATTCTCACTCCTCACTCCTCACTCCTCTCTCCTCACTCCTCGTTTAAATCATTTGCGGTAAAAAGCTGGAGATTATCAATACTACTATACCTACTATCAGCACGGCGATGGTCTTTCGCGAGCAGCCTTTCCATTCGTTCAGTATTATGCCCCACACGTTGGAGAACACCACGTTGAGTGCCATGAGGATGCAGAACGAGAGGGTCATAAGCGTTGGCGACTCAGTAAGGAAGCCCTTGCCGAGCGACAGACCGAAGAACTGACTGTACCACAGTGCGCCTGCCAAGAGGCAGAACAGTGCGTTGTTGCCCCATACCGCCGACTTGCCGTAGTCGCCCCATGTGCCGTTCTTGCTGTTCTGATAGAAGCAATAGATGGCGTTGGTTAGGAAACCGCCGAAGGTCACGAGCATTGTTGCCGGCAGTGTCTTGTACATGTCGGGTGTAAGGTCGCCGAAGTTGATGTCGGCACCGAATGCCAAGCCCACGTTGAAGCAGCCGCTCATCAGTCCTGCAAGCAGTGCTATCGCCAAGCCCTTGGGGAAGTTGAAGTCCTTCACTGCCGCCATCTTCTCCTCCTCGGAGAGCGACGATGCCTTCATACTTCCCGCCAGACCTATGATGCCTATGCCCACGAGTGTCACCACCACGCCAGTTATCACCGAGAACGTCAGCGCCGACAGTGCGTCCTGCTCAGGGAAGAAGATGTCCAACAGCACTGGACCCATTATCGTGCCAAGTCCTGCGCAGGTGCCGAGGGCAATGCTCTGTCCGAGAGCCACGCCAAGGTAGCGCATCGACAGGCCGAAGGTCAGTCCGCCCACGCCCCACAGTACGCCAAACACCATAGCCATAATGATGTTGAAGGCGTTGTCGGCTGTGAATAGGTCGAAGAGCGAGTGTCCTGCGGGCACTGCGAGCAGTGCTCCCAATAGTGGCAATAGCAGCCATGCGAACACTCCCTGCACTATCCAGTAGCTCTCCCAGCTCCAGTCCTTTATCTTGTTGATTGGAACATAGCAACTGCTTTGGCAGAAAGCTCCGATGGCTATTATGATAAGTCCTATTATTATCTCCATATACGGTAGGGTCGAAAGGAATTAACGCTTCGAGATTACCTCAGCGGCATACTTGTCGATGTCGGCAATGAAGTTCTGTCCTACAGGCACGTTGTTGCGAACGCAGAACTCGTCGTACACGGCGTTCCATGGCATTGCCTTCTGCTCCTCCATGATGGCAAGCACCTTGTAGCCCTCGCCTGCCAGCTCCAGCTTGGAGATTGTATCGCGTGGCTCGAGCAGGGCGCGGAGCATGCACTTCTGTGCGGCGCGTGAGCCGATGACGTATGCGCCTATGCGGTTGATTGAGCCGTCGAAGAAGTCAAGACCGTAGTGTACGCGGTCGAGGGCGTTGGCGCGAACTATCTCGAAGAACAGCTCCTGTGTCTGGTCGTCCATGATGGTGACATGGTCTGAGTCCCAGCGAATAGGGCGGCTAACGTGGAGCATGAGCTCGTTAAGGAATGGCAGCACTGCGGAAACCTTGTCGGCTGGCGACTCCGTGGGGTGATAGTGTCCTGTGTCGATGGTCAGAATCTTGTTGTTCTGTGCAGCATAAGCGGTGTAGAAGTCGTGTGAGCCTACGGTGAATGACTCCAGACCTATGCCGAACACCTTGCCTTCGATGCAGTCCTTCATCATTGGCTGCTCCTTCTCGAATATCTCGTCGAGCGACTTCTTCAGTGTGTTGCGATAGAGGGCGTGGTTCACCGAAACGTCCTTGCAACCGTCGTGTACCCAGAGGTTCATGATGCAGGGGTCGTTCTGCGCCTCTCCCATTGCGTTGGCAATGTCGCGGCAGCGCTTGGTGTGCTCTACCCAGAACTTGCGAATGTCCTCATTGGGGTTTGCAAGGCTCAGGCTTCCGGACTTGGGGTGAGAGAAGCTTGACGAGTTGAAGTCGAGCTTCGTGTTGTTCTCCTTTGCCCAGTCTATCCATGACTGGAAGTACTCTACGGTCA